>NZ_JAHKKA010000002.1:0-459033 GCF_018829625.1 Haemophilus sp. SZY H36 | reverse complement strand
AAAATTAAAAGGTGATTCGATTGGGCTTTCAATGCCTAAATCTGTCTGAGCAATGACTTCAAAACCAAAATCAGCTAATACATCTACAATTTCTTTTACTTTACCTTTATTGCCCGTGGCAAGTACAAATCTTTGCTTCGTAATTCTGTCCCTCATATCAAATATTGTCTTATTTTAATATCTCACCAAAAATTTTCGGAATAAATATTGACTTTAACCTTAGATCAAGGTTTATGATTCGCGCTCATTCAGTTATCACATAGGAGAAAAACATGAAAAAACTTATGACTTTTATCACACTTAGCGCTGCTGCAGTTTCAATTTGTGCCCAAGCTAATGAACAACCGCATCAAGCACACATGAATATGCCAATGCCGACAGGTTCTGCAATGCAACAAGAATTAATGCAAGGTATGACTCAAATGCATCAGGACATGATGGCTGCTATGCAATATCAAGATCCTGATGTTGCTTTTGCAGCAGGTATGTTGCCACACCATATTGGCGCAGTAAAAATGGCGGAAGTTGAATTAAAATACGGAAAAGATCCAGAGATGCGTAAGCTTGCTGAGAATATTATTCACGCACAACAAGCGGAAATTGAACAAATGCAAAAATGGCTTAAAGTGCACAATAAAAAAGCCCTGTAAAACAGGGCATCTATAAGCGGTTTTAAAATTAAAAGGTGATTCGATCACGGTTTCTTTCAAGTGTTGCTTTACCAATCCCTTGCACTTCTAATAGTTGTTCAGCACTCGTGAAATTACCGTGTTTTTCACGATATTGCACTATCGCTTCTGCTTTTTTAGCACCGATTCCTGTTAAGGCTTTTTGAATTTCACTAACGGTTGCCGTATTGATATTCAATTTATCGCTCACAGTAGCCGGTGCAACTTGAGCCTCAGTTTGAGTTGCTACAACAGGTTGAACAGCCTGCTCCGCAGCTTTTTCCTCAGCAAAAGCTGAAGACGCACCCAAAGCCCCGCACAATACCACCGAAGTAAATAATGTTTTCATTAATTTCATAGAGGTTTCCTTTTATAATATGAACATGTTGATGAGCATATCAACACAGCCATTTTTTATGCTTTCAAGAAAACGCTCAAGATTCTTACCGCACTTTTGCGATTCAGATCGCAAAAATTCTTAATTTGAATGAAAAAACAAAGGGCTTATCATTTACGACAAGCCCTTAAGATTAGTTAACTTCTTTTATTCTCAGCTCTTTTGGAACCTCAAAGAACATATTTTCTTCTAAACCTTGTAGTTCTTCTATGGTATTCGCACCAAACTCTTTTAAGCGGGAAATAATCGATTGAACTAATTCTTCGGGTGCAGACGCGCCGGCTGTAATCCCAATGGTTTTCACATCATTAAACCAATCAGCTTGAATATCGGAAGGATCATCAAGAAGCTGTGATTTAACCCCCATACGAGAAGCCAATTCAGCTAAGCGATTTGAATTTGATGAATTTTTAGAACCAACTACCAATACCAAATCAGATAATTTTGCCAATTCTCGCACCGCTTCTTGACGATTGGTTGTCGCATAACAAATATCGTTTTTATGTGGACCTTGAATAGCGGGATATTTTTCCTTTAATGCAGCAATAGTTTCTGCTGTATCATCTAGCGATAAAGTTGTTTGCGTCATAAAGGTTAAATCATCATTTTCTTGCATCGGCAAACGTGCAATATCTTCTACTTTTTCAATCAGGAAAATCCCGCCATCTTCGTTGCTATACTGCCCCATTGTGCCTTCAACTTCAGGATGCCCTTTATGCCCAATCAGAATCGCTTTTGTTCCCTTTCGACTTGCACGAGCAACTTGCATATGCACTTTTGTTACCAAAGGACAGGTTGCATCAAATACTTTGAGATTACGATCTTTCGCTTCTTGTCGAACAGCTTGAGATACACCATGCGCAGAAAAAATCACGATCGCGCCATCAGGTACTTCGCCTAATTCTTCCACAAAGATCGCACCACGATCACGCAATCCGTTCACAACAAATCGGTTATGCACCACTTCGTGACGAACATAAATCGGAGCGCCATGAATTTCTAAGGCTAGTTCAACAATGCTAATGGCACGATCTACACCGGCACAAAATCCTCGTGGATTCGCTAAAATTATCTTCATTTCTGACCGCACTTTTCTGCTTGTTTATCTTGTACTTTTTTCTTTTCGCTCTTAAAAGCATCCAATGCCAACAAACCTGCGCCAATACAAATGGCGATATCGGCGATATTAAACACTGGATAATGGTAAATATCCCAATAGAAATCAAAGAAATCCACGACGAAACCATTGTAAGCGCGATCCACCATATTCGCTAACGCCCCTCCAATAATGAGTGCATAAGCAGAATTTTGGATTTTTTGTTGAGCATTATTTTTTGCTAAAAAATAAACCAACATGCCAGAAATAGCCAACGCTAACAAAATAAAGAAATATTGTTGCCAGCCACTATGATCCGCTAAGAAACTAAATGCCGCGCCATAATTGCGAACATAGGTAAGATTGAAAACAGGCAACACATTAACACTTTCATACAAATCAAATTTTTGCACCACAATATATTTAGTGAGCAAATCAATCACGAAAGCGACCGCACTTAACCATAAAAATGAAAGCCCTGATTTTTTGGACATAATATTTCCCTTTTAAAAAAATTTCGTTAATTCTAGCATAAGCCGATAAATGATAAAGCACGATCTCATTTACTGAACGGCTTCTGGTAATTTTGCTGGATCATCAGCTAACTCTTTAACATTCACCACTTTCTTCCAATCAAATACCTTAATTTCCTGTTTTTCAGGACGGAAAAAATCCACGTCTTGTAAATGTTTTTCCTTAATTCCCATCCAATCAGCAAAACCATAAACAAAATTAAATGCAGATTGTGGCGTTTTTATTTTTTCTACCTTTTGGCTATCACTCGAAAACATAACGAAAGGAATTTCATAATCTTGTTTATAAAGATTATTTGGATGCAATGATAAACCTTTAGAATCCTCATAATGAGCAAGCCCATGATCAGAAAAGTAAATCACCGAATAGGGCTCATTTTGTGCTACCAATTGTGAATTTAATTTTTCTAAAAACTGATCGGTATATTTAATCGATTCTAAATAACAAGACATAGATTGATTAATAAAATAATTTTTAACCTCGTATGGAAGACGCTCACAAAAGGCGGGATGTGAACCCATTAAATGAATCACAATTAATTTTGGATTCGTAATATTTTCTTTTAAGGCTTTATCTAATACAGGTAACATTTCATCGTCATAAACTTTTTTAGAGTTATAACCTAACGGCTTCATAAAAATCGTTTCATCTGCACTTTGACCAATACGAGAGGCCATCGTATCAAATTCACCAATTTTGCCTTGATTAGAAATCCAATAGGTTTTCACGCCCGCTTTTTTGGCTAAAGAAATAATATTATCCGTATAAACCGTTTCCCCTTTATCTGCTCGATATAAGGTGCGTTGTAAGGATGGTTGCGTATTTGGTGCCGCAGAATAATAATTTTCAAAAACTGTGCCTTTCACACTTTCTAAAAATGGCGTGGTTTTCAGTGGAAAGCCATATAACGACATATAATCTTTTCGCATGCTTTCACCGATAATCAAAATATAATTTTTATATTTTGGCGTAAAAGATTGAATATCCCATTGAGAAGGCGCATTGACAGATTGATTTAGAAAATCTCGTTGTTCTAAATACAGATCATTCATACGATCAAATTCTGAGTAGAAAAGAACTGGATAAAAACGGAATTTATACGCATAGTTCCAATCAGAAAATTGATTGTAAGACAAAACTAATAATATGCCGATAGCAACAGTATTTAGCCATTTAAATGCTTGTCGTTTAGCATGAAAACTTAATTTCATTAAAACAACAAACAGAATGAGATAAGTAGCTTGAAATAAAAATATCCAAAAAGGAATGGTTGTATAGTATTCCAAAGTTTCATTAATATTCGTTTCATAAACAGAAGCGATAATACCTAAAGATGGAATACCATAGAAAAAACCAGCAGAACAATAAAATATCGCGCTGAGGAATAATACAGTGATTAATATTCGCCCAATCCAAGGGGTGAAATAAAAAGAAATCGCCGTGATAACAAATAAAATTGCGTAATCTGAAACGGGAATATTCTCACTTAATACATTACCCAACCCCATATTGGTAAAAATGGAGAAAACAAGCAATAAGAGATAAAACCACATTGTTTTTGAGCGAATCATTTCTTTTCCTAACATCATCTCTACTTCCTTTTGTACAAAAGTAAAAAAGTGCGGTTAAAATCAACCGCACTTTTCTGTTTTACAACAAATTTAATTATGCAAAATGGCGTACTTCACCATTACCCGCCACATTTTCTACACAACGTGGACAAAGTGTTGGATGTTCAGGGTTCACGCCGATTTTGTCAGAATAATGCCAGCAGCGCGGACATTTTTCACCGTTAGAACGAGCTACATTCACTGCAATACCTTCTAACTCACCCGCAGCCACATCTTCAGGTTTGTCTGCTAATGCTTTCACTTCAGCTTTTGAGGTAATTAACACGAAACGTAATTCATTGCCTAATTGTTCTAACAATGCACGATATTCGTCATTCGCATAAACGGTCACTTCTGCTTCTAAACCGCCACCAATCACTTTATCGTTACGCGCGACTTCTAATACGCGGTTCACTTCTGAACGAACTTTAATGAGTTGTTGCCAGTAAACATCATCTAATTTTTCATTCTCGCCTAAACCAAATAAGCCTTGATAGAATTCTTCAGTAAATACGAATTCTGCACGACCACTTTCGATTTGTGGTAAGTGTTGCCAAATTTCATCGGCGGTGAAAGATAAGATCGGAGCCATCCAACGAACTAATGCTTCAGCAATATGCCATAACGCAGTTTGACAACTACGACGCGCAAGGCTATCCGCTTTAGTTGTATATTGACGGTCTTTGATAATATCAAGGTAGAACGAGCCCATTTCCACAGAGCAGAAACGCATTAAACGTTGTACCACAGTGTGGAATTGATAGTTATCGTACGCGTCTTTAATTTCTTTTTGTGCATCTAACGCACAAGCTACCGCCCAACGATCTAGGCTAATCATTTCTTCTGGTTTGACTAAATCACGTTTTGGATCAAAACCATTTAAGTTCGCTAATAAGAAACGAGCGGTGTTACGAATACGACGATAGCTATCCGCTGCACGTTTTAAGATCTCATCAGAAACGGTCATTTCACCCGTATAGTCGGTAGAAGCGACCCATAAACGTAAAATATCACCACCGAATTTATCCATTACTTCTTGTGGGGTCACAATGTTACCGATAGATTTTGACATCTTACGGCCTTGACCATCCACGGTGAAACCATGGGTTAATACTTGTTTATACGGTGCTTCGCTGTCCGTTGCCGTAGAAAGCATTAAAGAAGACATAAACCAACCACGGTGTTGGTCAGAACCTTCTAAATACATATCAATATCTTGACCATTAAATTCTGGGCGATTTGCGACAACTGAAGAATAGGTTGATCCTGAGTCAAACCATACATCAAGGGTATCAGGCACTTTGCGATAGGTTTCTGCGTCCGTACCTAATAATTCTTTTTCGTCTAAATCCCACCATGCTTGAATACCAGCTTTCTCTACACGTTTCGCCACTTCTTCAAGTAGCTCTAAAGTACGCGGATGAAGTTCTTCGGTTTCTTTGTGCACGAACAACGTCATCGGTACGCCCCAAGTACGTTGACGGGAAATACACCAGTCTGGGCGGTTTTCAACCATTTTCTCGATACGCGCTTGACCCCAATCTGGAATCCAGCGAACTTGTTTGATTTCACCTAAGGCTTGTTGACGTAAACCTTGTGTTTCCATACCGATAAACCATTGTGGGGTCGCACGGAAAATAATCGGGGTTTTGTGACGCCAGCAGTGTGGGTAACTGTGTTTGATTTTCTCAACTTTTAATAAGTTGCCCACTTCTTGTAATTTTTCAATAACCAATGGATTGGCTTCAAATACACCTTTGCCTGCGAAGAATTCAGTCGTTGAAATAAATTTACCGTCATTCGATACAAGACCAGCCATTGGTAAATTATATTTTTGTCCAACAATAAAGTCGTCTAAACCGTGGTCTGGTGCGGTGTGAACTAAACCTGTACCGCCATCAGTGGTCACGTGATCACCTAAAATTACTGGTACAGTGAAATCATAGAACGGATGGTTAAAGCGTACTAACTCAAGCGCTTGACCTTTTACTGAACTTAACACTTTAACTTGTTCTACGCCCACCGCTTTCGTTACGGATTCAACTAATTCAGCGGCTAAGATCACACGCTCGTCGCCAAGTTGTACTAAGTTGTATTCTAAGTCTGCATTTACCGCAATCGCACGGTTAGATGGCATTGTCCAAGGTGTGGTGGTCCAAATCACCGCAGATAATTTGCCGTGGCCTTTGCCTACTGCGTTAAATTTCTCTTCAATTTCGACCGCACTTACGGCAGGAAAACGAACATAGATAGACGGAGAAACTTTGTCTTCGTATTCCACTTCTGCTTCAGCCAAAGAAGAACCGCAGTCTAAACACCAGTGAACTGGTTTTGAGCCTTTGTATAAATGGCCATTCGCAATCACTTTACCAAGAGTACGGATGATGTTTGCTTCGGTGTCGAAGTTCATCGTTAAATAAGGATTATCCCAATCGCCCAACACACCTAAACGGATAAAGTCTTTTTTCTGACCTTCTACTTGTTCTGCAGCATATTCGCGACATTTTTGACGGAACTCAGCTGCTGTAATTTTCTCGTTTGGTTTACCTACTAAACCTTCTACTTTTAATTCAATTGGCAAACCATGACAGTCCCAACCCGGGATATAAGGTGAATCAAAACCTAACGCCGTTTTAGATTTAATAATAATATCTTTCAGAATTTTATTAACGGCGTGACCGATATGAATATTGCCGTTCGCATACGGAGGGCCATCATGCAGAATAAAAGATTTTTTGCCTTTGCTCGCTTCACGAATTTTTTGGTAAAGATTTTTCTCGTACCAATTTTTCAACATATCAGGTTCGCGCTTAGCTAAATCACCGCGCATTGGAAAGCTGGTTTCCGGTAGGTTAAGAGTGTTTTTGTAATCGACTGTCATTTTATTTTCCAATTTTTACATTTTAAAATTAACTGTTAAAAAAACGCTTTCGCAGTTTCTACGTCTTTCTCAATTTGTACTTTCAAATCATCAAAAGACGGGAATTTAATCTCGTTTCTAATCTTGTGGCAGAATTCGACTTCCACCATTTGGCCATAAATATTCTGAGAAAAATCAAACAAATGAACTTCTAATAATTGCATTAATCCATTTATAGTTGGGCGTTTTCCCATGTTGGCGACGCCATTAAAAATCTCGCCTGACTTCAACCGCACTTTTACGGCATAAACGCCTTTGATTGGATTGACTTGTCTATGTAAACGAATATTGGCCGTTGGAAATCCTATTGATCTGCCTAACTTATTACCATGGATCACACGCCCGAAAATACGATAAGGTTTACCGAGTAAATTTTCTGCAAGTTGTAAGTCATCATTCGCTAACGCTTCGCGAATTGCAGTGCTACTAATTCGCTGTTCATCTAGACAAAAGCTACGGTTATCTTCAACAATAAAACCGAAACGCTGACCAGCTGCTTGCAACATTGCAAAATTGCCTTGGCGTTTTGAGCCGAACTTGAAATCATCGCCAATGCTTAAAAATTTCACATGTAGATGATTAACAAGCGTTTGCTCAATAAACACATCAGCTGGTTGTTCGGCAAAAGTGCGGTCAAATTTCGCCACAATTACGACATCAACCTTAGCCTTTTCGAGATAATAAATTTTGTCACGCAAACGCATTAAACGCGCTGGTGCATTTTCTCCCATAAAATATTCACGCGGCTGTGATTCAAATAACAATACCGCCATGGGTAAATTTAATTCGTCAGCTTTTTGGCGCAAATGGCGGAGAACTGCTTGATGCCCTAAATGCACACCATCAAAGTTGCCGATCGTTAGCGCACAACCTTGTAAAACACGATTTGCATTATGAAGCCCACGAATTAATTGCATGTCCTTATCCATGAAAATAAGAGAATTTCGGCATTATAGCGAGAAGTTAGTTTTTTGTCAGCAAATGGTGCTTGCGAACGCCTAATAAAATCAACGTTGTGCCATAAACTATTGCGGCTAATACAATCAACCAAACAAGCCAATAAACACGCATGAAGAAATCCATTTTCGCCCATTGGTTGATTTCAGGCACGTAATACCAAACTGCTGCCCCCATTGCGATTGCAGCCAATAAAACTTTTCCAAAAAAGACCGCACTTTTACGTGAAAAATGGTATACATCCGCTTTAGCTAAACCACGATAAAGCAAATAAGCATTTAAGGTTGCCGACATTGCTGAAGCAATAGCTAAACCCACATAACTGAAAGGAATCGCCAATAGGTTAAAGCCCATATTACTCACCATGGCAATAATGCCGATTTTTACTGGCGTTTTGGTATCTTGGCGGGCGTAATAGCCATTGGCGAGGATTTTAATCAACATAAAGCTAAGTAAACCTGCATTAAATGCCCATAAAGAATAAGAGGCGGCATGAACATCATTTAGCATGAAATTTCCACGCATAAAGAGCGTAAGTAACATCGGTTGAGCCAATACCGCAATACCAATGGCTGCGGGAACGCCAAGTAATAAAATCATTCGCACGCCCCAATCCATTGTATTACGAAAATCAACCGCACTTTTATCTGAATCGCCATCACGATTAACGTGGTGGCGAGCAAGCGTTGGCAAAATTACGGTAGAAATCGCAATGCCAAATAAACCAAGAGGAAATTCCAGTAAGCGGTCGGAATAATACAACCAGCTAATAGAGCCAGTCATTAAGAAACTAGCGATAACCGTATCAAGTAGCAAGTTAATTTGACTTACAGAAACCCCGAACAAAGCTGGAATCATTAATTTACGAATTTTGGTTACGCCTTCATCCCGCCAAGCCCACTTGGGTTTCACTAGTAAACCAGCTTGTTTCATAAATGGAATTTGGAATAAAAACTGTAATAATCCGCCAAGAAAAATCCCGATAGCGAGTGCAAGATCTGGGTTATCCATTTGTGGTGCAAGAAAAAGTGCGGTGGCAATCATCGCTATATTTAATAACACTGGTGAAAAGGACATCACGCCGAATTTCCCAATCGTGTTAAGCACCGCACCAGAAAGTGCCACAAAAGTAACAAACCATAAATAAGGAAAAGTTATTTTAAGTAAAAGGGAAGCTTGTTCAAATTTATGTGCATCTGGGCCATCATTTATCCAATCGGTAAACCAGCCCATCCCAAATAAAGCAGCAACGACAGGCGATCCAACCATTGCGAGGATTGTAACAATACTGACCAATCCCCCAAGGGTACCAGAAACTTTTCCAATAAATTCACGGGTTTTATTAATATCACCAGATTTTTGATATTCTGCGAGAACAGGTACAAAAGCCTGTGAAAAAGCCCCTTCAGCGAATAAACGACGAAGAAAATTTGGGATACGATTAGCAAATAAAAAAACGTCCGCTGTGGCGCCTGCACCAATGAGATGAGCGATAACTACATCGCGAACAAGACCTAACACTCTAGATAATAAAGTCATAGAACTAACAACAATGCTAGATTTTAAAAGTCGTTTACTCAAAATATTCTTCTCTACCCTAAAATTTTTGCCTAATTGTATAGAAATTTTGTTTTTACGCTATATTCCGTGAAAAAAAACTGATAAAATCCGCCGCACATCGTTTGTGTGAGCCCATATTGAAAGAGCTTGTAAAAATAACGATACTTACTTTCGGTTGTGTCTCACCGAAATCAACACAAATTTTTCATTGACAAAAGTATAAAAAATCGGCATATTGACGCCCTTTATTTTGTCTATCAATCAACAGAAATTTTAGGAGTTTGACCTTGGCTAATATCAAGTCAGCAAAAAAACGCGCGGTTCAATCTGAAAAACGCCGCCAACACAACGCAAGCCAACGCTCTATGATGCGTACTTACATCAAAAAAGTATATGCTCAAGTAGCAGCAGGTGAAAAAGCAGCAGCTGAAGCAGCATTCGTTGAAATGCAAAAAGTTGTTGACCGTATGGCTTCTAAAGGCTTAATCCACGCTAACAAAGCAGCAAACCACAAATCTAAATTAGCTGCACAAATCAAAAAATTAGCGTAATTTTTAGCTAGAAAGAATGAAAAATAAAACCGCACTTTAAAGTGCGGTTTTTCTTTATCTTGATATGATATTACTTATCGCCTGATAGATCTTTCTTGCATCATTTCCAGAAAGTGAATGCCCTTTTTCATCAGAGATAACCATTGAACTTTGTTTGCCATGATCCGAGATTTGCATATTGTAAATACCGTTATCTATTTTGGGGGATTCGATACCTAAGCGTAGCCAGTCTTCTTTATTTAAAGAGGAATATTTCAATTCGCGATATCCTCTGCCAGAGGTTTCAGATTTAATCGCAAAACCCACTTTAGGTAAGGCATAGCCTAATTTTTCCCATGCTTGGTTAAATGTCGTATTCATTGCTAAAGCGATTTGACCATTTAGATCTTGGATAATGTGCGATGAAATAGCCCCTACAGAAGCGTTAGATAAATCTTGCTGTTGTTTTGTATAAGCTGATGTTAATGAATATATGAGACGATTCAGACGATCAGAGGTATAACGCTGTTTTTCAGACACACTTGGTGTGAAGATGATACCATCACGACGTGTTTGTAACACCGATACGGCAAGTGCACTAGAGCGGCGATCGGTAACATGCTCTATTTGATATTTAATTTCGACATTTTTATCTCCAATACGATCAGTTGGTGACCAATCCGTCGTTAAAACACTCCCCTGAACAGTGGATGAAATATTTTCTTCTTTCAGTAGACGTTCAACTTGCTTTAAATTATAGATGCTTGTTTGTTCTTCTGGATATACTATAAGGGCTCGTTCTCCATCAAATTGTGT
This sequence comes from Haemophilus sp. SZY H36, assembly GCF_018829625.1. Lineage (NCBI taxonomy): Bacteria > Pseudomonadati > Pseudomonadota > Gammaproteobacteria > Pasteurellales > Pasteurellaceae > Haemophilus > Haemophilus sp. SZY H36. The sequence continues at coordinate 447,945 of NZ_JAHKKA010000002.1, read as the reverse complement.
TAATGAATTTTGAATAATTGCTAATGGTATTGATGGTGGACGAATATCGATATTTTCCCCTTTTTTGAAGGCAATATTAGGTAATGCATAAGTGTTGTCTGCAACAGGTAAGTTAACGCCTCCTGTTGCTAATGGAGAGAAACCTGGAATACTGGCTTCTGATTTTTGGAATGTATCATTAGCGGTTTTTAGCGTTTCTGGATCAGATGAACAACCACTTAGCACAACAGTTGCAGCCAAACCTAATATTATTTTTTTCATGTTTAGAATCCTATAAAATAAACGAAAAATCAATAATACTTTTGCGATAATAAAAATATGGGACAATGATCTGCCCCTTATTTTATTTATAATAATCCCGCAAATTTTAATGCTTCTTCTACTTTGGGTTGAACGTTTTCGCTTAATATGGTTAGCGGTAAACGTAAGTGAGGAGATTTAATTAAACCTAAACGATAAGCTGCCCATTTAACTGGTATTGGATTGGATTCAATAAATAAATCATTATGTAAGCGCATCAGGCGAGCATTAATTTCTTCGGCTTTAGTAAAATCACCTGAAAGTGCATAACGACACATATCAGCCATATCTTTTGAAGCAAGATTATTAGTAACGGAAATAACCCCTTCAGCACCTAATTTCATTGCTTCTAAACTAGTTGCATCGTCGCCACTTAAAACAATGAAATCTTGACCTGCAAGTGCTTTAATTTTTGTTACACGACTTACATCGCCTGTTGCTTCTTTAATACCTACAATATTTTTAATCTGGGCTAAACGAGCAACTGTTTCAGGTTTCATGTCACTACCAGTACGTCCTGGTACATTGTAAAGAATTTGTGGTAGATCGGTACATTCAGCAATGGCTTTAAAATGTTGGTACATACCTTCTTGAGTCGGCTTATTATAGTAAGGCACGACAGATAAACAACCGGCGACACCACTATCGCGTAATAATTTTGTCATCGTTATTGCTTCACTAGTAGCGTTTGCGCCAGCCCCTGCAATAATTGGAATACGTCCTTTCGCAAATTCTACTGTCTTCTCAATAACCTTTACATTTTCTTCAATACTTAATGTGGCAGATTCACCTGTTGTTCCTACAGAAACAAGTGCATTAGATCCGGCATCAATATGATGCTCAACTAATTTTTCTAAACAAGCAAAATCAATTTCGCCATAGTTATTCATCGGTGTGACAAGAGCCACAATACTGCCAGAAAATAAAGGATTTTGAGCTGACATAGAACCTCCGTTTATCTTTTTGATTTTATTATTTGGTATAGCTCTCTATAGTCGCTAAAATGGCTTTAATTTGCAAATCTTTTTTTTCAAAGGAGTCTTTTATGAATAGATTGATTGAGGGAAACCAAGCACCGGCTTTTACATTATTGAATCAACAAGAAAGTCCTATTTCTTTAAGTGATTTTAGGGGGAAAAAAGTGCTTGTCTATTTTTATCCTAAAGCACTTACCCCTGGGTGTACGAGTCAAGCATGTGGATTACGTGATAGCAAGTCTGAGTTAGATGAATTAGGGCTTGTTATATTGGGGATTAGCCCAGATATGCCGAAAAAATTGGCGCAATTTATTGAGAAAAAAGCACTTAATTTTACGCTACTTTCAGATCCTGATCATCAAGTCGCAGAAATGTTTGGCGTATGGGGGGAGAAGAAATTTATGGGAAAAACCTATGACGGTATTCATAGAGTCAGTTTTTTAATTGATGAAAATGGAAAAATTATGCATGTATTTGATAAATTTAAAACTACAGTTCATCACCAAGTTATCGTAGATTATCTTAAAAATCTTTAAACCTTTTTCAAAACTTACCGCGCTTTATGTAAAGTGCGGTAAAAAAGCATTATTTTTTAGTTCCATATTTACGTCTAATCCTAGCTTTGCTAAAATTCTCTAAAATTGAAATTCATTCTCAATTATATTTCCAATAAAATTCTCAAATAATAAGGACTGAAAAATGTTACAGCTTTTTGATTTTTTACAACAATACAGTGATTTTATCATTATTGGTTTACTGCTACTGATGAGTGTGACGATGTTAGCAATGGTAACCGAGCGTTATATTTTTTTACGTAAAGTTAATGTTGCGCATTACTCAACTATTCATGAGTTAGATATTGATTTGAATCGTAACATGACCACGATTTCAACAATTGGAGCTAATGCGCCTTATGTTGGATTACTCGGAACGGTTATCGGAATTTTGCTTACTTTTTATCAAATTGGCCACGGTGGTGGTGATATTGATGCAGGCATTATTATGATGCATCTTTCACTTGCGTTAAAAGCAACAGCATTAGGGATTCTCGTCGCAATTCCTTCTATGGTATTTTATAACGGTTTAGGACGTAAGGTAGAAGTTAATCGTTTGAAATGGAAAATGTTAAACGAACCAAAAGATAAGGAATAGTCTGTGAAAAAATTTGATGAAATCAACATTATCCCTTTTATCGATATTATGTTGGTGTTACTTGCTGTCGTCTTGATTACAGCATCATTTATTTCTCAAGGTAAAATTCAAGTAAATGTGCCAAAGGCGAGTACTGCTGTGGCATTCAAATCTGATGATCTCGCTAAATTATTAACGGTTACAGCGGATAAACAACTCTATTTTAATGATAAACCTATTTCGCAAGAGGCTCTTGAGGCTGAGGTTGCACGCTGGAATAAGGAGCAGAAAGTCACCTTGAAGATTGATGCAGAAGCATCTTTTCAGGATTTTGTAACAATCACAGATATGCTTGCTAAAAATGATATTAAAAATGTTGCGATTGTTTCAATGAAAGACAAAGGGCAGGGAAAAAGTGGCCGGGCTCCCCTCTCTACTCAATCTATTTCTACCGCACCTTAAGGAATCATTATGCAGCAAACAAAACGTTCGCTCTTAGGTTTGCTAGTTTCTTTATTGGTACATGGCATTATTGTTGGTTTACTTTTATGGACTTGGAATAAACAAAGTGATAGCGCCAATAATGCCACAGGAGACATTGCAACGAGCATTTCTATGGAAATGGTGCAGGGAATGGTTATGGAAGAGCCTGCACCTGAGCCTCAAAATATGCAGAAAGAACCTGAGCCGGAGAAGACAGAGGTTGTGGAAGATCCCACAGTGAAGCCAGAGCCTAAAAAAATTAAAGAGCCAGAAAAAGAAAAGCCTAAGCCTAAGGAAAAGCCTAAAGAAAAACCAAAGGATAAACCTAAGAAAGAGCTTAAACCTCAAGATAAGCCTATTAATAAAGATTTACCAAAGGGTGATAAAAATATTGATTCTACTGCGAATGCTAATGCAAAAGCGACAACAACGAGTACAGCTAATAGCAATGCTCAAGTAGCTGGTTCAGGGACTGATTCGAGTGAAATAGCCGCTTATCGTTCAGCAATTCGCCGTGAAATTGAACGTCATAAACGTTATCCAACTAGGGCAAAAATGATGCGTAAACAGGGTAAAGTCAGCGTATCCTTTAATGTTTCGGGTGACGGTTCATTAATTGGTGCACATATAACTCAGTCATCCGGTGATGAAAGTTTAGATAATGCGGCGCTTGATGCGGTGAATAGTGCGAGCCCTGTTGGTGCAAGACCTGCTGGATTTCCTTCGGGATTAAATGTGCCGATTAGTTTTACGCTTCAGTAATAAAAATAAAGGTATATAGGACAAAATAAAAGTGCGGTTAAAATCAATGAAACTTAACCGCACTTTTATTCTGACTAGAAAATAGTTAGATTGTTCTATTACCTAATGTGCCATCATCAATTGCTGCTTTTGCTGCTTTGGGTGTACCGATGACTTCAGCGATTTTATCTCCATTTTTAAAAAAAACAAATCCGCCATTTTCCATTTTTGTCCAGGTTTCATCTTTGGTAAGTGGAAAGGTTGTAATGATGTTTACCTTATCGCCCTCTTTCGCATAATCGCTAAAATCAATGACGCCGTCGTCATCAATACGATGTGCTTTTCCAAAAGGCGCTTTTCGCATTAAATAATGCAGGTTAGTGGAGCAGTGAGCAATCATCCATTCACCATTGGATAAAATAAAGTTGAACGTACCGTGTTGAGCTAGCTCTTTTGTCACTTTTTGAATTGCCTCAAAAATTTCCATTTCGCTAGGTTTTTGGCGGTAGGTATTTTTGAGATATTCTGCTAAGTAACAAAAAGCAGCCTCAGAATCAGTAGAACCAATAGGTTGTAAAAAGTAGTTACTCATATCAGGTAAATTTTTTAAATTACCATTATGCGCAAATACCCAGTTCTCCCCCCAGATTTCACGAATGAAAGGATGGGTGTTTTCGATATTAACATCACCTTGAGTTGCTTTACGAATATGAGCAATAACGTTTAGTGATTTAATCTTGTATTGTTTGACGCAATCTGCAATAGGCGAGTTACTTGCAGGATGATTATCACGAAAAACACGTACGCCACGCCCTTCAAAAAAAGCGATACCAAAGCCATCAGAATGGCAATCTGTTAACCCTGCACGACGACGAAATCCCTCAAAAGAAAAGACGATATCCGTTGGTGTGTTGCAGTTCATTCCGAGTAATTGACACATAGTTTAGATATATAACCCCATAATATGTATTGATTTAACACCATTATAGGGGGGATTTCAAGAGAAGTGCGGTGAATTTTTATAATAAAACGTTACATTTTATTACTTATATAACTTATGGTACATTTGTCGTAATTCTGACATTTCATATAGCTTTGTTTTAGCCGCATCAAGTTTGCCTTCTTTAGCTAAATTAGAGGCCTCTGTGGCTACATCAATCACTTTTTGAATACCTTGTTGATAACCAGGAAATTGAGATTGATCTCCGTTCCATTTTGTCGGCATGGTTACTTTTGAGTGTTCGGCAGCATTAATAAATGCGCTTATGTTATTTTGGAATTCTTCTGATGAAGAGGCTTTTGATGCTAATACTAAACGTTGGGACATAATTATCATTTCGTCACGAAGATTAATAGGATTTGTTGCAAAAGTGGAAGAGGCAAATACAGCAAGGCCCATAAACGCAAAAAATTTTTTCATTTGTATACCCTTAAAAAATAAAAGATAGCAAAAAGCCGCTAAATTTCTTTAGCGGCTTTTTAGAATTTGGCTCCTCCTGCGGGACTCGAACCTGCGACATATGGATTAACAGTCCACCGTTCTACCGACTGAACTAAGGAGGAAATGGTGCCTCGAGGCGGAATCGAACCACCGACACGGGGATTTTCAATCCCCTGCTCTACCGACTGAGCTATCGAGGCGTTATCATTATCGGCTACTGCCTGACAACGGAGCGTATTAAACTATTTTTTCGAGAGTCGGTCAATAACTAAATTTAAAAAAAATGAAAAAACTGTTTTATTTGGATAGTTAATCATCAAAGTGTTTATTAAAACAACTAAAATTCATAACTTGCTTATTCATTTCACAGTCATCTTTTTATAAAAAATGCTCGTTGAAACGGTTCAACGAGCATTTGGTTATGATTAAAGGACTGTATTATCGTCTTACACGGAATTTTTTCTGTGCTTGATCTACTTTTAATAGGTAATTTCGTGCTTGAGCAGATGGATGAGCTGTTGTCAGAATGCGGAAAACTTGTTCCGGATACATTTGATTGATTTTATAAATCGCTTCATCTTTATCATTATCAAATACACGCAACACCGCACCAGCACCACTATTATAAGCAGAAATCATAGCAAAGCGTTTTGATGTCGGATTGGTAATGCCATCTAAATATTGGTTTTGAAGAAGCCATAAATAAGAGACGCCCGAATCAATATTATTTGCTGGATCGTATAAATAATGCTCTGATGGCTGCCCACTTTTCCCTTTCATAGCAAATACATCACGGCCCGCAGTGCGTGGAACAACTTGCATTAAACCAATAGCATTTGCATAGCTAATTGCATAAGGGTTAAAGCTTGATTCTGTTTGCATAATACCTAAGATCAGACTTTCATCAATGCCATAACGTTCAGAGGCCTTACGAACTAATGGTAAATATTTCTGAGCGCGGACTTCCACGTGGTTTGCAATCATAGGAATTGCAACAAATTGCACGGTATGACCATTTTGTAGGCGGCGTGTTTGTAATTTATTTTGGATCAAATAAGTTGCAAAATTACTTGCAATAAATTGATTTGCAATTTGCTGACCTTGGTGGTCTACCACCTGTCCTAACAGAAACGGACGAGAACTGATAGGAACGTCACCTGAGGCAAATAAATCAATTCCTTTTGCATCTGCTCCCATTAATAACGTATGAACAATTGCATTATGCAAGCGATTAAGGTCTTGTTGTGTTTCAATGACAATATTACCTTCATCAAAACTTACGTGGCTACGAGTATAAAAAGAATCGGTATATTTTACGTAATCTTTACGGCTGGCCACTAATAATTCATTTACACCCCAAATACGATCAATATTATGTGAGAATTGTCCAGTAAGAATGTCTAAACCTTGTGTATCTTTTGCAAAGGCTTCATCGTAATTAATACTGCGGTTCGGAGAGTCGCTACAAGCATATAAAAAAGGCAGTAATGCTAATAATAAATACTTTTTCATTGTGTTACAGGCAATTAATTTGATGGTGGAACATAACCTTCAATATGCACATCTTTTCCTTCAAACAAAAAATTGATCATTTCTTGTTCTAATAATTTACGATGCTCGGTATTCATCATATTGAGTTTTTTTTCATTAACCAGCATCGTTTGTTTTTTGATCCATTCTCCCCAAGCCTGTTTGCTGATTGAATCAAAAATACGTTTTCCGAGTTCACCAGGATAGAGCTGGAAATCTAAACCTTCTGCTTCTTTTTTAAGATATTCACAAAATACTGTTCTTGCCATAATGATTCCTTACAAATTGAATTAAAAGATTTTTTACCGGTTGAGCAAGCCCGATCTGTTCAGGATTTTGCGGATCATACCAATATTTGACCGCACTGGATAGATTTGATTGATATTCTTTTGGGTTTTCCGTGATTTTACGCCAATCATCGTTTTCTTGTTCAATATGTAAATTATCATTAACTTCTGCGTAAATTGGGTGAATATCTAAATGAAAATGACTAAAAGTATGTCGAAAACTTGGCCAGGATTGATAATGGGAAATACCTTCTTGTATGAGGTGGTTCAATAACGTTGATTTATCCTCAAATTGAGGAAAGCAAAATAATCCTCCCCATAACCCCGAATTTTCTCTTTGTTCTAACCAAACTTTTCCTTTGTTTGATAATATTAAAAAATAGGTCTCTTTTTCTGGTAGGGTTTTTTTAGGTTTTTTATTTGGAAATTGATCCCAACTTTCATGTTTATTCGCCAAACAATCCTCATTTAAAGGGCAAAGTTCACATTTTGGTTTTGTTCGTGTGCATACCATTGCACCAATATCCATCATCGCTTGGTTAAAGTCAGCAACGCGTGTTACAGGCGTGACTTGTTCAGTTAAATGCCACAGGTAATTTTCCACTTTTTTTTCACCCGTCCAGCCTTCCACCTCAAAGTATCGGGCAAGTACACGTTTTACATTACCATCTAAAATGGGGTAAGGTTGATTTAAAACGGAAGATAAAATAGCACCCGCTGTGGAACGCCCTATGCCAGGCAATGCCCATACTTGTTCAAAATTAGTTGGGAAATTCCCATTAAATTCATCCCGCACTTTTTGGGCTGCTTTATGTAAGTTACGTGCGCGCGCATAATAGCCTAAGCCCGTCCATAAATGTAAGACTTCGTCTTGTGATGCATTAGCAAGTGCGGTAATAGAGGGGAATGTTTTTATAAATTGCTTAAAATAAGGTATAACAGTGGCTACTTGTGTTTGCTGTAGCATTACTTCAGAAAGCCATACTCCATAGAGCGTTTTATCTTGTTGCCAAGGCAAATTCTTACGCCCGAATTTGTCGTACCAAGCCAAAACAGATTTGGCAAAAGAGGTATGGATTGAAGATTGTGCTTGCATAAGGAAAAGCTTTGTTAAGAATGTTTTTGATTCTACACTAAAATTGGGCTTGTTTATCTATGTTTTTTCAGTATAATTCACAGCCTATTTGGTGCCAGATATGGCGTATTATTAACTCACGCGGTGTAAGGAGAAAGTTCTTATAGCGGCGTGGCTTCATTTTGAGGTTTTCTATGAAACAAGGTATTCACCCAGAATATAAAGAAATCACGGCAACCTGCTCTTGCGGTAACGTGATCAAAACTCGTTCAACTTTAGGCAAAGATATCAACCTTGATGTGTGCGGTAATTGCCACCCATTCTACACAGGTAAACAACGTGTTGTAGATACTGGCGGTCGTGTTGAACGCTTTAACAGCCGTTTCAAAATTCCAAGCACAAAATAATTTGAACTTGCTTCGAAACCCTGCCAAATGGTGGGGTTTTGTTTTATCTAGAGAACGTATAAAATAGTTAAATCTAAATTGAATAAGAAATACCTATGCATACCAATTATGTTATAAGCCTTTCATCTGCTTCTCAACGTCGAGAACATATCATCAAAGAATTTGGTAAACATCATATTCCTTTTGAGTTCTATGACGCTATAACCCCATCAGAGTGCCTTAATCAACTCATTCAAACTTATTTACCAAATCTTGCTCATGCTAAACTTTCAGAAGGGGAGAAAGCGTGTTTTATGAGTCATTATATGCTATGGAAAAAATGCATAGATGAAAACCTTCCTTATATATATATTTTTGAAGATGATGTATTGCTAGGTGAAGATGCTTATTCATTTTTAGCTGAAGATGAATGGTTAAAGGAGCGATTTACTTCAGATGATAGTTTTATTTTGAGATTTGAAACTTTTTTGAAACCAGCCAAATGTGAAAATGTAAAGATCTCATCATTTAAGAGTAGGTTGATTTTAAAATTAGTCGAAGAGCAGTATGGATTAGCTGCATACGTTATATCCAAAAATGCAGTTATCAGTTTGTTTAGGCAAATGTCCAGGCTTGCATCGGATGATATTGATGCGATTGATATTTTGGCATTTAGAGATTTTCTGAATTTAGATAATGTATATAGTTACCAAATTATACCAGCTATAAGTATTCAAGAATTACAATGGAAAAAGAGTAAAAGTGTTTTATATAGTCAGTTAGAAGATGAACGTTATAAAATATTAAAAGATAATAAAGTTAAAAATTCAAAGAAAACATTAATAGAACATCTCTTTCGATTAATAACTAAACCTAAGAGACTCTTATATAAGAGAAAGAGAAAAAAATATATAGTACCATTTAGATAGATTATGTTTAGTAATATTAAATTAGTTAATAAAAGATTAGATTTGGTTATTAATCATAATAATAATCATAATAATATAGTATTCTCATCAGATTTTAAGTATTCTAAATATATCGGTATATCAATATTATCAATTTTAGAGAATAACATTCATGAGAAGTATAATTTTCATATATTTGTTAATGAGATTGATATATTAGATTTAAACAGAATAAGATTATTGCCATATAAAAATATAAATATTTTCTTTTACTGGTTAGACGATAGTATTGTTGAGGGGTTACAAACGACTCAACATTTTTCAAAAGGTATGTATTATAGGCTGCTTATCCCTTATATTTTACATAGAAAAGTAGATACTTTTTTGTATTTAGATACGGATGTTATATGTGTTGGATCTATATCTGAAATATTCTCTACCAATTTATCTAAAAAGGTTGTAGCAGCTGTACCTGATACAATAGAAGAATATCATTTATATAGGCTATATGAATTAGGCTTTAATAAAGAATCAATATATTTTAATTCTGGAGTAATGTATATAAATACTAGTGAATGGGTTAATAATAAAATCACAGAGAAATTTCTTAGTTTAATTGGTATGAGTTCTTATGTTTATCCAGATCAGGATGTACTGAACCTGATATTAAATAATAGTTCTGTTGTATTTTTATCAGAAAAGTTTAACTACCAAAAATGGTTAAAACTATCTAGGGAAGATTTTTATGAAGAATGTAAATTAGTTTCTTTAGTCCATTTTATTGGGCCTCATAAACCTTGGTCGATATCTGGCTACAATAGAATCTATAATTATTATAAAAGTAGATCATTTTGGAAAAAGCAAGAATTTGAAAATATTGATACAACATTAGGGTTAAAAAAAGCATCTAAATACTTTTGGAAGGATGGTAATAAATTTATTTCAGTATGGTATCATGTCAGATATTTAATAAGAAAGTTAAAGAGACTAAAATGAAAAAATTGCCTATCTATATTATTAACCTAGAAAAATCTACTGATCGTAGAGCTTATATGCAGGCTCAGTTTGATCGATTATTTTTGGATAACACAGAGCAGGCTATTCATTTCTTTAAGGCAATTAATGGAAAAGAAAATCCGAATCACCCCTTATTCCAACGTTATAATGAGAAGAAGAGACTGAATGTGAAAGGGTATCCACTCACGCTCAATCAACTAGGGTGCTATGCTAGCCATTATTCAATGTGGGAAAAATGTGTTGAGTTAGATAGCCCTATTATTGTGTTGGAAGATGATGCTAAGTTTAAAGATAATTTTCTAGACGTGCTTGATTTTATTAATAGTGAGAAAAATACCTTTGAGTTTTTCTGGCTACAGCCTGATCGTTTAAAAAATAAAAGAAAATTAGTGGCGGATTTTGGGCATTTCTCTGTTTATCAATTTAGTAAAGGTTTTATTGGTGCGACAGGTTATTATTTAACACCTAAAGCGGCTAAGAAATTTTTAGCGCAAAGCCAAGAATGGTATTTAACTGTAGATGTTACAATGGATCGCTTTTTTGAAAATAAAGTTCCACCTTATGCAATTGTACCGTTTTGCTTAGAGGCAGATTATGAAATTGAATCAACTATTTTTGAAAAGCAGAAGAAAGTCAAGACATTAAAAACAGTGATAGCAAGAGAATTATTTAATATTAGTACAAGTGTTAAAAGGAATATTTATAATTTGTTGCATCCATAAATGACAAAGTGCGGTAAAATTTTTACCGCACTTTTTTGTTATATTATTCTTGAAAATTGCTGACGTTTTGCTGCTTCACGTGAGTAAGTATCAAAACACAAACAGATGTTACGAATTAATAACCTTCCTTTTGGCGAAACTTGGAGACCCGTATGAGTGAGTTTGATAAGCTCATCATCGATTAATGGTTTTAATAGTGCTAAATCTTCGGCAAAGTGAGTGGCAAACTGAATGTTATATTGCGCCTCGATCGGTGCGAAATCGAGTTTAAAGTTACAAATTAATTGTTTAATAACATCACGGCGTAAGCAGTCTTCTTGTGTTAATGCTAATCCTTTATGTAGAGCATTGCCTTGTTCTTCAATGAGGGCATAATAGCGCTTTAAGTCTTTTTCATTCTGTGCGTAAGTGTCACCTAATAAGCTAATAGAAGACACTCCAAGCCCTAATAAATCACATTCTTCTTGAGTTGTGTAGCCTTGAAAGTTTCGGTGCAATACGCCTTGGTCCTGCGCAATGGCAAGTTCATCATGGGGTTTAGCAAAGTGATCCATACCAATAAATTTATAACCTGCATTACCTAGTGTTTCGATCGTTTTTTGCAAAATGGTTAGTTTTGTTTCTGGTGCGGGCAGTTGATATTCTTTAATTTTTGCTTGCCCAGGTACGCGACTTGGTAAATGCGCATAATTAAACACACTTAATCGATCTGGATTGAGTGCAATTACTTTTTCAAGAGTGAACATAAAACTTTCTACAGTTTGTAATGGCAAACCGTAAATTAAATCAAGGTTAGTTGATTGAAAGCCTAATTCTCTAGCGTGATCTAACAATGCATGAATAAAATCTTCATCTTGTTCACGATTTACCGCTTTTTGCACATCTTTATTAAAGTCTTGTACACCCATGCTCATGCGGTTAAAACCAAGGTGACGTAGATGATCAAGCATAGAAAGTTCAATTCTACGAGGATCGATTTCAATTGAAATTTCAGCTGTCTCAGATACTGTAAAATGTTTTTTTAGCATTGCCATTAAACGAGCTGATTGGGTTTCACTCAGATAGGTGGGTGTACCGCCACCCCAGTGAATTTGGGTAACGAGACGATGTTTAAATAATGCTGAGCGCGCACTAATTTCTTTTTCAAGGTAATCTAAATAAATATCAGCCTTATGTTGATGGCGAGTGATCACTTTATTACAGGCACAGAAATAGCAGAGCTGGTGGCAAAAAGGAATGTGAACGTATAAAGAGAGCGGACGATTTGGATAGCGTTTTACGGCGGCTTCAAAATCTTGCTCAGTATAATTTTCATTAAATTCTAGGGCTGTAGGATAGGAGGTATAACGCGGGCCTGATTGATTGTATTTTTGAATAAGTGCGCTATCCCAAATAATTTCTGACATTAAATCACTCCAATCTGTTTAATATCGTCTAAAAACTGACGTAATTCTTCTTTAATTTCGTGTTCAAATTTGGCTTCAGCTCTTTCACGTGCAAAATCTAAACGCATTCTTTCTTTTTTTTCTAATTGTTTACGAGCATCATGAGTTGGCATGTTATGTACGATTTCATGTAATTGCGCCATACTGGGGTATGGAGTAAGCGTTTTACCAAAGGGCATTAATAACATGGTAAGGCGAATTACACCCTCTGAGTGATTACATTCGCCAGACTGCATTGCTCGAGCAATGATTTCAATACTTTCCTTTAAGCGGGCTTCCCTTATCGCTTTGGATTTAGCTATCATAATGTTTTGTTGTTTTAGCTGTTTTAGTAAACGAATTGCATATCCACTTAACCCTAGAACAACAATAAGTGCAACAATACTTAAAATAATGATCCAAATCATAGATTATCTAAATTGATTAATATCAATACGTTCAAAAGTGCGGTATAAATCATCTTCGTTTTCTTCTTCCTCTTCAATGCCTAGTTCTTCCATTAATTCGGCAATTCTTTCGAGACATTCATCCACAAATTGTTGATCTGCTTTGGTAATTGCTTTACCTTCATCTAAGGCATCTAATAATTCATTCAGAATCTCATTATTTTCAAGCTTTTCAAGCTCTTGCATTGGATCTAACTTTTTCACCTGTTTTACGACAGGAATCGTTTGTCCTTTTTCTGGTTTATTAACAAATTCCACAATTAATGGTACTTTTTTCTTGCTACCAATTTTAGGATCTTTAATTTCTTGTTGGATTTTGTTCGTTTTGTCTTCTATCGCGCTATGACGAGAACCAGATGCTAAACCTTTATGTTTTCGTTTTTTCTTATCTTCACGTGCTTTGGCATCTAATTCATAACGTATGAGTTTTTTTCCTGGACGAGAGTTGGAGATTTCGGGTTTCTTATCCGCTTTACGGATTGGCATAACATCAGTGATGCGACGTGTTTTTTTCTTACGAGCCATTCATAGTTCCTTTTTATAAAATTTTGCGGATTGTATCATTTTCATGTCTAAATTTATAGGCAAATAAAAAACGGAAGCACGTCACTCCCGTTTTTCTTTATCAGTAAAAACTGATTACAATTATAACAATCCACCTTGTCCTAATGCGGGATCAGTATCACGAGCTTTTAATGCATCTTCTACTGTTAATCCTAATGCTTTTGCAACACCAGCGCCGTATGCTGGATCACACCAGTGACAATTACGGATATGACGGTATTTGATGAAGTCAGGCGCATCCCCCATTGCCGCTGCAGTATTATTAAATAATGCTTGTTTTTGTTCAGCATTCATTAAGTTAAATAATGCACGTGGTTGGCTGAAGTAGTCATTATCATCTTGGCGATAATCCCAGAATGCAGCATCACCATTAATACGAAGAGGTGGTTCTGCAAAATCAGGTTGTTGTTGCCATTGGTTGAAGCTGTTTGGTTCATAGTGTGGTAAACTTCCGTAGTTACCATCAACACGGCCTTGACCATCGCGTTGGTTGCTGTGTACTGGACAACGTGGACGATTAACCGGAATTTGACGATAGTTTACGCCTAAACGATAACGCTGTGCGTCGGCATAGTTGAATAAGCGTGCTTGTAACATTCTGTCTGGGCTTGCACCGATACCTGGAACTAAGTTGCTTGGTGCAAAAGCAGATTGCTCTACATCAGCAAAGAAGTTTTCTGGATTACGATTAAGTTCAAATTCACCTACTTCAATTAATGGATAATCTTTTTTCGGCCATACTTTTGTTAAGTCAAATGGGTGGTAAGGCACTTTTTCAGCATCAGCTTCAGGCATGATCTGTACAAATAGTTTCCATTTAGGGAAGTCACCGCGTTCAATTGCTTCATATAAATCACGTTGGTGGCTTTCACGATCATTGGCGATGATTGCAGCAGCTTCTGCATCGGTTAAATTTTTGATACCTTGTTGAGTATGAAAGTGGAATTTAACCCAGAAACGTTCACCAGCTTCATTCCAGAAACTATAGGTGTGTGAACCATAACCATGCATATGACGATAGCTTGCTGGAATACCACGCTCGCTCATTACAATAGTAACTTGATGTAACGCTTCCGGCAATAATGTCCAGAAATCCCAGTTGTTCGTTGCTGAACGCATATTAGTGCGAGGATCGCGTTTTACTGCTTTGTTTAAGTCTGGGAATTTACGTGGATCACGTAAGAAGAATACCGGAGTGTTGTTACCCACTAAGTCCCAGTTACCTTCTTCAGTATAGAATTTTAATGCAAAACCACGAATATCACGTTCAGCATCTGCTGCACCTCGTTCACCCGCAACAGTGGTAAAGCGCGCGAACATTTCTGTTTTTTTACCAACTTCACTGAAAATTTTTGCACGAGTATATTTAGTAATATCGTGTGTGACAGTAAAGGTACCAAAAGCACCAGAACCTTTTGCATGCATACGGCGCTCAGGAATTACTTCACGCACAAAATCTGCTAGTTTTTCATTTAACCATAAATCTTGTGCAAGTAATGGGCCGCGAGGTCCTGCTGTTAAGCTGTTTTGGTTATCGGCAACAGGGGCACCGTTACCCATGGTAAGATTAGAGCTACTTAAATGTGAAAAAGGACATTGAGAACTCATAGAATACTCCTTGTAAAGTAAATAATCGTTTGGTTGAAATAAATTTCTTGGGTATCATACAGAAAGGTTTCGACGATTGAAATCTATTAAATCAATTCAAAAAAACTATTTTAAACTTTATTTATATTGAGTTCCTTTTTATAAAGTTTCATAATGAAGCACTTCGATCTTCGATAGCGTTTAAAGATTAGCTTTAAATTTTTTTAATGAGTTAATTTTTGAGCGCTATTCCTAATTTAGGATTAATTTATGGCTGAAATTAAACAATCTGATATTCCTAATCAGGCAAAACGTAAAAAAAGTCTCGGTATTTTTATCGTTATTTTACTTATTTTAAGTATTACTTGTACTTTGTATTGGTTTTTCTTCTTGAAAGATTTTGAAGAAACAGAAGATGCTTATGTGGGTGGAAATCAAGTGATGGTGTCATCACAAGTTGCGGGTAATGTAGCGAAGATTAATGCAGACAATATGGATAAAGTCCATGCAGGTGATATTCTAGTTGAATTGGATGATACCAATGCAAAACTTAGTTTTGAACAAGCAAAAAGTAATCTCGCCAATGCTGTTCGTCAGATTGTACAACTGGGTTTTACTGTTCAGCAATTGCAATCAGCTGTGCACGCCAATGAAATTTCTTTAGCTCAAGCACAAGGCAATTTGGCGCGCCGAGTTCAACTTGAAAAAATGGGTGCGATTGATAAAGAATCTTTCCAACATGCAAAAGAAGCCGTTGAACTCTCTAAAGCAAATTTAAATTCCTCTAGAAACCAATTAGCGGCCAATCAGGCTTTATTGAGTAACGTTCCATTACGCCAACAACCGCAAATACAGAATGCAATGAGTTCGCTCAAACAGGCTTGGTTGAATTTACAACGTACAAAAATTAGAAGCCCAATTGATGGGTATGTAGCGCGTCGTAATGCTCAAGTTGGGCAAGCCGTTTCAGTGGGCAGTGCATTAATGGCGGTGGTTTCTAATGAACAAATGTGGTTAGAAGCTAACTTCAAAGAAACCCAATTAACGAATATGCGCATTGGCCAGCCAGTGAAAATTCATTTTGATTTATACGGTAAAAATAAAGAATTTGATGGCGTGATAAATGGCATTGAAATGGGTACTGGTAATGCGTTTTCTCTCTTACCTTCACAAAATGCTACGGGTAACTGGATTAAAGTGGTGCAACGTGTACCTGTGCGAATTAAATTAGAGCCACAACAATTTGCTGAAACCCCATTACGAATTGGTCTTTCTGCAACGGCAAAAGTAAGAATTGCAGATTCATCTGGTCCAATGTTGCGAGAAAAATCAGAACCGAAAACTTTATTTGCTACTGATACACTTAAATATGATGAAAGTGCGGTAGAAGATTTGATTGAATCTATCATTCAGCAAAACAGCCATTAAGGCGACGTTATGGACAATTCGGTAAAAAAATTCCCACCTATTCAAGGTGGTGCCCTGATTTTATTGACGCTGGCTTTATCTCTCGCCACCTTTATGCAGGTATTAGATTCTACCATTGCAAATGTGGCGATTCCTACTATTGCGGGCGATCTTGGTGCATCTTTTAGTCAAGGTACGTGGGTAATTACTTCTTTTGGTGTGGCAAATGCGATTTCTATTCCAATAACAGGTTGGTTAGCAAAACGTTTTGGCGAAGTGCGGTTATTTTTAGTTTCAACTTTTTTATTCGTTGTCTCTTCTTGGCTCTGTGGGATTGCAGATAGTCTTGAGGCATTAATTATTTTTCGTGTCATTCAAGGTGCTGTCGCAGGCCCGGTGATCCCTCTTTCGCAAAGTTTATTATTAAATAATTATCCACCAGAAAAACGCGGAATGGCATTGGCGTTTTGGTCAATGACTATTGTGGTTGCGCCTATTTTTGGCCCAATTTTAGGCGGATGGATTAGCGATAATATCCATTGGGGATGGATATTCTTTATTAATGTTCCGATTGGTTTGCTAGTTGTGCTAATCAGTTGGAAAATTTTGGGTAGCCGAGAAAGTGAAATTGTTCATCAACCTATTGATAAAGTCGGTTTAATTTTACTTGTCTTAGGCGTGGGATGTTTGCAATTAATGCTTGATCAGGGCCGTGAGCAAGATTGGTTTAATTCTAATGAAATCATTATATTAGCTGTTGTTGCTGCGGTTTGTCTGATTGCATTAATTATTTGGGAACTAACAGATGACAATCCTGTGGTAGATATTTCCCTTTTCCATTCTCGTAATTTTAGCGTAGGGTGTTTATGTACTAGTTTAGCCTTTTTGATTTATCTAGGTTCTGTGGTATTAATTCCGCTCTTGCTGCAACAAGTCTTCCATTATACTGCGACGTGGGCAGGGCTTGCGGCTTCCCCAGTTGGATTATTCCCAATTTTGCTTTCACCGATTATTGGGCGTTTCGGTTATAAGATCGATATGCGAGTTTTAGTGACAATAAGTTTTATTGTATATGCAATAACATTTTATTGGCGAGCGGTGACTTTCGAGCCATCAATGACTTTTGCTGATGTGGCTTTACCACAATTAGTGCAAGGTTTGGCTGTGGCCTGTTTCTTTATGCCACTTACCACAATAACGTTATCTGGTTTGCCTGCGCATAGAATGGCTTCAGCCTCTAGCTTATTTAACTTCTTGAGAACTTTAGCGGGTTCTGTCGGAACGTCTTTGACCACATTTATGTGGTATAACCGTGAAGCTGTTCACCATACTCAATTAACAGAACACATTAATCCTTATAACCCAATTTCCCAAAGTTTTTACCATCAAATGAATCAATTTGGTTTAAGTGATACCCAAACTTCAGCTTACCTCGCTCAACAAATAACATCTCAAGGATTTATTATTGGCGCAAATGAAATATTTTGGCTATCAGCTATGGGATTCTTAGGATTGTTTATTGTAATTTGGTTTGCAAAACCACCATTTGGCGGGCGTCATTAGTATCATATTATTCCAAATTTGAATGATTTAACCTCAAAATGTATCAATGTAAACATTGTTGAATTAAAAGAGGATTAGGAGTAGATTAGGTTAAATAATAATCATAAATATAAAGGATTATTTTTATGCCTGCTAAGCCTTTGTACTACGCCCATTCTGCGCAAGATGAACTTGGTAATCTCTTGCCTTACGAACATTGGCAAACCTTGCAAGGCCATTTGGTAAATGTTGGGGAAATGGCGGCGGAGTTTGCTTGGGTATTTGGGGCGCAGGAAATTGCCTGCCAGACGGGACAGCTTCATGACTTAGGGAAATATTCAGAAGCCTTTAATCAACGATTGCATGGCGGTCCTTCAGTTGATCATGCTACCGCCGGAGCCAAGGTTGCTGTCGAGCATTGGGGAGGTGTTATCGGCAAGCTGATGGCGTTTTGCATTGCAGGGCATCATGCGGGGCTTGCAAATGGTAATGGCGAAGGCGATAACCGCCGCACGTTAAAGCAGCGTTTGGCGTTGCAATTTGGTGCAGATATTCCCGCCCTCGATAACCTGTGGCAACAAGAAATCAAACTCCCTCAAAACCTTTCCGCACCGCCACTCAAAGCCGACGCACATCATCCTTTTTTCTCCTACGCCTTCTTCACACGAATGCTCTATTCTTGCTTGGTGGATGCTGATTATCTCGACACCGAAGCCTTTTATTTAAACCTAGAAAACAAAGACAGTGAGCGCGGCGGTTATCCTGATTTAAACGCCTTGCAACACAATTTCAATCAATTTATCAACGCTTTCAGACGACGTATCGCCCAAGATCCAGCGCAAACCGAAGCCGAAAAACGTAATGCCGCCTTAAACCGCCTGCGCAGCGAAATTCTCGATTACGCCGTAGAACAAGCGGCACAACCGCAAGGGCTGTTTACGCTCACCGTGCCGACCGGAGGCGGTAAAACCTTCACTTCCATGGCATTTGCGTTTGAACACGCCAAACGGCACGGAATGCAGCGCGTCATTTACGTCATCCCGTTCACCAGCATAATTGAACAAAATGCCGCCGAATTCCGCAAAGCCTTTGGTGAATTGGGCGAACAAGCTGTGTTGGAACACCACAGCACCTTCGACGACGGCAAATTACAAGGCGACGCCACCAAAGACAAACTGCGCCTTGCCTCGGAAAACTGGGACGCGCCGATTGTCGTGACCACCGCCGTGCAATTCTTCGAATCCCTCTTTGCCGACGGCTCCTCGCGCTGCCGCAAGCTGCACAACATCGCAGGCTCCGTCATCATCCTCGACGAAGCGCAAATGCTGCCGCTCAATCTTTTACTGCCCATCATACAAGCCATCAAAGAATTGGCGCAAAACTATCATTGTTCTGTCGTCATGTGCACCGCTACCCAGCCAGCCGTGCAAGCCGAAAACGGCTTCTATCGCGGCTTTGAAAACGTGCGCGAAATAGCCCCAAAACCGACCGCACTTTTCGACAAACTGTGCCGCACTACCGTGCAACACATCGGCACACAAACCGACGCCGACCTGCTCGCCAAACTTGCCGAACACCCGCAAATGCTCGTCATCGTCAACAATCGCCGCCACGCCCGCAGCCTGTACGACCAAGCCAAACACCTTGACGGCACGTTCCACCTGACCACCTTAATGTGCGCCAAACACCGTAGCCAAAAGCTCGATGAGATCCGAGGTCATCTGAAAAACGGCGAACCCTGTCGTGTTATTGCCACCTCCTTAATCGAAGCTGGCGTTGATGTGGATTTTCCGCTGGTGATGCGCGCCGAAGCAGGTTTAGACAGCGTTGCCCAAGCCGCAGGACGCTGTAACCGCGAAGGAAAAAGGCCGTCTGAAAACAGCTTTGTCTGGATATTCGCGCCCGAAGAACAATGGAAAGCCCCGACCGAACTTGCCGCCCAAGCCGCCGTTATGCGCCTGACCGCCGACAGCTTTTCAGACGATCTCTTATCCACCCAAGCTGTCGCCGCCTATTTCGCCGAGCTTTATCAATTAAAAGGCAGCGAACTGGACAATAAAAAAATCCTGAAAATGCACAACGATACAGGGCAAAGCCTTGATTTCCCATTCCAAACCATCGCCGACCAATTCCGCATGATCGAAAGCCATATGCAGCCGCTGATTATTCCGTTCGATGGAGAGGCCGAAAATCTCATCAGCAGCCTGCACCACGCCGACCACATCGGCGGACTCTTACGCAAACTGCAACCCTACACCGTCCAAATTCCCGAAAAAGCCCTCGCCGCTTTGTATAAAGCAGGGCGTATCGAACCGATTAACGAGAAAAACTTTGGCAAACAGTTTTATACGCTGATTGGGTTGGATTTGTATGATGATGTGGCGGGGTTGAGTTGGGAGGATAATGTTTTTATCAAAGCTGAAAATTCAGTATTTTGATTAAAGCAAGATGATAAAATAAGTATAAATCAGTATGGTTTAATGCTCGTTTTATATATTTATTAACTTAACTAAAGGAAACAACATGGATATTTCTCCAGACAAACAAAATATAGATAAAGTTTTTAGTAATACTCAATACTATATTGATTTTTATCAACGAGAATATAAGTGGACAAAAGAACCTGTAAAGCGGTTGTTAGATGATATTTTTTATAAATTTAATGAAGTCTATCAACAGAATAGTAGTTTGCCCCCTGACGAACAGGTTATCGATAGTAAATATCCTTGGTATTACTTGAATACCTATGTAACCAATACAATAGATGGACGTGTTTATGTTGTAGATGGACAGCAAAGGCTAACCACTTTAACTTTAATATTGTTAAATTTGCATCATAGGGCTGCTGCCTATGACAGCGAATTGTCTGATTGGGTAAAAAATAAAATATTTGGACAATCAGGCTATAAAAAAACTTTTTGGATGAGGCATGAAGCTCATTTGGCAACGTTGGAAGCATTGTTTAAAGAAAAGATTGATGACGCGCCAATAGATAGCGGATTAACAGCCGATAATATGGTTAAGAACTATAAGGAAATCAAATCTTGGTTAGATCAGAATATAAAAGAAAAACATCAATTAGAAACATTTATATTTTATTTTTTACGTCGCTTGGTGTTGATTAATTTATCTGTAGAACAGACAGACGTTCCCATGGTATTTGAAGTCATTAATGACCGTGGGGTACGTTTAAAGCCTTATGAAATTCTAAAAGGTAAACTGCTTGGGCAAATTGATAAGATTATATTGGATAAAAAACAATATAACCAACTTTGGGAAGATAAAACGCGTGCAATTAATAAGTTATCTGATGATGAAACCGATCGTTTTTTCCGTTTTTATCTAAAAGCTCGTTTTAGCCAAAGCCGTAGTGATGCCAAGCGTTATGATGGTGATTATCATCGATTAATGTTTTCAACTGAATTTCAACAAAATTTGAAACTTGATCATAATCCGCAAGGGGTTATGGATTTCTTAGATGAAGATTTTACTTATTATGCTGATTTGTATGTGAAATTATCAACTCATCTTAAAAAAGATGAGGTAGGTGGATTTGCGTTTAATCGTTTAAATGATATTGATGGTGTGCTTTTGTTAGGGCTATCTGCCTGTAAGATTAATGATGAAAAAGAAGAGGAGAAGATTAAGAAAATTGCACTAGAAACAGATAGATTGTTTTCTTTGTTGCAACTTCAGAGCGTTTACGAAAGTAATAACTTCCAAGAGGCACTACATCGAATTGCTGCAACTATTCGCAATGCTGATAACGACGAAATTATCCGTTGTGCGTTTGATAAAGAGTTAAAAGACGCATTAAAAGATAAAACAACATCTGATGAATCAATGATCTATTCCTTGTTTAAAACAACAGGAGATAATTTAAATACTCGTTTTAAACGCTATTTCTTTGCGCGGGTAGAAGGTTTTCTTGCTGAACAATTTGATGTCAAAATGCGACATACTTATGAAGATTTAGTTACAAAAACAGGCGCGAAAAATGGATTTCATATTGAACACATCCTATCTCGAAATGAAGAAAGTCAAAAACATTTTGAAGATGAAGATACTTTCCTTGTGGAGCGAAATAGACTAGGTGGAATTTTGTTATTAAAAGGAAAAGACAATATTTCTAGTAGCAATGAAATCTATCAGCAAAAATTAAAAACTTATTCAGGGACTTTGCTTTGGAACGAAACATTGAGAGAGGATTTTTACAAGTCAAATCTTGATGTGGAACGGTTTAAGAAGGAACATAAGTTGGATGGATTGAAGGCAATTAATGAATTTGATGCAAAAGCACTAGAAGAACGCCATATTTTGCTGTTTAAAATTGCCAAAATGATTTGGGCTTAGTTGAAAATATTCCATCAAGAAGCAAAAGTGCGGTCATTTTCCCCAACGTTTTCAAAACGTCGTCTAAATCCGCACTTCCCAACCAAACAAAGAAAATCCAGCTATCCGAAATTTTCGAATAACTGCCGATGACAACAAAAGGAGAACCAAATGAACCAAATCCGCCTACACATTTGGGGCGATTATGCCTGTTTTACCCGTCCGGAGATGAAGGTGGAGCGGGTGTCTTATGATGTCATCACGCCGTCGGCGGCGCGCGGGATTTTGGCGGCGGTGCATTGGAAGCCGGCGATTCGCTGGGTGATTGACCGGATTTATGTGTTGAAGCCGATTCGGTTTGAATCGGTGCGGCGCAATGAGTTGGGCGGCAAGATTTCGGCGGGCAAGGTCAGCGGCGCGATGAAGCGTAAGAGCGTTGCCGATTTATATACGCTGATTGAAGACGACCGCCAGCAGCGCGCGGCGACGGTGCTTAAAGATGTGGCTTATGTGATTGAAGCCCATGCGGTGCTGACGGCAAAAGCGGGGGCGGATGAGACCGTTACCAAGCATATTGAGATGTTCGAACGTCGTGCAAAAAAAAGGGCAATGCTTTCAGCAGCCTTGTTTGGGCGTGCGTGAATTCCCTGCCGATTTTGCCTTGATTGACGAGGGCGAGCCGCTGCCGCCGTCGGCATTATTGGAAAGCGAGGGAACCCGAGATTTAGGCTGGATGCTGCACGACATTGATTTTGACCACGGCAACACGCCACATTTTTTTCGTGCACAAATAAAAGACGGCGTGATTGATGTGCCGCCGTTTTACGCCGAGGAGGTGAAAGCATGATTCTTGCATCCCTTGCCCACTATTACCGCCGTTTGGCAGCGGAAAAAGATGAAATGGGCAACCCAAAAGTGCCGCCTTATGGCTTTAGCGAGGAGAAAATCGGCTGGATTTTGGTGTTGGATAAAGAAGGTCGTCTGAAAACCGTTGTACCGAATCTGACTGCTGATAAAAAGCCGCAGCCGAAGCTGATGAGCGTGCCTCGCCCTGAAAAACGCACGTCGGGTATCAAACCGAATTTTTTGTGGGACAAAACCGCCTACGCGCTTGGCGTGGAAGCCAATAAAAACAAAGCCGAAGCCAAAGAAAAACCGTTTACGTCGTCTGAAAAAACCTTCGAAGCCTTCAAGCAATACCATCTTGATTTACTGCAAAACAGCGACGATGAAGGCTTGCAAGCCTTGTGCCGTTTTCTGCAAAACTGGCAGCCTGCACATTTTACTGCCGAAAACCTGCCTGCCGAAATGCTGGATGCCAACATCGCATTTTCTCTTGAAAAACCGACCGCACTTATCCATAAACGCGAAGCCGCACAAACCTTGTGGGCAGGCTGCCTGAAAAGCGACGAAGCACTCGAGGGTTTGTGCCTGATTAGTGGCGATACAGCCCCGATTGCGCGGCTGCATCCGGCGATTAAAGGCGTATTTGGCGGGCAAAGTTCCGGCGGTTCGATTATTTCGTTTAACAAAGAAGCTTTTGCTTCGTTCGGTAAAGAGCAAGGCGCAAATGCGCCCGTTTCCGAACAATCCGCCTTTGCCTACACCACTGCGCTGAACTATCTGTTGCGCCGCGAAAATAATCACTGCCTGACCATCGGCGACGCCAGCACGGTCTTTTGGGCGGAAGCGGACGATAACGCCACGGCGCAGGCTGCCGAAGGCTTTTTCGCGCACGTGTTCACGCCGCCGGATGATGAACAAGAAAGCGCCAAAGTTTTCAATGTGTTGGAACAAATCGGCAAAGGTCGTCCGCTGCAAGAAATTGCGCCCGAACTCTCTCCCAATACCCGTTTTTATATCTTAGGGCTTGCCCCCAATGCCGCACGGATTTCTGTTCGGTTTTGGCTGGACACCACCTTTGGGCAGTTGGCGGAAAATTTGGCGCAACATTGGCAAGATTTAGCCCTTGAGCCTTGCGCATGGAAAACACCGCCGTCTATTTGGCGACTCTTATTGCAAACTGCCGTATTGGGCAAAAGCGAAAATATCTCACCTGTATTGGCAGGCGAAATGACCCGCGCCGTGATTTGCGGCACGCCGTATCCCTTGAGTTTGCTGTCGCAACTGATTACCCGAATCCGCGCCGACGGCGACGTGAACGGCCTGCGCGTGGCAATGATGAAAGCCGTATTAGAGCGGCGTTTTAGAAAAGGTTTTATCGAAGAAGGAGTTCCTATGAGTTTGAACAATGAAAGCCCGAATCGCGCTTATCTTTTAGGGCGGCTGTTTGCCGTGTTGGAGCGTATTCAATATCAGGCGTTGGGTGAATTAAATGCCGGCATTGCCGACCGCTATTACGGTTCTGCCTCCGCCGTGCCGTTTTCCATTTTTCCGCGCCTTTTGTCGGGTGCAAAACACCATTTGTCGCGCTTGCGTAAAGACAAAGCCGGTATTGCGGTGAATTTGGATAAAGATTTGGGCGAAATCATTGCCAAACTGCCCGAGACCTTTCCGCGCCATTTGAGCATTGACGAGCAAGGTCGATTCGCCATCGGCTATTACCATCAAAAACAAACCTATTTTGCTAAAAAAGAAACCGCTGAAACTATTGAAAACTAAGGAGCCAGAAAATGTCTGCTATTCAAAACCGCTATGAATTTGTTTACTTTTTTGATGTCACCAACGGCAACCCCAACGGCGATCCTGATGCGGGCAATATGCCGCGTCTTGACCCTGAATCCAGCAAAGGTTTGGTAACCGATGTCTGCCTGAAACGCAAAATCCGTAATTTTGTAGAAATCAGCAGCGAAAACGAAGCCGGTTACGAAATCTACGTCAAAGAAAAAAGCGTGTTAAACCTACAAAACAAACGCGCTTATGAAGCTTTAGGGATTGAACCAAATACTAAAGAAAAAAAATTGCCCAAAGACGAGGCCAAAGCCCGCGATATTACCGCATGGATGTGCAAAAACTTCTTCGATATCCGCACCTTCGGCGCCGTGATGACCACCGAAGTCAACAGCGGACAAGTGCGTGGCCCGGTACAACTGGCGTTTGCCCAATCCATCGACCCGATTGTGCCGCTGGAAGTTTCCATCACCCGCATGGCCGTGACCAACGAAAAAGACTTGGAAAAAGAACGCACCATGGGCCGCAAGCATATCGTCCCCTACGCGCTCTACCGCGTACATGGCTTCATCTCCGCCAACCTTGCCGCCAAAACCGGTTTTTCAGACGACGACTTAGCCAAACTCTGGCAAGCTCTGCAACTGATGTTTGAACACGACCGCTCCGCTGCCCGTGGCGAAATGGCGGCGCGCAAATTGATTGTTTTCAAACACGACAGCGCGCTCGGCAGCCAGCCTGCACATAAATTGTTTGACGCCGTAAAAGTCGAACGCGTAAACGGTGAATCAGGTACGCCCGCAAGCTGTTTTGGCGATTACAACATCAGCGTGGTTTCAGACGATCTGAATGGCGTGAGCGTGGAAGAATATTTGTAAAAATGTCTGAAAAGATGACCGCTTGTATCGCAGAAGCGGAAAAGGAAAATCAGGACAAGCGCCTGATTCCCCTTTCTGCCTTGCAACACTACGCCTTCTGCCCGCGCCAATGCGCCTTAATTCACAACGAGCAGGCGTGGGCGGAGAACTATTTGACGGCGCAAGGCAAAGCGTTACATGAGCGGGTGGATTCGGGCGAGCCGGAAACGCGCAAGGGCGTGCGCTTTGAGCGGACGGTGCATGTGTCAGCGGAGAAACTGGGCATCAGCGGCGTGTTGGATTTGGTGGAAGTGGAAACGAAAACAGGCCGTCTGAAACCCGTGGAATACAAACGCGGCAAGCCCAAACCCGACCCGATGGACGAAATCCAGCTTTGCGCCCAAGGTTTGTGTTTGGAAGAAATGACGGGGCAAACCGTCTCTGAGGGCGCGCTATGGTATATGCAAACCCGCCACCGCGTCCCCATCGTGTTTTCAGACGACCTGCGCACCCAAACCCTCGCCACCATCACCGCCGTGCACAAACTCTTGGGCAGTGGACTAACCCCGCCGCCCGACTACGCCAAACGCTGCAAAGCCTGTTCGTTAGTGGAGATTTGCCAGCCGGAGTTGCTGGGAAAACGGGATAGGAGTGTGGGGTATGTAGAGGGGTTGTTTGGTAAATGCTTTTGATTTATTAGTATTTTTAGGAGAATATATGAAAATATTTTTCGTTATTGTTTGGTTGCTTTTGGCTTTTATTACAAATATTTTTGATAAGTCTTTTCTGGGATTGAATCCTAATAGCTGGTCCATGATATTTGGTGCTTTGTCGTTATTATTTGGAGCTAGTTACATGAGAGATAGATTTGTTAAAAATAATATAAGTGCTAATTTAAATGGAGATAATATACAAAATATTCAAAATTCTGGAAAAATTAACGGCAACATAAATATTAATCAAATAAACAAAAAGGATTGAAAAATGGTTTTTAGAAAAAATTTAACATTATCTCAGGGTGAAAATTCTGTATCTTTACAAAATCAAGGAGACATCACTGGTAATATAAATATTGGGCTTTCATTTTCTGAAATTCAAAATCTATTTGAGAAACTATTTTCTGCTAAGTTACCTAGCTTGATAGAAGATGCAAGATCTGAATCATATAAAGCCATTGCAGATTTCGCATTTAAATTCCATGAAAAGCTAAATTCAACTGTCGATGAGGTTGTAAGTGGTCGCATTGATGAAGAAATGGAGAAAAGATTTGCTTCTTCTGAAGTACAAAGTTTAATTAGTGAAATGGTTAACCAAGTTGGGACAAAAAATGATATTTCATTAAATGAGGTATTAGCAAATTTGTTAATGGATAAGCTAAGTAGTAATAATGATGACTATTTGATCAATCAAGCCATATCATATTTAAAATACTTAAACAAGGATCAGGTGTTTTTCTTGTGTTTCATCAAATATCTTAGAGACGTTCCTTATGTTTCAGTTCACTATGGCAAGAACCAATTCAATAGTGATATTCTTGATGTTTATCAAATGATTAGAGATAATGTTGATTCGCTAGAGTCTCAAGCTGATTTAATACAAAAGGCAAAAGATATTTACAAAAGGTATATAAATAATATTTCGAAATTCTTTATGGAAAATATTTCTTCTCCTGTAAATATTGATTTACTTACTTTGAATAATATGGTTTTTTCTGATAAATCTTATACGATGAATACCTTACAACTTTTGGGTAATGGTTTAGGGGTGAATGATTATAATAACGAAAATATAAAGACTGACTTCCCAGATTTTATTAAGTTTATTGAATTTATGAAAATAGATGTTTCTGAACTTGATGAGTTAATTAAGCCATTAACTCCATTTGGGAAATGTATTGCGAAAAATTGCAATATAAAAATTGATTAAAAATCGTAGTGTGTATTTGGGCATGTATATTGATGGATTATTTGCTTTTTATTTCAAGCTATCTACAGGTCTGATTTTTTAGACAGCCTAAATTGACAAGCCGGTTCAAAATAAAACTGCAGTCTGCGTAGGTCGGATACTTGTATCCGACAACTGTTTGATATTTATATGATTTGAAATTGTTGCGATAATTTTGAAAATGTCGGATTCAAGGATCTGACCTACTGTTTTTCAGGTAGCCTACCCCTGTTAAACGCCCCAAAAAGTGCGTTCAAAACTCAAGGAGTCCACATGCGCAAACTGCAAAACACGCTCTATATCACCACCCAAGGCAGCTATCTGCATAAGGAGCGTGAGACGCTGGTGGTGGATCAGGAGCGTAAGAAAGTGGCGCAGTTGCCGGTGCATTCCATCGGGCATATTTTCTGCTTTGGCAATGTGCTGGTGTCGCCGTTTTTACTGGGATTTTGCGGTGAAAATAATGTGAATTTGGCGTTTTTTACCGAAAACGGACGTTTCTTGGGACGGCTTCAGGGGCGGCAGAGCGGCAATGTGCTGTTGCGTCGGGTGCAGTATCGGGTGTCGGAGCAAAATCCTGTACCGATTGCGCGCAATATCATTGCGGCGAAGATTCAGGCAAGTAAGCGGGTGCTTCAGCGGCAGATTCGCAATTACGGCGAGAATGTGGCGATTCAAAGTGCGGTCGATTCTTTAAATATTTCGCAGCGGCAGTTGAAGGGCGCGGCGGAGCTGGACATGGTGCGCGGCATTGAAGGCGATGCGGCGGCGCGTTATTTCGGCGTGTTCGGGCAGCTTTTGAGCGAAAAAAGCGGCTTTACTTTTGACGGGCGCAACCGCCGTCCGCCTAGAGACGGGGTGAACGCGCTGTTGTCGTTTGTGTACAGTCTGTTGGGCAAGGACATCAGCGGCGCGCTGCAAGGCGTGGGGCTGGATCCGCAGGTGGGTTTTCTACACGCCGACCGACCGGGGCGCGACAGTTTGGCGCAGGATATTTTGGAAGAATTCCGCGCGTGGTGGGCGGACAGGTTGGTGTTGTCGCTGATTAACCGTGGGCAAATCAAACCGCAGGATTTCGTTACCGAGGCGAGCGGCGCGGTGAGTCTGAAAGCCGAGGCGCGTAAGCTGTTGTTCCAAGCCTTGCAGGCGAAAAAGCAGGAGAAAATCGTACATCCATTTTTAGGCGAAGAAGTGGAAATCGGGCTGCTGCCGTATATTCAAGCAATGCTGTTGGCGCGGCACTTGCGCGGGGATTTGGCGGAATATCCGCCGTTTTTGATGAGATAAACCATGTTAATGCTGATTACTTATGATATTTCTTTTGATGACACAAACGGGCAAGCGCGATTGCGCCGTATCGCAAAACATTGCTTAGATTACGGCGTGCGGGCGCAATATTCGGTCTTTGAATGCGATGTCACGCCTGACCAGTGGGTCATGTTGAAAAACAAACTGTTGGAAACCTACGACCCCACATGTGACAGTTTGCGTTTTTACCATTTGGGTAGTAAGTGGCGTAATAAAGTGGAGCATAATGGGGCAAAACCGGCAGTAGATGTATTTAAAGACGTGCTTGTCATTTAGTTCGCTAACCTGTTGTTCTCATTAAAACCCTGATGGGATAGCGATCTTTGTTTTCTTTAACAATTTGGATAAGTTAATCTATTTGTATAACGGCGGTACGGCCGTTATACTGACCAAACTCCTTATCATAAAATCCGTTAGCGAAATACAGTGTTTAATACGCTGATTTTTCTTGCTTTTTTATATAGGGAGCAGCCGCCTTCGGGCGGCTGTGTGTTGAAACTACAAAACCCTCAATAAATTAGACTGGACGCAATAGCAGCCGCCTTCGGGCGGCTGTGTGTTGAAACATGGAAGCTGTAAAAATTGATACATCATAACGTGAGCAGCCGCCTCCGCGCGGGTGTGTGTTGAAACAAAATGGGCGGTTACATGACCGAACTATTAAAAAAGCAGTCGCCTCCGCGCGGCTGTGTGTTGAAACAACAAAATCTTAAACCCAATGTATTCAGTAATTGCGCAGCCGCTTTCGGGCGGCTGTGTGTTGAAACAGCGATGAGCCTTATCCCCCGTAGGGCGAATGAACGCGGCCACCTTCGGGTGGCTGTGTGTTGAAACAGCATTAAGTACTGAGCAGTACAACTGTGCGCAAGCTGAAAAGCAAAGGGAAGATGAAATTAAAAAAATCAACTCTAACTTTAAATATGAAATCAAGTAGGTAAATTATGGAAAATTTAATTAGATTATCTTTATTGGCTTTATTCTCTATTACTCTCTTTGCTTGTAATGAAGAAAGTAAGGAAATGACGGTTTATGATTATCTTGTGAATAAACCTTTGCTAGATAGTGATATGCAGAATTGTATTAGTGGAAAAGAAAATAATGTGCATAAGTGCGATATAGTAAAATCTGCTTACAACAGATATAACTTCTTTGAAGAAGGTCTTTATTCAGAAAAAGACTTAAAAGAATTAGGCAAAAAATAACTAATAAAAAGGGGATTGTATGGGTGTTTTTACTTATGTAGATAATGCTGTGTCTACTGTATTAAGCAGCCGCCTTCGGGCGGCTGTGTATTGAAACACTGCAGTGCTTATGTCATTTGTATTGCTACGCCGCAGCCGCCTTCGCGCAGCTGCGTGTTGAAACATCATCAGCGGAATAGTTGGTTTAATCACTTTGAGCAGTCGTCTTCGCGCGGCTGTGTGTTGAAACTTCTTCAGCCTTCGCTTCTTCCGTTGTACGTTGGTAGCCACCTTCGGGTGGCTGTGTGTTGAAACTAGCTGAAACTCAAACTCTCCTTATCGCCAACATCGCAGCCGCCTCCGTGCAACTGTGTATTTAAGTGAGGATAAATTAACATCTAAATACAAAAGAGCGGTCAAAATATAATGATTTTTGGCCGCTCTTGTTCATACGATTTTAATTCAACTAATTTAAAAGATTAACCTGCTCTAAAAACTCGTCTTCTGTTAATACTGTAATATTTAGTTCTTGTGCTTTGGCTAGTTTAGATCCAGCTGCGTCACCCGCGATGACAAAGTCCGTTTTGCTGGAAACTGAGCCACTTACTTTTGCGCCTAGCTGTTGTAGTAATGCTTTTGCCTCGTTGCGCCCCATTTGAGTGAGGGTGCCAGTTAGTACGACGGTTTTATCTTTGAATAAGTTTTCACTGGCTTCTTTTACTTCCACGGTTTCCCAATGTACGCCTTGTGCGATTAAATCCTCAACGACGGCAACATTATGCGCTTCACGCCAGAATACAAAAATTCTGTTTGCCACGACTTCACCTACATCAGGTACTTGTTGAAGTTGGTCAAGATCAGCCGCTTTAAGGGCATCTAAAGTTTTGAAGTGATTAGCAAGGTTCAATGCAGTGGCTTCACCTACTTCACGTATTCCTAAAGCAAAAATAAAGCGAGCAAGAGTCGTGCTTTTGGCTTTCTCAAGACTATTTAGAGCGTTTTCTGCAGATTTTGCGCCCATTCTTTCTAAGCGTGTGAGTGTAGTTAAATCAAGTTTAAATAAGTCCGCAGGTGTATGAATCAGTTCTCGATCGACTAATTGTTCTATTAATTTTCCGCCTATACCATCAATATCCATTGCTTTACGAGACACGAAATGTTTTAAAGCCTCTTTTCGTTGTGCAGCACAGAATAATCCTCCCGTACAGCGAGCTACTGCTTCGCCTTCAATACGAATAATTTGAGAATCGCACACTGGGCAGTTTGTTGGGAAAATGATTGGTTTAGCATTATCAGGGCGACGTTCATGTAGTACACCGATGATTTGTGGGATTACATCGCCTGCTCGGCGAATGACAACAGTATCGCCAATAGCAATATTTAAGCGTTCAATTTCATCACCATTGTGTAAGGTGGCATTGCTTACTGTAACACCTGCAACAAATACGGGTTCTAATTTAGCGACTGGTGTGATTGCACCCGTTCGGCCAACTTGGAATTCAACATCATTCAACACCGTTAATTCCTCTTGGGCGGGGAATTTATAAGCAATCGCCCAACGAGGAGCTTTAGAAATAAATCCTAGTTCATTTTGTAAAGCAATATCATTGATTTTTAATACCGTTCCATCAATGTCATAACCCAGCGAGCTTCGTTTATTCTGAATATCTCGGTAAAAATCTAAAACTTCATTCGTACCATTACATAAACGAATTTCTGGATTCACTGGAATACCTATAGATTTTAGCCATTGCAAACGAGCATAATGAGTGCTTGGCAGTTCAACGCCTTCAGCAATCCCAATACCATAAGCATTTAATACCAATGGGCGTTTACTTGTAATATTAGGATCAAGTTGACGCAAAGAGCCTGCCGCAGCATTACGAGGGTTAGCAAAAGTTTTTTCACCATGTTCTAGTGCATATTCATTTAAACGCTCAAATCCTGCGTGTGGCATAAAAACTTCTCCTCGCACTTCTAAACGTGCTGGAGGATTGTCTGTTAGAAGTTGTAATGGAATATTACGAATAGTACGGATATTTGCTGTAATATCTTCGCCTGTGGTGCCATCGCCACGAGTGGCAGCTTGGGTGAGAATGCCATTTACATACAAAATACTCACCGCCAAACCATCAAGTTTAGGTTCGCAACAAAAGGTAAGCGGTTTAGGCAATACGATTAAACGATCTTCAATGCGTTTTACAAAGGCATTGAATTCTTCATCGGAAAAAGCATTATCTAAAGAGAGCATGGGAATTTCATGACGAATTTGGCTAAACCCAGAAAGTGGTTTTGCACCAACACGTTGAGTTGGGGAATCTGAAGTAAGAAATTCAGGATGTTCTAGCTCTAACGCTTTTAGCTGATGAAAGAGGCGATCATATTCGCTATCAGGCACGGTAGGATTATCTAGAACATGATATTCGTATTCATATTGGCGCAAGGTTTTGCGTAGATTGTCTATTTGAGTTTGAATATTTGTCATAAAATTCTCAGGGAAAAATGACCGCATTTTTTGCTTGTTTAGAGTGAAAATAGACAGGCATAAAGCCTGTCTCAATAAAGATAAAAGTGCGGTAAATTTAAGGTATGAATTTACACGCGAGCAAGATATGTTTGCTCTGCATTTTCATCAAAGATTTCTTGTTCTTCAGTAAGCACAATGCCTTGTAAATCTTCAGCTAATGTATGCGCTGCGCGAATCATCATTCGTAAATTAGCGAGATTATTACCTGGTGATGGTAGTTGCATAAAGAATACGATTCCCATTGTGCTAAAATCTACTAAGTTGTAAGCATCAAATGTTCCAGGCTGTTCTAAATTTGCCACGCTAAATAGAACTGGACTTGCCACACTTAAATCTAAGTGGCGGTGATACATTTCATCCTCACCCAAGATAAAGCCTAAGTTTTCAAGTGCTTGTACTAATTTCGCACCATTGAATTGGTCACTAGATTTTGGAATAAGATAAAGTTGAATATAACCACTTGTTTGTTTAGGTTTAGCTGTCTTTTCTGATTTTGGTTCATTAAAAGATACGTTGTAGTCCACTTGACGTTCTTCGTGAGCTAATTCCGCAAGTTGCGCTCTTAATTCTGGTGATGACGAATTAATTCCATCGAAACTAGCATTTTGGCTTTGTTCTTCAATTTGTTCCAATGTCATATTCGCAACGCTATTTGATGTCGGCATATCATATTGTGGTTGAGTCGGCTTTAACGGCTCAGAACGATGATTTCCCATATCATAAACAGGTTGAACATTTGGAATTGAAATCTTAATGTCATCGACGCTTTTTTCACTTTGTCTATAATCAACAGGTTCTTGATTCACAGCTGCATTAGGCATGACTTGATGACGGATTGGAGCATTTGCTTGCGCTGTAGTAACGTGAGACAAATTAGCATTTGTTGGTATCGTATCTTCTTGAGGATGTGATCTTTGCACATGAGAAGTGCGGTCAAATTTATTGGCTTTATCAAAATATTTTGATTTCTCACGACGATTTGACCATAATCCGTGCACGATTAAGGCAACAAGTGCCAAAATGCCCACAATAATCAAAATTGTATTTAAATCCATCTTTATTCCTTACGCGTGCTAGTCCTGCGAGAATGCTATTAATGGCGCTAATCCTACCATATTTCAGTAGGTGAAAAAATACTTCAATGCGTGGAATTTTAAGGGAAAGAGCGGTCTGTTTTAGGCGTATTTTTATTGAAAGGAAAGAAAAATGTTGAACCCCAATGAATTAAAATCTGGTTTCCATTATTTTGTAATGGGCTGGCATTACATCACACAAAAAGGTTTGCGTCGGTTTGTTATTATTCCAATTTTACTCAATACCGTTTTGCTTTGTGGTTTATTTTGGCTTTTTATTAGCCAAATCACCAGTGCGATTGATTGGGTGATGAATTTTATTCCAGACTGGCTTAGTTTTCTCAGTGTAATTTTGTTAACCCTGTCCATTTTAACAATTTTATTACTCTTTTATTTTACTTTCACCACGCTTTCTGGCTTTATTGCCGCACCTTTTAATGGCTTGTTAGCGGAAAAAGTAGAAAAAATGCTGACAGGTGAAAATATTAATGATGATAGTCTTGTGGATGTAATGAGAGATGTGCCTCGTATGCTTGATCGAGAATGGCAAAAATTACGTTATAGCCTACCAAAAATTATCGCCTTGTTTTTACTGAGTTTTGTTCCTTTGGTTGGGCAAACCATCGTGCCTGTACTTACTTTCTTGTTCACTTGTTGGATGATGGCAATTCAATATTGTGATTATCCTTTTGATAATCACAAGGTCTCTTTTGATATCATGAAAAATGCGCTTGGCAATCAACGAACTCAAAGTTTAACTTTTGGTGGATTAGTGACTTGTTGCACATTTGTGCCTGTGATTAATTTATTAATTATGCCTGTTGCAGTATGTAGTGCGACGGTGATGTGGGTGGAAAATTATCGTAATGACTTACGTTTTAATATGAATAGCGATTCTTCATCTCAAGCAGGGCTTGAGGTTCATTCAGAAAATACAGGGATTGTTAAATAGCTTACGGTTATAAAATAGATCAAATAACTATTTTTTTAATCTAAAGTGCGGTGCTATAAATAAACCAATATTAACAAAGCCTAACGAAAGGGAAATATTATGACAATTTATGCAGATAACTCTTATTCTATCGGAAATACGCCACTTGTGCGTTTAAAACACTTTGGTCACAATGGCAATGTGGTGGTGAAAATTGAGGGGCGTAACCCAAGCTACAGCGTAAAATGCCGTATTGGAGCGAATATGGTGTGGCAAGCAGAAAAAGATGGCACGCTCACGAAAGGAAAAGAAATTGTAGATGCAACGAGCGGTAACACCGGTATTGCTTTGGCTTATGTTGCAGCAGCTAGAGGTTATAAAATCACGCTCACCATGCCGGAAACAATGAGTCTTGAAAGAAAACGCTTATTGCGCGGATTGGGTGTGAATTTGGTGCTTACTGAAGGCACAAAAGGAATGAAAGGCGCGATTGCGAAAGCGGAAGAAATTGTTGCGTCTGATCCAAACCGCTATGTCATGCTTAAACAATTTGAAAATCCAGCCAACCCACAAATTCATCGAGAAACTACAGGGCCTGAAATTTGGAAAGATACGGATGGAAAAGTCGATGTTGTTGTCGCTGGCGTAGGAACAGGCGGTACGATTACGGGTATTTCTCGTGCGATTAAATTAGATTTTGGTAAACAAATCACTTCTGTTGCGGTTGAGCCAGTGGAATCTCCCGTCATTACTCAAACTTTAGCGGGCGAAGAAGCAAAACCAGGCCCACACAAAATTCAAGGCATCGGTGCTGGTTTTATTCCAAAAAATTTAGATTTATCTATTATTGATCGTGTAGAAACCGTTGATAGTGATACTGCACTTGCCACAGCTCGTCGCTTAATGGCGGAAGAAGGCATTCTTGCAGGTATTTCATCTGGTGCAGCTGTCGCGGCTGCAGATCGCATTGCTAAATTACCAGAATTTAAAGATAAATTAGTTGTGGCTATTTTACCTTCGGCATCAGAACGTTATTTAAGTACCGCATTATTTGAGGGAATTGAGGGATAGGTTATATTACAGGTAAAGTGCGGTAAAATTTTGCTGCACTTTTAATGTTCTTCTTATAACTAAAAAATCTAACTCATTACATAATCGTCTTGTTTTTCCATTAGCTAGACTTTTATAATCAAGCTAATTCAAATACTATATAAGGAATACAATTATGAAAAAACTATTTTTTACAACCGCACTTTTGGCTGCGGGTTTGACATTTTCCACACTTTCAAACGCAGGTGAAATTTCAGAACGCGTTGAGAAAACAAAGACATTGCTCGTAGGGACAGAAGGGACTTATGCGCCATTTACTTTCCATGATAAAAGTGGAAAATTAACAGGCTTTGATGTAGAGGTTATTCGTAAAGTGGCTGAAAAGCTCGGTTTGAAAGTAGAATTTAAAGAAACACAATGGGATGCAATGTATGCAGGGTTAAATGCAAAACGTTTTGATGTGATTGCAAACCAAACTAACCCAAGCCCAGAGCGTTTAAAAAAATACAGTTTCACAACGCCTTATAATTATTCTGGTGGGGTGATTGTAACAAAATCATCGGATAACAGTATTAAATCATTTGAAGATTTGAAAGGGCGTAAATCTGCGCAATCTGCAACAAGTAACTGGGGGAAAGATGCAAAAGCTGCAGGCGCGCAGATTCTTGTAGTAGATGGTTTAGCACAGAGCTTAGAGCTCATTAAACAGGGGCGTGCAGAAGCAACAATTAATGATAAATTGGCGGTATTAGATTATTTTAAACAACATCCAAATGCTGGTTTAAAAATTGCTTATGATCGTGGGGATAAAATTCCAACAGCCTTTGCTTTTTTACAAGGTGAAGATGCATTGATTTCAAAATTTAATCAAGCACTTGAAGCGCTTCGCCAAGATGGTACATTAAAACAGATTTCAATTGAATGGTTTGGTGATGATATTACTCAATAATTGGTTGGCGAGTCTTCCATTTATGAGCGCAGAACGAGCTGATTATGTAATCAGCTCGTTTTGGCCTATGTTGGAAGCAGCAATTTTATACACATTGCCATTGGCAGTCATTTCCTTCTTCTGTGGTTTGCTTATTGCAGTGATTGTTGCGGTTATTCGTACTTTGCCTAGCCCTAATTTACCCTTAAAATTGTTACAGGCTTTATGTCGAGTGTATATCTCTATAATTCGAGGTACACCGATGTTAGTACAAATTTTTATTATTTTTTATGGATTACCTGAAGTTGGTATTACTTTAGAGCCCTTCCCAACAGCCATTATTGCATTTTCTATTAATATTGGTGCTTATGCAGCAGAGACAGTTCGAGCTTCAATTATTGCTATACCTAAAGGGCAGTGGGAAGCCTCTTATGCGATAGGTATGAATTATCGACAAGCATTTATTCGTACAATTATGCCACAGGCTTTACGTATTTCAGTACCATCGCTTTCTAATACTTTTATTAGTACAGTGAAAGATACTTCATTAGCTTCTCTTGTTTTAGTGACAGAATTATTCCGTGTAGCACAGAATATTACGGCAGCAAACTATGAATTTATTTTAATTTATAGTGAGGCAGCTTTGATTTATTGGATTTTCTGTTTTGTTTTATCTTTCTTACAAGATCGTCTTGAAATTCGCTTATCTCGCCATTTATAAGGAATGTTTATGTTAAAAGTAACCGATATTCAAAAAAACTTTAATGGCAATGATGTATTAAAAGGCATTGATTTTGAGATAAATAAAGGTGAAGTTGTCGCTATTTTAGGTCCCTCAGGCTCAGGGAAAACGACATTTTTGCGTTGCCTAAATTTGTTAGAGCGCCCAGAGCAAGGTAAGTTAGTTTTTACTGATGGTGATTTGAAAATTGATTTTAGTCGAAAAATTACGAAATCGGATGAATTAAGTTTACGCCGTCGTTCATCAATGGTATTTCAACAATATAATTTATTTCCTCATCGTACAGCACTTGAGAATGTAATGGAAGGGATGCTGGTGGTTCAAAAACAACCGAAAGAGCAGGCTCGAAAAAAAGCATTAATGTTGTTAGAGAAGGTGGGACTAAAAAATAAAGCGGATTTATTTCCATCTCAACTTTCTGGTGGCCAGCAACAGCGGGTCGGGATTGCCCGAGCCCTTGCGGTTAAACCTGATATTATTTTATTAGATGAACCTACATCGGCGTTAGATCCCGAATTAGTAGGCGAGGTGTTACAAACACTAAAAATGCTTGCTCAAGAAGGCTGGACAATGATTATTGTTACTCATGAAATGCAGTTTGCTAAAGATGTTGCAGATCGTGTAATTTTGATGGCGGATGGGCATATTGTAGAACAAAATACAGCAGATAAATTCTTTTCTTGCCCACAACACGAGCGGACTAAACAGTTCTTATTACAAGCCAAAATAACACTTGAGCCAGATTATTGTATTTAAAGTGCGGTAAATTTTTAGAGAGTTTTCTAAATAATGGATTATTTTAGGATTTAATCGAAACGTGATGAATTTCACAAGTTGAGAATTAAATCTCTTTGAATCTTTACATTATCAACGCACAATGCAAGAATGCTCGCATTCAAATTTAAGTCAACAGGAGTAAATAATGACTTTGGCAGAACGTTTAAAACAAGAATTTGTTTCTGGTTGGAAACCTTTTGAGGTAGTTTGGCTTGCGCTTTTCATCATTGCGCAGATTTGGGCTTATGTACAAGCGCCAGATTCTTGGTTAGCAATGATTTCTGGTATTTCCGGTATTTTGTGTGTGGTATTGGTAAGTAAAGGTAAAATTAGTAATTATTTCTTTGGATTAATTTTTGCTTACACTTATTTTTATGTCGCTTGGGGATCAAATTTCTTAGGCGAAATGAATACCGTACTCTATGTATATTTGCCATCTCAATTTATTGGCTACTTCATGTGGAAAGCCAATATGCAAAATAGTGATGGTGGAGAAAGTGTGATTGCCAAAGCTTTAACTGTTAAAGGATGGATGACATTAATCGTTGTGACTACGATTGGTACTTTGCTTTTTGTTCAAGCATTACAAGCGGCTGGCGGTAGTTCAACAGGTTTAGATGGTCTAACTACCATTATTACGGTTGCTGCACAGATTTTAATGATTTTGCGTTATCGTGAACAGTGGTTGTTATGGATTGCTTTAAATATCCTTTCTATTTTCTTATGGGCAGAAACACCAGCCATGTACTTAATGTATTCAGCCTACTTACTTAACTCGTTGTATGGTTATTATAACTGGACGAAATTGGTTAAACGTAGCTAAACATACTTAAGCAAAATTAGAAACAAAAAAGAGCGGTAATTTTACCGCTCTTTTTTCTTTGCTTTTAAGATTAACGCATGGTCACGAATTCTTCTGAACCCGTTGGGTGAATAGCCACGGTGTTATCAAAATCAGCTTTTGTTGCGCCCATTTTGATTGCTACGGCAAATCCTTGAATCATTTCATCTACACCAAAACCAATGCCATGTAAACCCACAACTTTTTCATCTTTACCCACACAAACTAATTTCATTTTGCACGGTTGGCGATGTTGAGTGACCGCGGTGTACATTGCTGTGAAAGAGGATTTATATACCTTAACATTTTCAGCACCATATTGTTCGATCGCTTGAGGTTCGGTTAAACCTACAGTGCCGATTGGTGGATGGCTGAATACAACGGTTGGAACCAAATTGTAATCTAAATGTTCAGTCGGTTTATTATTGAATAAACGCTCAGAAAGGCGACGACCCGCTGCAACTGCAACTGGTGTTAATTCAATACCGTTTTCGATAATATCGCCTACCGCATAAATGCCTTTCACATTGGTATTTTGATATTTATCTACTTTGACATAGCCTCGTTCATTCGTTTCTACGCCAGCATTTTCTAAGCCAATTTTATCTGTCGCAGGAACACGACCTGCAGCCCAAATAACACAGTCCACAGTAATATCAGATTGACCATCACATTTTACTGTAAGAGAGCCATCTGCATTTTTAACAATTTCAGATGGCGTGGAATTGGTATGTAATTGAATTCCATCTTGCTCAAGCACTTCCACTAATGTTTCTACGATTAATGGATCTTGATTACGCATTGGCGCATGGCGACGTACTAATAAATGCGTTTCCACGCCTAGGTTGTTTAATACACCAGAAAGTTCAACGGCAATATAGCCTGCACCAATAACAGCAGCGCGTTTTGGTAATTCGGTTAATGCAAAGAAACCATCTGAATCAATGCCGTATTCTTGTCCTTTAATGTTTGGACGATATGGGCGACCACCTGTTGCGATTAAAATATGATCTGCGGTTACTTGCTCTTTTGTACCATCAGCAAGAGTTACTTCAATAGTATGCGCATCGACAAATTTTCCGAAACCGTTAATTACATCAATGTTATTTTTCGCTAATACATTGTTATAAGATGCATGAATACGACCAATATAGGCTTGGCGACTTTCAATAAGTTTTGAAAAATCAAATTTTTTTACTTCAACATCAAAACCATAATCTGGCGCATAATTGTTAATTGCTTCTGCAATATGTGCACCATAAAACATTACTTTTTTAGGTACGCAACCTACATTTACACAAGTGCCGCCAAGATGTTTGGCTTCAATGATTGCGCATTTTTTTCCATAGCTTGCAGCACGATTTAGAGAAGCAATACCGCCACTACCACCGCCAATAGCGATGTAATCATAATGTTTAGTCATAGTTTGATCCTTTTTTGAATTCAAAAATTTCCTGTATTTTGCCTAATTTTTATGAAGAATGCTATAAATTGATGTAATTGGTCTTTTTAAATGTCTATCAATCTTAATTTTAAAAGAAAATAAGGCTGAAAATATCAGCCTTATTAAAGAGAGAGCTTAATCTGGCGTATAATAAAGTTTACCAATTTCAATTTTTTGACGACCTGTCTCTTCTCGCCATTTATTACTATCACGTAAAGAATACACACAACCGCAATATTCCTGTTGATAAAACCGCTCACGCTTACTAATCTCAATCATGCGTTGCGAGCCACCTTCTTTTCGCCAGTTGTAATCCCAATAAATAACATCATCATATTTTTCCGCAGCGCGATGCCCACAGCCATTGATTTGATTCATATCCTTCCAGCGAGAAATACCCAGGCAACTAGTAAATACAGGGAAACCGTGTTCATGAGCATATTCAGCGGCTTTTTCAAAACGCATATCAAAACACATAGTACAACGAATTCCCCTCTCAGGCTCCCATTCCATTCCTTTGGCACGATTAAACCAATTTTGACGATCGTAATCTGCATCAATAAATGGAATGCCAAATTTTTTAGCAAAACGAATATTTTCTTCTTTACGAATTAAATATTCTTTGAGTGGATGAATGTTTGGATTGTAAAAATAAATCGTAAATTCAATGCCTGATGCAAGAATTGCTTCCATCACTTCACCCGAACAGGGCGCACAGCATGAATGTAAAAGGAGTTTGTTATGTCCATCTGGCAACTCAAGTTTTTCACGAATAAAAGGTGCATTAGGATCTTTGCGTACCTTTTGTTTACGAGTTTTACCTTGAAAATTAACCGCACTTTGCTCAGGTTTAGATTGAAGTTCTGTATTCATAAAGTTTAATTAAAATTAATTGGTATCAAGTATATAATCTAAATTAAAGGCTAATAATTTCTATCCACAGACAAATAAGCCAAAGAAATCAATGCTTTCTTATAATCACTGTCTGGCAACATTGCAATTGCATCTACGGCTTTTTGAGCCTCTTCTTTTGCACGATTCATTGCATAATCTAAAGACTTATGCTCAGCCATAATAGCTAACACTTCATCAATAGCTTCACGTTTACCGCCTTGCTCAATTGCTTCACGAATTAAAGCCGCCTGTTCAGCATTACCATGACGCATAGCGTGTAGCAGAGGAAGGGTTGGTTTTCCTTCAGCTAAATCATCACCTACATTTTTACCTAGAGCTTGCGCATTTGCACTATAATCCAATACGTCATCCACAAGCTGAAATGCAGTGCCAAGATAACGCCCATAATTTTGTAAAGCCTTTTCTTGAGCTTCTGTTCCGCCCGCAACAATTGCAGCGGCCTGACCAGCCACTTCAAACAAGCGAGCAGTTTTGCTATAAATTACACGCATATAATTAGCTTCGCTCGTTTCGGGATCATTAACATTCATTAACTGCTGAACTTCGCCTTCCGCTAAAACGTTAGTCGCATCGGCCATAATTCCCAAAATCTTCAATGACTCTAATTGTGCAACTAACTGAAATGCACGCGTATAAATAAAGTCTCCTACAAGTACACTTGCAGCATTCCCAAATTCTGAATTTGCCGTAGCGCGCCCACGACGCATATCGGACTCATCCACCACATCATCATGCAATAAAGAGGCAGTATGAATAAATTCAACAAAAGTAGCACAAGTAATTGAATTAGAGCCCTTAAACCCTAAAGATCGAGCCGCAAGAACTGCGATCAATGGTCGGATCCGCTTACCACCGCCTTGAACAATATAAAAACCTAACTGCCCTATTAATGGAACATCTGAATTAAGCTGAGCAAGAATATTTTGATTAACTTTTTTCATATCGGGAGCTGCAAGTTTCTGGATCTCGTCTATGCTCATAAGATCTTGTTTCTTCATTTTTTCATCAATTATTAGTCAAAAGTGCGGTGCATTTTACCCGAATTTTCAGACTTTCTGAAATCAATCCGCAAATGAAGGGAATTTTTTTATTTTATTGTAAATAAATTCTTGCCATAGGTAGGATTTTTCCGTAGAATTTGCGACCTATTTATATGAATTTTTAAGTGTGGACTGCTAAAGAGCAGGGAAACACAATTAAGCGGAGTATTTATGTACGCAGTTTTCCAAAGTGGCGGTAAACAACACCGTGTGAGCGAAGGTCAAGTTGTTCGTTTAGAAAAACTTGAACTTGCAACTGGCGCAACAGTTGAGTTCGATTCTGTGTTGATGGTCGTTAATGGTGAAGATGTTAAAATCGGTGCACCAGTAGTTGCTGGCGCGAAAGTAGTGGCTGAAGTAGTTGCACAAGGTCGTAGCGAGAAAGTTAAAATCGTTAAATTCCGTCGTCGCAAACACAGCCGTAAACAACAAGGTCATCGTCAGTGGTTCACAGAAGTGAAAATCACTGGGATTCAAGCATAATTTCAGAGGAGATCAAGTAGATGGCAACTAAAAAAGCTGGTGGTTCAACTCGTAACGGTCGCGATTCTGAAGCTAAGCGCCTTGGTGTTAAACGTTTCGGTGGCGAATCTGTATTAGCAGGTAGCATAATTGTTCGTCAACGTGGTACTAAGTTCCACGCGGGTAGCAACGTAGGTATGGGTAAAGACCACACCTTATTCGCAACTGCAGATGGCAAAGTTAAATTTGAAGTAAAAGGCGAGAAAAGCCGTAAATACGTAAGTATTGTTACTGAATAATTTAAAATCTATTCGATTGAAACGCCCTACAATTTTGTGGGGCGTTTTGTCTTTTTTAATTTCACATAAGCGAGCAAGCAATGAAACAACAACCTTTATTAGGCTTTACCTTCGCGCTTATTACCGCTATGGCTTGGGGATCCTTACCTATCGCTCTCAAACAAGCTTTATCTGTAATGAATGCGCAAACTATCGTATGGTATCGTTTTATTGTAGCGGCGATCTCATTATTAGCTCTACTTGCTTATAAAAAGAAATTACCTGAACTAATGAAGGTCGGCCAATATGCTTGGCTTGCTATTATTGGGGTAATTGGTCTTACTGGCAATTTTCTATTATTTAGTAGTTCGCTGAATTATATTGAACCTTCAGTTGCACAAATTTTTATTCATTTATCCTCTTTTGGAATGCTTATCTGTGGTGTACTGATCTTCAAAGAAAAATTGGGGATGCACCAAAAGATCGGACTTTTCTTATTGTTAATTGGTTTAGGCTTATTCTTTAATGATCGTTTTGATGTATTTGCCGGATTAAATCAGTATTCAACAGGTGTTATCTTAAGCGTAGCAGGATCCCTTATTTGGGTCGCTTATGGAATGGCGCAAAAATTAATGTTGCGTAAATTTAATTCACAACAAATCTTGCTAATGATGTATTTAGGTTGTGCCATAGCCTTTATGCCGATGGCTGAATTCTCGCAAGTACAAGAACTCACACCTTTAGCTTTGATTTGTTTTATTTACTGTTGTTTAAATACCTTAATTGGATACGGCTCTTATGCGGAAGCACTTAATCGTTGGGATGTATCAAAAGTCAGTGTTGTTATCACGCTTGTACCGCTTTTCACGATCTTATTTTCTCATATTGCGCATTATTTTAGCCCGGCAGATTTTGCCGCGCCAGAATTGAATAATATTAGCTATATTGGCGCATTTGTTGTAGTATGCGGGGCAATTTTATCCGCGATTGGACATAAATTATTACCGCATAAAACTCATTAAAGTGCGGTTTATTTTGGAGAAGTTTTAATGAAATTTATTGATGAATCCCTTATTCGAATTGAGGCTGGGGATGGTG
Source organism: Haemophilus sp. SZY H36 (assembly GCF_018829625.1). Lineage (NCBI taxonomy): Bacteria > Pseudomonadati > Pseudomonadota > Gammaproteobacteria > Pasteurellales > Pasteurellaceae > Haemophilus > Haemophilus sp. SZY H36. The sequence goes on along the minus strand of NZ_JAHKKA010000002.1, from coordinate 403,600 downwards.
GCAACGGTTGCGTAAGTTTCCGTCGAGAGAAATTTATTCCGAAAGGCGGTCCTAATGGTGGGGACGGTGGCGATGGTGGTGATGTATATTTACAAGCAGATGAAAACCTCAATACCTTAATCGATTACCGTTTTAATAAACGCTTTGCCGCAGAACGCGGAGAAAATGGACGGAGTTCAGATTGTACAGGGCGTCGTGGTAAAGATATTATTTTACCTGTTCCCGTAGGAACTCGCGCTATTGATAACGATACTAAAGAAACTTTGGGAGATTTAACCCAACACGGTCAAAAAATGTTGGTAGCCAAAGGTGGTTATCACGGTTTAGGGAATACCCGTTTCAAATCATCGGTAAACCGTGCACCGCGTCAAAAAACAATGGGAACACCGGGGGAAAAACGCGATTTATTATTGGAATTAATGCTACTTGCTGATGTGGGAATGCTCGGTTTACCTAATGCGGGTAAATCCACTTTTATTCGTGCCGTTTCAGCAGCCAAACCAAAAGTTGCAGACTATCCATTTACTACCTTAGTACCAAGTCTCGGTGTTGTGAAAGTTGATGACTCACACAGTTTCGTAGTCGCCGATATTCCAGGATTAATTGAGGGCGCAGCAGATGGCGCAGGGCTAGGAATTCGCTTTTTAAAACATCTAGAACGTTGTAGAGTGCTTATTCATTTAGTCGATATTGCCCCAATTGATGGCTCTAACCCAGCAGATAATGTTGCTATTATTGAATCTGAACTTTTCCAATACAGTGAAAAATTATCAGAGAAACCACGTTGGTTAGTATTTAATAAAATTGATACGATGAGCGATGAAGAAGCTGAAGAGCGGGCTCGAGAAATTACTGAACAATTGGGTTGGGAAGAAGATTATTACCTGATTTCAGCTGCAACAGGGAAAAATGTTCCACCACTTTGTCGTGATATTATGGACTTTATCATAGCGAATCCACGCGAAGCTGAAACACAACAAGTTGCGCCTGAAGAAGTAAAATTCAAATGGGAAGATTATCATCAGGAAAAACTAGCGGAGCATCAATTTGATGATGACGAAGATTGGGATGATGATTGGACCGAAGAAGATGATGAAGGTATAGAGTTTATCTATAAACCTTAATAAAATGGCGGTTCTAGCAGTTCATCAGCTATATGCTTCTAAATACTTAAAAGAGCTTTGTGATATAGGTGTTTTGAGTGAGATATCTTTGGGAAGAGATAAATTATTTATTCATCCTAAATTGATGTCGTTACTACGAGGTGAAAATAACGAATTTACACCTTATATATAATTTTCATGAAACTTTATGATGAATTTAGGAAAATAAAAATGGGATCGCAATGATCCCATTTTTTCTAGTGAGTACTCGTGCTGGTTGTAGTACGGTTTGCACGTTTACGATCGTTTTCCGTTAAGAGTTTTTTACGGATACGGATCGATTCAGGTGTCACTTCCACTAACTCGTCGTCATCGATAAACTCAATAGCTTGTTCAAGGGTGAATTTCACCGGCGTGGTTAAGACGATGGCATCATCTTTACCTGATGCACGCATATTGGTGAGTTTTTTACCTTGTAAACAGTTAACAGTTAAGTCGTTTGTACGACTGTGAATACCGATAATTTGACCCTCGTAAACTTCTACGTTGGCGTCGATCATTAATTTACCACGTTCTTGTAAACCAAATAGTGCATAAGCAAGTGCTTTACCTGTTGCGTTAGAAATTAATACACCGTTTTTACGTTGGCCGATTTCACCTGGTTTGATGTCATCGTAGTGATCGAAGCTAGAGTAAAGTAAACCGGTACCAGACGTCATGGTCATAAATTCACCACGGAAACCGATTAAGCCACGGCTTGGGATGATGTATTCTAAACGTACACGACCTTTGCCATCTGGCATCATATCGCGAACTTCACCTTTACGGATACCTAATGCTTCCATGACAGAACCTTGGTGTTGTTCTTCTACGTCGATAGTCACTTGTTCGTAAGGTTCTTGTTTTTTGCCGTTGATTTCACGGTAGATTACTTTAGGACGAGAAACCGCAAGTTCGTAACCTTCACGACGCATATTTTCAATTAATACAGAAAGGTGTAATTCACCACGGCCAGAAACACGGAATTCATCTGGATTTGGTGTTTCTTCTACGCGTAATGCTACGTTGTGAACTAATTCTTTGTTTAAACGTTCAAGAATTTGGCGAGAAGTCACATATTTACCTTCTTGACCTGCAAACGGTGAAGTATTTACACAGAAGAACATCGTTACAGTTGGTTCATCAACAGTTAATGAAGGTAAGGCTTCAACGGCGTTGATATCACAAATAGTATCTGAGATATTTAATTCACCTAAACCGGTAATGGCAATGATGTCTCCTGCGTAAGCAACATCTTCTTCATAACGTTGTAAACCAAGATGACCTAATACTTGGCCCACACGGCCTTGACGAGTTTTACCTTCGCCATCAATGATAGTCACAGGTTGATTTGGTTTGATTGCACCACGTTTGATACGACCGATACCGATAACACCCACATAGCTGTTATAGTCTAATTGGGAAATTTGCATTTGGAATGGTGCATCTAATTCCACTTTTGGTGGTTCAACATGTTGAACGATCGCTTCAAATAACGGCGTCATATCTTCCGATAATTCTTCGTGTTCAAGCCCTGCGACACCATTTAATGCTGAAGCATAGATAATAGGGAAGTCTAATTGCTCATCCGTTGCGCCAAGGTTAACGAATAAATCGAATACTTGATCCACCACCCAATCAGGACGTGCGCCTGGACGGTCAACTTTGTTAATAACTACGATTGGTTTTAAACCGTGAGCAAAGGCTTTTTGTGTTACGAAACGCGTTTGTGGCATTGGGCCATCAAACGCATCTACCACTAAAAGTACAGAGTCCACCATAGAAAGCACACGTTCTACTTCACCACCGAAGTCTGCGTGTCCTGGGGTGTCTACGATGTTAATACGATAACCATTCCAGTTAATTGCGGTATTTTTTGCAAGAATGGTAATACCACGTTCTTTTTCAAGATCGTTTGAGTCCATTACGCGTTCATCAACATCACCACGAGTGGATTCAAATGTACCAGATTGTTGAAGGAGTTTGTCAACGAGGGTGGTTTTACCATGGTCAACGTGAGCGATAATTGCGATATTGCGCAATTTGTTAATATCAATGTCGTTTTTCATTTATTACTTTCTTAAAGTTTAAGTTTTATAAGGTGGAATTTTATTACCACCGAATAGTCCAAGTAGTTTAAATTGGTGAGTAGAACTCACCCTACAAGAGAATGTTGAAAGGGCAAAAATTATACACGATATTTCGTTGATCTGCTATGCTGGGTGATAAAATAAATCCCATGAAAAAGGTAAGTGGTTACGTTATAATGCACCTTTCATTTTTGTAAAGATTATACACATAGCAAAATAGAGGACTCCTTATGCCAAATGCAAATGCAATTGCCAACGTATTCAAACTGATCGAAGAGAACGATATTAAGTTCGTGCTACTCCGCTTCACTGATATTAAAGGTAAAGAACACGGTGTTTCCATTCCAGTTAGCCTTGTCGATGAAGATATGTTTGAAGATGGCAAAATGTTCGATGGCTCTTCTGTTGAAGGTTGGAAAACCATTAACAAAGCCGATATGCTTTTAATGCCAATTGCTGAAACTGCAGTAGTCGATCCATTTGCGCAGATCCCAACACTTTCAATTCGTTGTAGCGTTTATGAACCAACAACGATGCAAAGCTATGAGCGTGATCCGCGTTCAATCGCTATTCGAGCAGAAAACTATATGCGTTCAACAAGCGTTGCAGATCAGGCATTCTTTGGTCCAGAACCTGAGTTCTTCTTATTTGATGATGTGCGTTTCGATGTATCAATGAACCGTGCTTCTTTCGCCATTGATGACATTGAGGCCGCTTGGAACACCAATAAAAAATATGAAGGTGGTAACAATGCTTATCGTCCATTGAAGAAAGGTGGTTATTGTGCGGTGGCACCAATTGATACGGCTCATGATATTCGCTCTGAAATGTGTTTAATTTTAGAAGAAATGGGCTTAGTTATCGAAGCTCACCACCATGAAGTGGCAACCGCGGGCCAAAACGAAATTGCAACTAAATTCAATAGCTTAACCTTGAAAGCGGATGAAACGCAAATCTATAAATACGTGGTACAAAACGTTGCATTAGAACACGGTAAAACCGCTTGCTTTATGCCGAAACCAATTACGGGTGATAATGGTTCAGGCATGCACTGTAATATGTCATTAAGCAAAGATGGAAAAAATATTTTCCAAGGTGATAAATATGCCGGTCTTTCTGAAACCGCGCTTTATTACATCGGCGGTATCATTAAGCATGCTAAAGCATTAAATGCTTTCACCAACCCAAGTACTAACTCATATAAACGTTTGGTGCCTGGCTTTGAAGCGCCTGTATTATTGGCTTACTCTGCAAGTAACCGTTCTGCGTCAATTCGTATTCCGGCAGTAACTAGCCCGAAAGCGATCCGCATTGAAGCACGTTTCCCAGATCCGATGGCAAACCCATATCTGGCTTTCGCTGCATTATTAATGGCTGGTCTTGATGGCGTGGCGAACAAAATTCACCCAGGTGATGCAATGGATAAAAATCTTTATGATCTTCCACCGGAAGAATTAAAAGATATTCCAGCAGTTGCAAGCTCATTAGAAGAAGCGTTGAATTCATTAGAAAAAGACCATGAATTCTTAACGCAAGGTGGGGTGTTTACTAAAGACTTTATCGAAGCATTTATTAATATTAAGCGTAAAGAAGTAGAACGTTTAAATATGACACCACATCCAGTTGAGTTTGAGATGTATTATTCTTAATCAATATTAATAAAAGGATTTCATTAATACAGGAAGTGCGGCTAATTTTAGCCGCATTTTTCTTATGAATTTATTATTATAACTTTACAATATCTTTACATAACTTTTATTGTTAATAATAGTTATATTATGTAGAATTCGTTAAAATAAAATATATTAAAATAAGGTATAAATATGAATGATATTAATTATCAAAATAGTAATGAAATAGATTTAATTGAGCTAATAAAAACATTATGGAATAAAAAGCTTTGGATTTTATTATGTTCTTGTTTTTGTACTGTTATTGCTGGTATTTATGCATTTACAGCAAAAGAACAATGGACCTCAAAAGCGGTAGTAATTGCACCTAAAGCAACGCATCTTGGCAATTATCTTCTTGTAAAGAATGAGTATGCCTCTATCTTAGACATCAAAGATTTCTCACGAGAGAAAGTTGCTGTTGATTTATTTAATCAATTTAAAACAGAATTACTTTCTCGTAGTACAAAAGAAGCATTCTTTGCTCAATCTGCTTGGTTTAATGAATATGCCAATAAAATCGTAGAAACACAAGATGCAAAATTAAAACTATTATCTGGTTTAATTGAAAAGAATTTAATTATTTCTTTCCCTGATGTAAAAAAGGATCCTAATGCATTAGGTATAAATGTAAGTTTTACTGCAGGAACATCATCCGAAGCACAATCTGTTTTAAAAGAGTATATTAGCTTCGTCAATAAAAAAGTGATTGATGAAGCAAAACAAGATCTTATAGCTAATATCGATTTAGTAGAAAAAAATCTAGAAATTCAAAAAAATAAAATTGAACGTGATAGTGAAAACATTCGTAAAATTCAGTTAGAGAACTTAGCGACAGCCCTAGCTACTGCCAAATCTGCTGGCATTAAAGATTATTCTAAATCATTAAATGGTAACGTAAGCGTGCCAGAAGTATTGTTAGGAGATGCTAAGGTACCATTTAGTGATTCAAAACTCAGTGATGGCGCTTATCTTTTTATGCTTGGTGAAAAATACCTACAAGCACAATTAGATACCTTAAAAACTGCACCGTTAGTTTACCCACTAAGTTACGCAAACATGAATAAGCAGTTGGCGTTATTAAATAATTTAGAAGGCAATGTAGAGAAAGAGAATAATGTGAGTGCTTATTATTACTTGAGTGAGCCGGATTATCCTGTAATAAAAGATAAACCGAAAAAAGCATTAATCTTAATGATTGGTTTATTGATTGGTGGGTTTATTTCAACAATCTCTATTATTTTAGCAGAATTATTTAGAAGAAAATAAATAAAAAGTGGGAATGTAAATGGTTAAATACAAGTCAGTCAAATTTAATTTCATTATGAATTTTATTTTGACTCTATCCAACTTTATTTTACCACTTATTACATTTCCTTATGTTTCACGTATTTTGCAAGCATCGGGATTAGGTAAGGTTGGGTTTGCAACTTCTATTGTTGCTTATTTTAGTATGATTGCGATGATGGGCATTCCCACTTATGGTATTAAGGCCTGTGCTAAAATTAGGGATGACAGTTATAAATTAACAAAAACGGTTTATGAATTATTAATATTAAATACCATTTTCTTAGCGTTTGCTTTAACTTTATTATTACTATCTGTTATTTTTTTTGATAAACTCCATATCGATAAAGAGCTATATATTATCCTAGCATTCTCAATGTTATTTAATGTGTTAGGTGTTGAATGGTTATACAAAGCTTTAGAACAGTATTCTTATATTACTATTCGTTCAATCTTTTTTAAAATAGCCTCACTTATTTTACTTTTTATCTTTGTTAAAGAAAGTAACGATATACTCCCTTACGCAATGCTAACTGTATTGGCGTCAGTTGGGGCAGGAATATTAAATTTTTATAATCTAAGAAAGATTATTGCATTATATAAAATCACATTTAAACAGTTAGAGATAACAAAACATATAAAACCCTCATTCACATTTTTCTTATTGACAATATCAATTACGATTTATGTTAATCTTGATTCTGTAATGTTGGGTTTCATGACAAGTGATGATAATGTTGGCTACTATTCAGCAGCGGTAAAAATTAAACAAATTTTAGTAAGCCTTGTAACCTCATTAGGTGCAGTAATGTTACCAAGATTAGCCTTTTATTATGAGCAAAAGCGCTTTGATGAGTTTAAAGACCTTGTTAAAAATGCACTAGGTTTTATTTTTATTGTTTCATTACCATTAACGATTTATTTTACGTTATATGCTAAAGATGCCATTTTCCTATTATCAGGTGAATCATTTTTAGCTTCAGTTGAGCCAATGCAAATTATTATGCCAACAGTGTTTTTTATTGCATTATCTAACTTAATGGGATGGCAAATTTTAGTACCAATGGATAGAGAAAAGCAGATTGTTTTTTCTACAATTATTGGAGCGCTAGTAGGTGGTGTAATCAATATTTTCGCAATACCTCATTTGGGTGTTAATGGGGCGGCAATTGCAAATTTATGTGCAGAATCTGCAGTTGTTGTTGTTCAAATTATTTTATTAAGAAAGTTCATTTTCCCTATTTTAGCTAAAATAAACATCTGGAAAGTGTTAATAGCATTGTTTATTTCAACAGGCGTAACTTTGTTAATACCATTTAACTCAAATGAAATTATTAACTTATTATTATCATCAATTTTATTTTTTGGTAGTTATCTAATAAGTTTATTGATTTTAAAAGAACCAATGGTATATCAAATTTTTTCATCTGTTTTAAACAAAATTAAATTAAAAAGGAATGCATTGTAATGTCAAATTATGATTATTTAGTTGTTGGTGCGGGATTATTCGGAGCTGTTTTTGCAAGAGAAGCAGCATTAGCTGGTAAAAAAGTGAAAGTGATTGAAAAGCGCGGTCATATTGCAGGAAATATTTACACCAAAGAGGTGGAAGGGATCCAGGTTCACGAATATGGGGCTCATATTTTTCATACGAGCGATAAAGAAATTTGGGATTATGTAAATCAATTTGCAGAATTTAACCGCTATACGAATACCCCTATCGCAAATTATAAAGGTGAAATTTATAACTTACCTTTTAATATGAATACCTTTAATAAATTATGGGGGGTCGTTACACCAGCAGAAGCACTAACAAAAATTGAAGAGCAAAGACAGGTATTAAAAGGGAAAGAACCCTCAAACCTTGAAGAGCAAGCAATCTCCCTAGTGGGTACTGATATCTATAACAAATTAATTAAAGACTATACAGAAAAACAATGGGGTAAAGCTTGTTCTGAACTCCCTTCTTTTATTATTAAGCGTTTACCTGTTCGATTAACTTACGATAACAATTACTTTAACGATACTTATCAGGGTATTCCAATTGGCGGATATACGCAAATTGTCGAAAAAATGTTATCGCATCCAAATATTGATGTCGAAACCAATGTTGATTTTTTTGCAAATAAAGAATACTACTTAGCCACTTATCCGAAACTCGTTTTCACAGGTATGATTGATGAGTTTTTTGATTATCAATTAGGAGAATTAGAATACAGAAGTTTACGTTTTGAAACGGAAACATTAGATATAGAAAATTATCAAGGTAATGCAGTTGTAAATTATACTGATTCTGCAACGCCTTATACTCGTATTATTGAACACAAACACTTTGAATTTGGTACACAGCCTAAAACGATTATTACAAAAGAACATTCCAAAACCTGGGGGAAAGGTGATGAGCCATATTATCCAGTAAATAATGAAATAAATAACCGTTTGTATGCACAATATTCAAAATTGGCTGATGAACAAAAAAATGTCATTTTTGGTGGCCGGTTAGGTATGTATCGTTATTTTGATATGCACCAAGTAATTGCAGTGGCATTAAAATGTGTAAGAGATGAACTTAATAAATAAGAGATATTATTTTGAAAAGTGTAAAAATCATTATAGCAACACATAAAAATTTTAATGAGCCTAGAGATAAAGAACTTTATATGCCTGTTCATGTTGGGGCAGAAGGTAAAGATGATTTAGGTTATCAAAAGGACAATGAGGGTAATAATATCTCCGCACTGAATCCTTATTTTTGTGAGCTAACAGGCGTATATTGGGCATGGAAAAACCTAGATGTTGATTATATAGGTTTAGTTCATTATCGCCGTTTCTTTACAGTAAAGAAGAAAATATTTGATAACTCTATTCAAATTGACGATGTAATTTTATCTCTGAATGACGTATCTAAACTTATAGAACATTATGATGTTATCGTGCCCTCTAAGCGTAAATATTACATAGAAACATTATATTCTCACTATGCGCATACATTTGATCATACACATTTAGATCTAGCAAGAGAGATTATTGCAAAAAATAGCTCTGATTATCTTGCTGCTTTTGATGAAGTCATGAAACAACGTAGTGGCTACATGTTTAATATGTTTATCATGAAAAAAACATTATTAAATGAGTATTGTGAATGGCTCTTCCCTATTTTAAATGAAATGTATCAGAAGATAGATTTTTCATCTTATACTGCATTCGAAGCTAGATTATTTGGCCGAGTGAGTGAAAGATTGTTTAATGTTTGGCTAAACTATAAAAATATTTCTCCTAAAGAAATTCCTTTTATATATATGGAAAAAGTGGATTTATGGAAAAAGGGAAAAGGATTTCTTATGGCTAAGCTCTTTGGAAGAAAATATGATAAAAGTTTTTAGGAGTTTGCAATGACAGATAATCTATCTACGGTGCAATTAATTCAAAAAAAAGAACTTGCTATTTTTAAAGAATTTATTCGAGTTTGTGAAAAGCACAATTTGACTTATTTTGCGTTAGGAGGAACGTTGCTGGGGGCTGTGAGACATAAAGGTTTTATTCCTTGGGATGATGATATTGATATTGGCATGCCAAGAGAAGATTATAACAAGCTAATGAATTTAGAGCCTAGTGAGTTTAACTTTCCTTATAAATTAGTGAATGAAAGTAATACGCCAAGTTTCACAAAGGCATTTATGAACCTTCAGGATTCAACAACTAAAATCTTAATGACATATAGTAATATTCCCCATGAAGAGAGCCTCTGGATTGATATTTTTCCGATTGATGGATTACCAAGTAACCCAATAAAGAAATATATTCATGAAAAACGATATCTTTTCTCTCGAATGATGGTTCAGTTATCACAATTTAATAAAATAGTTAATCAGAATAAAAAAGATAGACCTGTTCTAGAAAAAATAATAATAAAGATTGCTGACATTGTTAATATTGAAAAAATACTAAACTATAGATTTTGGCAGAAACATTATATTAATACTATTTCAAAGTATAGAATAGAAGAAGGATATGCAGGAAACTATACTGGAGCTTATAAGTTATGTGAATTAGTGCCATCAGAGTATTTTTCAACTGGGGAATATTTACCCTTTGAGGATATAATGATTAAATCACCTAAAAAATATAAAGAATACCTTATAGCAATTTATGGTGAGAACTATATGCAACTACCACCGGAAAGCAGCAGGGTTCCTCATCAATATCATATCATTAGTTTAGGTTATGAGCATGAACAATAATTTAGTGAAAGCCTTTAATTTTTTTAAAGATGTCAATAGAAAAAGAGGTACGTTTCCTAGCCGTGTATTAAACTGGCAATTAATAGGAAAATTTTCCCCTGCTTTAATAAAAATAATAGGTGTAAAGAATGTTCAAAGAATTTGTGACAAAAGACATGAAATTACAATAAATTGGTTTAAATCAGAGTTTTCAGATTTTTTGAAAGGGTATGAATTTCCGATTAAAAATGGAGATAATGCAAAAATCATCTGGTCTCTTTGGTTTCAAGGCTATGATAATACACCCGAAATTGTAAAAATGTCTTTAGATAGCCAAGAAAGTTATGCGAAAAAACACGGTTACAAGTTTGTTTTATTAGATGCCAATAATATTTCAGACTATGTAGAGATCCCTAATTATATTATGGATAAAGTTGGCAGAGATATACCATATGTCGCATTTTCTGATATTTTAAGAGTTGCTTTATTAGCAAAGTATGGTGGAGTATGGGCTGATGCAACTATTTATATCAGAAATGATTTTCCTATCGAATGGTTAGAACTACCATTCTTTTCTCTTAAAACTGGTGAATATTATGAATATTCACCAAATATAGCAAAAAATCGATGGAAAGGTTTTTTCTTATCAGGAAATAGTTCATTATATTCATTTGTACGAGATTTTTTCTTTGAATATTATAAAACTTACGATTTAGTTGTTGATTATTTGATTATTGATTATATGTTTGCTATCGCTTATGAAATTAATCTAGATATAAGAGTGCAAATAGATGCAATACCTATTGCAAATAAAAATTTATTTAAATTAGAAAAGTTGTTAGGTGAGCAATATGATAAAAACGTATGGGAGAATTTAACTAATGATACATATATTTTTAAAACAACTTATAAATTAAGTAAAGATATTCTTTCGAGCAATGGTACCTATTATCGTCACTTGCTAGATCAATAGTTAGAGATATTATTGTGGATAATGAATTAATAAGTGTAATTATACCGGTCTATAATGTTGAACAATATTTAGAAAAATGTATTGATTCTATCATTAATCAGACATATAAAAATTTAGAAATTATTTTGGTTGATGATGGTTCGACAGATAATAGCGGTAATTTATGTGATCTGTTAGCCAAAAAAGATTCCCGTATTGTGGTGTATCATAAAGAAAATGGCGGATTATCTTCTGCTAGAAACTTTGGTATAGATAAAGCCAATGGAGAATTTATAGGTTTTATTGATAGCGATGATTATATTGATAATGATATGTATGAAACATTATATAACTTAATTAAGCAAAATAAGTCAGATGTTTCTATGTGTGGTTTATATAATATTTATGCTAATCGAAAAGATTCTCAGGTAAAAGAAGTAAAAAAATATTTGATGAATGCAGAAGAGGCTATTCAAATGGTTTTAGATTCTAAAATAACCTCAGTTACTGCGGTAAATAAACTATATCGAAAAGAAATATTTAATGATTTGAGATATGATTTAGGAAAAACATCTGAAGATGCATTTATTATTGTAAGATTGTTAGATAAATGTAATTTAATTTCAGTAACTAATGAAAGAAAATATTATTATTATCATAGAGCTAATAGCATAACTAAAAAGCCATTTTCTGAAAAAAGCAGAGATGTTCTTGATGCGTATAACTTAAATTATTCAATTGTTGAAAAGAAATATCCTAAGATTATTTCTAGTGCAAAACGCCGAGTTTTATGGGCTTATTTTTATGTTTTAGATCTGTTATGTGTATCTAAAGATCGTGATAAATATGATGAACTTGCTAACGAACTTATCTATAAGCTAAAAAAAGATACATGGTTTATTTTAAATTCCCGTCATTTTACTTTAAAAAGAAAAATTCTTTTTATTTCTCTTTTTATCGGTGAGAAGCTATATAAGAAAATTATCTTAAAACTAAAGAATAGAGCTCATTAAATATGAATAAAATATTAACTATTACTGTCCCGTCCTATAATGCAGAAAATTATCTATTAGAGACAATTCCAACGATGCTATCAGTTTCTAATCCAGAAAAATTAGAAATTATCATTGTCAATGATGGCTCTAAGGATAATACATTAGCTGTTGCACAACAGTTAAAGGAAAATTATCCTGAAACTATCGTGATTGTCGACAAGGAGAATGGTGGACATGGTTCTACTATTAATTCAGGAATTAAAATTGCGACAGGGAAGTATTTTAAAGTCGTTGATGCTGATGATTGGATAGAATCTAAGAATCTAAGTGAGCTTATTTACTATTTAGAAAAATGTAATGATGATGAGGTAATCTCTCCATTTGTTAAAGTATATACTGATAAAAACACAGAAGAAATTTATTCATATAAGCCTAAGTTAAATCAAAAAACTTACCAATATGATGATTTTTTATCTGAGATAAATGAATTACCTAAAATGCATGCTATCTGTATAAAAACAGAAATCTTGCAGGAAAATAATATTCAGATTGATGAAAACTGTTTCTATGTAGATTTGGAATATAATGTATTCCCTATGCCTTATATTAAAACCATTTCATATTTTGAATTACCAATTTATCGTTATAGATTAGGCTCACCAACACAAAGTGTGAGTATGTCTAGCTATATAAAAAATATAAAAATGCACGAGAAAGTACTTTTTTCTTTAATTCATTTTTATAATTCTTATCAAAATATTTCTGACATACAGAGAAAATTACTTGAAAGCTTAATATCTGACGTTATAGAGACGCATACAAATATTTTCTTATTAAGAAATGATGTTAAGTCTTCTAAACAAGAATTTATTGATTTTATTTATAGAGTAGATGAAGTTTTTCATGAATTCCGTGAAGGTAGGAAGATAAGATTATTAAGGATGAGTAAATTTAATTTATTCTATATTCTGAGTTTTTATTTAAAAGTTAGAAATTCTTTATTTTAACTATGGTTTTTAATTTATGTTTTCTATTGTAATACTATTTTTTTCTGTTTTATTTTTATTGTTTTTGCCATTTGGAACTTTGATTACAAGTGGTGTAGGAATAGTTTTTAATAGAAAGTATGCAAAATTATATTTATTTTTCTTTGTTCTCGTCATATCTTTACCTATTTTAAGATACAGCCCTGCATATGGTGATGACTCAAGTTGGCATTATTTTGCCGCTTCTGAATTCTCAAAGTTTGGGAGCTTTAGTGATTTAATGGAATGGTTATACGATGGACACTCTAATGTAGGGAGATATAACTATAAGGAAATTCCCATATTTACATATATAATGTATTTCTTTAGTGATACATTTACTTATAGTTTAATTAGCTTTGTTGTTTGTATTATAACCTATTATTGCTATACAGTAACGATTGTTGATCTTTATCAAGAAAATCATATTCTAAAACGATATTTATTGGTTGGTTTGATAGCAATTATTCTTGCCAATAATTATAGATATACAACAAGTGGTATGAGATATTGTTTGTCGATGTCGTTAATGATGATGGTATTATATTTTGATGCTAAGATAGAAAAAGGGAAAATAGGTAGTATATTTTTTTCTATTTTTTATCTTATACCATTTTTAGTGCATCCAGCGGTTATCTATTTTATATGTATACGTTTTGCATACCCATTTATTAATAAAATTAAATGGTATAGCACATTATTACTCTTGTTAGCGTTCCCAGTATTAGCATATTTAGTACCTTGTTTAGCTGATTTATTAGGTCATGAGATGTTATTAATGTATGCATCAAAGATAGAAGCTTATCTTAGCAATGATGCATATGCGGAGCTATTTATTTTTACCATAATGGCAAGAATGTATATAGGAACTTTAGTTATTTTTTTATATTTATTTTTATTCCTTTTTTTAAAAAAGAATATAGATAATGAAAACATATTATTCCGTTTATTTATAGTTCTTACATTCTATTTTTCTATATTTTCATTAGGTACTGTTTTTGCAAGAAATATTTTTGACCGAAATCTATTTATTGTGTATCCGATGATTGTGTTATCGACAACGATATTAATTACGAGAATTAATTCTTTTGTTGATAATTTGAATAATAGAAACTTTCTATATTTCACATGTGGTTGTATTTATTTTCTATGTATTTTTATTGGCTTCTTTTATAACAAGAACTTTCCTTTAGATTATATAGATTATTCTGTGTCTGATATTTTTACCAAAAATATTTTTGAGTATTTTTCTAATTTGCCAAGATTTTATCTTAATACTAACTAATTTTTAAAGAGTTACTAAATATGATCTACGCTGGAATTTTAGCGGGTGGAAAAGGAACCCGTATGGGCATTACTGATATGCCAAAACAATTTTTAGAATTAGGTAGTAAACCTATTTTGATTCATACAGTTGAGAAATTTCTTCTAGTGCCTGAATTTGATAGAATTGTGTTAGGCGTGCATCCTGATTGGGTAAGCTATACAGAAGATCTTATTGATAAATATTTGAGTGCACATACCGAACGTATTTTAGTTACTGAAGGTGGAGTTGATCGTAATTCGACGATTGAGAATGTGATCAATGCCATTAATGCACGTCGTCCTATTACAGATAAAGATATCATTGTGACACACGATTCCGTTCGCCCATTTTTAACATTAAAAACGATTCGGGAAAATATTGAGCTCGCTCAACAATATGACGCTGTTGATACCGTTGTGGAAGCCACAGATACGATTGTAGAAAGCAAAAATAATACGTTTATTACGGATATTCCTGAACGTAAATATTTATATCAAGGGCAAACGCCTCAGTCTTTTAAATGCCAAGAGTTTCTATCGCTTTATCACGCACTTTCTGCAGAGCAAAAAGAAATTTTGACCGATGCTTGTAAAATCTTTGTTATCAGTGATAAGCAAGTTGCTTTGGCGAGAGGCGAATATTCCAATATTAAAATTACGACGATTACGGATCTTAAAATTGCACGTGCGATGCTAGAGGAGGCGTAAATGCTAAATCAAGTTTTTCAACTTGTTCGCCCTAAAAATATCATGATTAAATATGAAGATATTTCAGTTAATCAAAATGATAGGGTATTAGTTCGCCCTTTTTATATGGCATTGTGTCATGCAGATCAGCGTTATTTTCAAGGAAAGAGAGAACCGAGTATTTTAGCGAAAAAGTTGCCGATGGCGTTAATTCACGAATCTTGCGGTATAGTTGTTTCTGATCCAACCAAAACATTTAGTGTTGGGCAAAAAGTGGTCATGATTCCTAATCAACCTCCAGAAGCAAGCGGTGAAATTTTCTATGAAAATTACATGAAAGGAACAAAATTCCTTTCTAGCGGTTTCGATGGATTTATGCAAGAAGTGGTGCAACTTCCTCCTGATCGCCTTGTAAAATATGATGACATAGATGATACCGTTGCGGTGATTTCAGAGTTTGTAAGTGTGGCTGCTCATGCGGTTGAACGTTTTAATTGCATTTCTCATCCTGTTAGAGAACAGGTGGCAATTATTGGTGATGGCAGTTTATCCTATGTTACCGCGACGGTACTTAATGCACTATTCCCTGAAATTAAAATTACAGTGATTGGGCGTAATCACGAAAAGCTGAGTATGTTTAATTTTGTGGATAAAACCTATTTAACCAGCGAAATCCCTGAAGATTTTTCTTTTGATCACGCTTTTGAATGTTGCGGTGGTGCAGGAAGTGAATATGCCATTGACGATATAATTAAATATATTAAACCGCAAGGCACAGTTATTTTGATGGGCGTAAGTGACAATAAAATTGCCGTAAATACACGTGATATTCTGGAAAAAGGGTTAACTGTTGTAGGTTCATCAAGATCTGGACGTGCAGATTTTGAAACCGCAGTAAACATAATGGCAAATAAACGTCTTCAAAATCGTTTTAAAAATATTATTTTTGAAGATAAACCTGTTCAAAATATCAATGATATTTATCGTGTTTTTGATACCGACTTAACAACATCCTTTAAGACTATCTTTAAATGGGAAGTATAATGGATAATAAACATGCTTATTTAATTATTGCTCATAATAAATTTGAACAGTTAGCATTTTTAGTTTCTCTATTGGATTATAAATATCATGATATTTATATTCTCATAGATAAAAAGTCTAATTTTTCTGCTGAAGTTAAAAATAAGATTACTAAGGTGGCGAAAGAGTCAAATATCTATTTTTCTCAAGAATGCACTATTCATTGGGGCGGGTATTCTCAGATTGAAGCAGAAATGAAACTCTTTTCTTGGGCATTAGAATCTAATGATTATAGCTATTTTCATTTGTTGTCAGGTGTAGATTTACCCTTAGCAAGTAATGATGAAATTTATTCTTTCTTTGAAGCTAATCCTGAAAAAATTTTTTTATCGTTAGTGAGTGAAGAAATCGCTCTAAAGAATCGAGTTGATGAACGCGTAAAATATGCTCATTATTTCTCTAATATAAGTTCAAGAAGTACGAATAATAAAGTTATAAGAAAAGCAATTAGTCTTTATAGAAAATTAGAAATCACTATTCAAAAAGCACTTAGGATCAATAGGTTAGATAAATACCGAATCGAAGTGGACTATGCGTCCAATTGGCTATCAATAGATCTAGAGAGTACACAATTATTAGTTAAAAATCAGGCTTTAATTAAAGATATATTTTATTACTCTGTTTTTGGTGATGAGATATTTATACCAACAATGATAAATAAATTAAACTTACAACATAAAATTTATTCGCCTATTCGCTTAAAAGATCAACCTGAGGATTTTCAGGGGAACCTTCGTTATATTAATTGGTGGGATGGAGCTCCGCATACTTGGACAGATAGCGAATCAGATAAAGCTCAGCTTCTATTTGCGAAAAAGAGCGGTCATTTTTTCTCAAGAAAATTTGATTTGGATAAGTATCCTAGTATGAAGAGCTTTATTTTAGAATTAAATAAATAAAGGTAATGCCAATGACTAAATGGACACAGATTACATTATCAAAGATTATTCTTTTTTTTAGTGATTTTTTATCTTTGTTTTTACCTATTTTATTAATCTTCCCACTGCTTAACTTCTTTGGCGCAGGGCATAGCTATTTCCCTAGTGAACAATCAGATGAATATATTTATATTCATTTAGTTATGTCACTTTGTTGTGTTTCTTGGTTCTGGTTGCGATTAAGACATTATACTTACCGTAAGCCATTTTGGTTTGAATTAAAGGAAGTGATTCGAACACTAATCATCTTCTTTATTATTGAACTTGCCATTGTTGCACTCTCTAAACTCTATGTTTCTCGAACATTTTGGGTATTTACTTGGTTAATCATTTTTATTCTATTCCCAACAGCTAGAGTTTTAATGAAAAAACTCTTGCTAAAGTGGGGAATTTATAAAAAAGAAACGATTATTATTGGGGATGGAGAAAGGTTAAGAGAAGTTTATCAAGCACTAATCACAGAATCTTATCTGGGATTTGATATTAGATATATTGTTTCTCCCAACTTGATAATCAATAAAAAAACAGGGCAAGTTGAAGTAGTCTCTGATAATTTGGATGTGATTTCGTATTTATCCTTAGATAAAGAAACCGTTCAGTTTGTTCTTACTTTAAATGATGAAGATAAATTATATGCTTGGTTAAGATACCTAGCAAAAAATAATTGTCGTTCAATCTCTGTTATTCCAAATGTTGCGGGGATTCCATTATATAGCACAGATATGTCGCTATTATTTAGTCACGAAATGTTATTTATGAGAATAAATAATAATCTAGCGAAACGTTCATCAAGAATATTAAAGCGTACTATGGATATTTTTGGATCTTTATCCATTATCACCATGCTTTCTCCTGTTCTTCTTTATCTCTATTATACAGTTAAAAAAGATGGGGGTAACGCTATTTATGGACACCCTAGAATTGGTCGAAATGGTAAAACATTTAAATGTTTAAAATTTAGATCAATGGTAGTTAATTCAAAAGAAGTCTTGGAAGAACTATTAGCAAATGATCCTGAGGCAAGAGCAGAATGGGAAAAGGATTTCAAACTAAAAAATGATCCACGCATTACCAAAATTGGGGCATTTATTCGTAAAACCAGCTTAGATGAATTACCGCAGTTATTTAATGTATTAAAAGGAGAAATGAGCTTAGTAGGTCCACGCCCTATTGTTGCTGATGAGTTAGAACGCTATCAAGATGATGTAGATTATTACTTAATGGCAAAACCAGGCATGACAGGGCTATGGCAAGTAAGCGGGCGTAATGATGTGGATTATGATACCCGCGTTTACTTCGATTCTTGGTATGTAAAAAACTGGTCACTCTGGAATGATATTGCTATTTTGTTTAAAACAGTGAATGTCGTGCTAAAAAGAGATGGTGCTTATTAATGACTACATTAAATAATTTGCAGGGGCTAAGGTTTCTTGCATTCATATTGATATATTTAAATCATGCTTATGGGCTTATCTCTACAGGCAAGATTTTTGATTATGGAGCTAGAGGGGTAGAGTTATTTTTTATTTTATCTGGTTATCTCATCGCTTACGGTTTTGTTAGTCGGAATAATGGGAATGTTGATTCAAGCTGGAAAGCTTGTTTTTCTTACCTAATAAATAAATTAAAAAAATTTTATTTCTTACACGTGCTTACATTTTTGATTGCTGCTTATGTAATATCTTTTATTAAACCTAGTTATACTAATATATTTAGAGATGCTTTTCTTAGTATCACTCTTCTTAAAAGTTGGTATAGGCCTGCAATGTTCAGTTTTAATGGTGCAACATGGTTTCTTTCGACGATGCTATTTTGTTGGTTTTTTGTACCTAAAATAAATGGTTTATTTAAAAATTGTAAGCGTTCAGTATTACTTATCTCATTTTTTATCCTATATCTTTTCTCGATGACAATTGATGAGATGATATTTAAAGCTCGATATCCTTTACCTGAAGCTATTTCTTTATATGTTTTTCCACCATACAGATTAATTCATTTTCTTTTAGGGTATCTAGGGTACTTTTTATTACGAGATTTAGATAAGAATAGCTTGGGAGGCTCATTTAATTTATCTCTTCTTCAATTTATTTCATTATCAGGGATAATATATGTTTATATTGCTTTAGATAAAACTTTTGTTTATACACAATTTATCTTATTTGACATTATTTTAATTCATTTACTTTCAATTAATGGAGGTGTTTTTGATATTTTATTTGGTAATAAATTATTTACTCATCTGGGCGATATCAGTTTTGAATTATATATATTACATGGCGAACTTCTTTCTCTTGGTAAGCTTTACTTATTACCTTTAGGTATAAATAAAATTATCCTTTTTATCTTAATCTTTATTGTTACATATTTGCTTAGCGAATTTTTTCACCTCAGAAAAGTACATAAATTTATTACCAATAAAATTTGGGGTTTAGGTAAAAGCCAATGATTTAGGTTTTGTGATATTTTAGGTATTAATAATCACATGAAGATTCTCATCACCGGCGGTTCTGGTTTCATCGGTTCCGCTCTTATTCGGTATATTATTAATCATACTCAAGATTCTGTTATCAATATTGATAAACTGACCTATGCGGCAAATCAATCCGCTTTGAAAGAGGTAGAAAATAGTCCTTGTTATGCTTTTGAGCAAATTGATATTTGTGATCTTAAGGCGATAGAAAGTGTTTTTGAGAAATATCAGCCGGATGCAGTGATGCATTTGGCGGCAGAAAGTCATGTCGATCGTTCTATTATGGGAGCAGCTGATTTTATTCAAACCAATATTGTTGGTACTTATACGTTGTTAGAGGTTGCTAAGAATTATTGGTATACCTTAGACGAAGCTAAAAAAACGACCTTTCGATTCCACCATATTTCTACTGATGAAGTATATGGGGATTTATCCCTTTCCGAACCAGACTTTACCGAACAGTCCCCTTATCATCCTAGCAGTCCTTATTCAGCCTCAAAAGCCGCGAGTGACCATTTGGTTCACGCGTGGTATCGCACTTACGGTTTGCCGGTGATTATCACAAACAGTTCCAATAACTATGGGGCTTATCAGCATGCTGAAAAACTTATCCCTTTAATAATTTCAAATGCTGTGATGGGAAAGCCTTTGCCAATTTATGGTGATGGGCAGCAGATTCGTGATTGGTTATTTGTGGAAGATCATGTTCAAGCTTTATATTTAGTTTTGACAAAAGGTCGAGTCGGGGAAAACTATAATATCGGTGGAAATTGTGAAAAAACAAACCTTGAAGTGGTTAAAACAATTTGCCAATTACTCGAAGAACTTGTGCCAAATAAGCCTAATCACATTAAGTATTACGAAGATTTAATTACTTTTGTAAAAGACCGACCTGGCCACGATGTGCGATATTCATTGGATTGTTCTAAAATTCATGCAGAATTGGGTTGGCAACCGCAAATAACTTTTGAACAAGGACTTCGTAAAACAGTAGAATGGTATCTATTGGATAATTATGCTAAATAGGTTGCCTAATTAAATAAACGAACCACATCTCCAAATAAGTACTATTTGAATAGTAAGCTTGTAATCCAGTAAAATAGAGTGATTACATATTGCTTATATTATTTCTATGAGTATCTTTATTTATATTTCTCTCATTATATTCAAAATTCTCTTATCCGATACCTGATACTTTGTGCCTAACTGCTGCGCAAATAAACTCACACGCAATTCCTCAATCATATAGCGAATTTCTGCAATTTCATCGGAAATTGGTTTAGATTTTGGCAGTTTAGCAAGAAGTTGTTGGTAGGCTTGTTGCACTTTTTCCACGCGTAGCATTGCTGCACGATCTTGATTTGTATCTTGGGTAAGTTTATCTAAGCGTTTGCCTATTGCCTGTAAATAACGTAATAAATCTGGTAAACGATAATAACCGCTTTTTTGCACAAAACCTTGATAAATAAGATCCGCAAGTTGTGATTTAATATCCGACAATGCAAAGGCCATAGTGAAATCCATTTTGCCTTTTAAACCTTGGTTTAAGGCATGGTTAAGGGATAGGATTTGCTCCACTTTTTGTGCAATATCTGCGGTCACTTCGTTAAGGTTTTCCCGCACGAAATCACGCAATTTTTCAAAGCCTGCCTCATCCCATACAAAACCGCCAAAATCGGCAATCAGTTTATCCACGGCACAAGCGATACAGTCATCGATCAAATCCAACACACGACCGAACGGGGTAAAATACAGCCCCAATTTAGCTTTATTCGGCAATTTTTCATGCAGATATTTAATCGGTGACGGTACATTGAGCAGCAACAAGCGACGCAAACCTTGTTGCATTGCCACTGCTTGCTCAAGCTCTGTTTCAAACAGTTTAATACCTACCGCATCTTTTTCATCTACGATGGCCGGGAACGCTTTGACGCTAAAACCACGCTGTTTTTGTTCGTAACATTGTGGTAAATCTGCAAAGCTCCAAATATGTAGCCCGCTTTGTTCAATACCATCATGTGCCACAGCAGAAATACTTTCCTGTACACGATCTTTTAAGTTAAATTTCAGCTCGTCCAAATTCATGGATTCGGCAATTTTCTTGCCATTTTCATCCACCACACGGAACGTCATTTTCAAATGGCTTGGAATTTGTTCCCAATTCCAATGTTCCGCCTCTACGGTGACGCCCGTCATGCGACGTAATTCATAAATTAGCGTATCTAATAACGGTTTCTCCAATGGCACGGCTCGACTTAAAAAGGCTTGGGCGTAATTAGGTGCAGGCACAAAGTTCCGGCGATAAGATTTCGGCAGAGATTTAATAAGCGCAATCACCAGCTCTTCACGCAAGCCTGGAATTTGCCAATCAAAGCCGGTCATTTCCACTTGGTTGACCAATGGCAACGGAATATGCACCGTCACGCCGTCCGCATCAGTACCCGGTTCAAATTGATAAGTTAATTTGAGTTTTAAATTGCCTTGATGCCAGAAATTCGGGAAATCCAACTTACTCACTTGCTCCGCATCATCATTAATCAAGAATGAGCGTTCAAAATTAAGCAATTCCGGATCTTTTTGCTGCGCCTTTTTCCACCAGGTATCGAAATGTTTTTGAGAAACCACTTCCGTACCAATACGCTGATCGTAAAATTCAAAAAGCGTGCGGTCATCTACCAAAATATCACGGCGACGGCTTTTGTGCTCCAACTCTTCTACTTCTCGAACGAGTCGTTGATTTTCTTTGAAGAATTTATGTTTGGTATTCCAATCCCCTTCCACTAAGGCAGATTGAATGAAGATCTCGCGGCTTACCGTCGGATCAATAGAACCGTAATTCACTGGTCGAGCAGCCACAATCGGCACACCGTAAAGCGTGACTTTTTCATCTGCAATCACCGCCCCACGAGATTTCGACCAACGCGGTTCTGAATAGGATTTTTTAATTAAATGCTCGGCTAGCGGCTCGATCCATTCTGGCTCGATTTCCGCCACCATATGCCCCCAAAGCTTGGAGGTTTCCACTAACTCTGCCGCCATCACCCATTTCGGTTGTTTTTTGAAAAGTACAGAATTGGGGAAAATTGCAAAATGGGCATTACGTGCGCCAAGATATTGTTGTTTTTCCGCTTCTTTTAAACCGATATGCGACAGCAAACCGCTTAAAAGTGCGGTGTGAATTTGCTGATATTCGGCTTTTTCCGAATTAATCGGCAAGCCCATTTCACGCACGGCAAGACGAATTTGTTGATAAATATCCTGCCATTCGCGAATGCGCAAATAATTTAAAAAATCCTTTTGGCACTGACGACGGAATTGGTTTTTACTCAATTCTTTTTGTTGTTCTTGTAGATAATGCCAAAGATTTAAAAACGCCAAGAAATCGGATTTTTTATCGGCAAAACGACGATGTTTTTCATCGGAAGCTTGTTGTTTTTCTTGTGGGCGCTCGCGAGGATCTTGAATGGATAACGCCGCGACAATAATCATCACTTCATGCAACGCACTTTGTGAGACAGCGGTCAGCAACATCTTCGCCAAACGTGGATCCACAGGGAGTTGGGCAAGTTGGCGACCGATTGTCGTTAATCGACGTTTTTCACACGATTTGGTTTGAATGGTTTCAAACGCCCCCAACTCTTCCAACAACTTCACACCATCTTGAATATGCCGTTTATCCGGCGCATCAACAAACGGGAAAGCTTCAATATCATCCAAACCCAATGCCGTCATTTGCAAAATAACGGAGGCTAAATTGGTGCGCAGAATTTCAGGATCAGTAAACTCTGGACGAGAATTAAAATCCTCTTCCGAATATAAACGAATACAGATCCCTTCACTCACTCGACCACAACGGCCCTTACGTTGATTTGCTGAAGCCCGTGAAATCGGCTCAATCGGCAAACGTTGCACTTTGGTACGGTAACTATAACGAGAAATGCGCGCTGTGCCTGGGTCAATCACATATTTAATGCCTGGCACGGTCAATGAGGTTTCCGCGACGTTAGTTGCTAATACAATGCGATTTAATCCGCTCGGATGGAAAATTTTATTTTGTTCTTGCGCAGACAAGCGTGCAAAGAGCGGTAGAATTTCCGTGTGTTTTAGATTTTGTTTTTGTAAAGCTTCGGCCGTATCGCGAATTTCACGCTCACCGTTCATAAAGATCAAAATATCGCCCCGACCTTCTGCTTGCAGTTCATCCACCGCATTAAGAATGCCTTGTAGCTGATCTTGATCGTCTTCCTCTACTACGGGGCGATAACGTACTTCAACAGGATAGGTTCTGCCCGACACCTCGATAATCGGGGCATTGTTAAAATGTTTGGAAAAGCGTTCTACATCAATGGTTGCAGAAGTGATTATGACCTTTAAATCACGACGACGTGGTAACAGCTGTTTCAGATAACCAAGAATAAAATCATTGTTCAAACTGCGTTCGTGAGCTTCGTCAATAATCAAACAAGAATATTGATTAAGGAAACGATCGTTTTGAATTTCCGCTAACAGGATCCCGTCAGTCATCAATTTGATTTGTGTATCATCACTGACTTGATCGTTAAAACGAACCTTATAACCAACTAAACCGCCTAGCTCCGTTTCCAGTTCGTCAGCAATACGCACCGCCACCGAACGAGCAGCAATACGGCGTGGTTGAGTATGACCAATCATGCCTAAATTGCCGAAACCTAATTCCAAACACATTTTCGGCAATTGGGTGGTTTTACCCGAACCAGTTTCCCCTGCCACCACAATGACCTGATGTTCAGAAAGCAGTTTTTGAATTTCTGCTTTACGTTGGCTAACCGGCAAACTCTCTGGAAAAACAATCGGATTTTTGACCGCACTTTTACGATTTTCTACACGCAATTGAGCCTGTTCAATTTGCTGTTGGATTTCAGCAGCCACTGCTTGCTGAGCTTCTTGGCTTTTAATTTTTCCAATACCATGAATGCGGGCAGATAAACGGCGTTTATCCACCAACATGATGTCATTTAATTGAGAAAAAAGAGATTGTTGTAAAGGTGTTAATGCGTGTTTTACCGATCTGTTTTTCATAGCGATTTACTTTTGAAACTTCCGTAAGCTAAGCTAATCCATCCGATTAAAAATAAAGTTCCGCCAATAGGCGTAATCCACACTATTGCATTGCTTGCTCCGAAAGCGAGGGCGTATAAACTTCCACTAAATAATAAGGTTCCAATTAACCAAGAAGCCATGGATAATCGGGCGAATTTGTTGTCACGTAAAGCAGATAATGCAACGGCAAGTACTGCAATGGTATGGAACATTTGATATTTTAAACTCGTATCAATCCATGATAATGCTTTGGCTTCTAATACATGGCTTAAACCATGTGCCGCAAATGCACCTAGTGCGACACAGAAGAAACCGCTTAAAGCTGCAAGAGTGAGATATTTGTTTTTCATTTAAA
The DNA here is from genome assembly GCF_018829625.1 of Haemophilus sp. SZY H36. Taxonomy (NCBI): domain Bacteria; kingdom Pseudomonadati; phylum Pseudomonadota; class Gammaproteobacteria; order Pasteurellales; family Pasteurellaceae; genus Haemophilus; species Haemophilus sp. SZY H36. Next base: position 378,302 of record NZ_JAHKKA010000002.1, on the reverse strand, counting down.
TTTTCCCTAAAAGTAAAGCTAATATACCTGCAGCAATAAGTGGGCCAACGGGTATACCGCCAAAGAAAGATACGCCGATAACCGTACCAATCATAAGCCCTGTGACGAGAACGGGTTGATTTGTCATTAAGTCAACACCTTGGCCTGCAAGCCAGGCTACAAAAATACCAACGCCGATAGAGGAAAACATTTTCCAGTGAATAAAGGAAGAAAGTTCAGGCAATGGAATTTTCCCTGATACTAAAGGGCTGAGGACACCGAGGGTTAAAACCATAATTCCTAGTTTTAAACCATATTGATCGATCCAAGGAATATACTGTGATAAAAAAGTTTGTTGCATAATGAGTAAGACAGCAGCAGAAATTGTGATCGCGCTATTATGGCTGAGTAATCCGAGAATAATTAAAATCACCAATAATAAGGCGACGATATTAAATTGTAACGTCATAAGTAAAAGTGCGGTTAAAAGTTGTGAAGAATTATAGCAAGTTTAGATAATTGATGTGTTCTTTATTTCAATAAAACAGGCTAAAATACAAGCTACATTTCAGTTTTATTGAGCGTTTTTATGTCGAATACTATTGAGCATCTAGCTAACCATGAACTCATCAAAACCGTTATTTTACTCGCTTCCAGTGTAACCATTGTGCCACTATTTAAACACCTTGGTCTTGGTAGTGTGTTAGGTTATTTGGTGGCTGGTTGTCTAATTGGGCCTTCTGTATTTGGCATAATTCAAGATCCTGCTGCAGTTGTGCATTTGGCTGAACTTGGTGTAGTAATGTTTTTATTTATTATTGGTCTTGAAATGCACCCTGAACGCCTTTGGGCAATGAGAAAAGCAATTTTTGTACGTGGTTTTTTGCAAGTGGGATGCTGTGGTGCATTACTTACTTTAGCTGGAATTTATTTGCTCGATTTACCGAAAGAAGTCGCGTTTATAGCAGGCATGGGATTTACACTTTCTTCAACTGCTATTGTGATGCAAACTTTGGAAGAACGTTGTATTACCAGCACATCTAAAGGTCAGCGAATTATTTCGACTTTAATTTTTGAAGATATTGCTATTGTACCATTATTGGCATCAGTGGCGTTTCTTGCGCCTCATTCTGAAGAAAGCACTCATACCGATTGGATGTCAATCGGCATCGCATTAGGCGCGGTAATCGGCTTGATTGTTGCGGGTAAATGGTTAATGAATCCGTTATTCCGATTAATTTCTAAAGCACATATTCGCGAGATGATGACAGCAGCCGCTTTATTAGTTGTACTTGGCGCGGCATTAGCCATGGAAATAGGTGGACTTTCAATGGCAATGGGGGCATTTGTAGCGGGCGTTATGCTGTCAGAGTCTTCGTTCCGCCATCAATTAGAAGCGGATATCGAGCCATTTCGTGGTTTATTGCTTGGCCTGTTTTTTATGGGCGTGGGGATGTCATTGGATTTGAGGTTAGTGTTTAATCACTGGTTATTACTACTCGGAATTGTATTTCTTTACATTATTGGCAAAGGGCTTTCCGTTTATGTCGTTGCCCGAATTACTCGCTTAGAACATAGGGAAGCAGTAGGAAGAATGTCACTCTTGGCGCACGGTGGTGAATTTGCTTTCGTACTTTTCTCTGCCGCAACAACAGCAGGCGTAATGAGCAACCATGAAAACGCTACTTTTACTGCAGCGGTAATTATTTCCATGTTGTTTTCTCCATTTATTACACAAATTACTCGTAAATTAGCGCAATGTGGAGAGAGAAAATCGGCGACTCAACCAGATACGAGCGATCTGTCGCTTATTGATGATTTAGAAGATAACGTGCTTGTAATTGGTTTTGGGCGTTTTAGCCAGATCGTATGTCAAACATTATTAATCCGTGGCATCAGCGTTTCAGTGATTGATCGTAATATAGAAAATATCCGTGCTGCGGCAAAATTTGGTTTTAAAGTCTATTATGGTGATGGTATTCGTTTGGATGTACTTTACGCCGCTGGAATTGAAAAAGCTAAATGTGTGGTGATTGGTATTAATGATACAGATCGCATTGAAACGATTGTGAGCCAACTTAAAGGGGCTTATCCAAACTTGCCGATTTTAACCCGCACTTATGATAGAAAAACGACCGTGAGCCTAATTAAGCAAGATGTGGATTTTATTGTGCGTGAAACTTTTGAATCCGCCATTGCGCTTAGCCAAGCAACATTGATGAAACTTGGCATTGATAAGATTGAGGCTGATGAAGTCATTAAAGAAGTGCGAGCATTGGATCAAGAACGTCTAAATGAGGAAGTTCTGCATGGTTTTTCTAATGAAATTGTGAAAAAGTATTGGACGCCAAAACCTTTTATTAAACCTCATGCTGATGCTCAGGCTTTAAATGATGAAACGGCAGAATTGTTAATCGATGAGGATGATTTACATCAAGATAGAGAAGAAACAATACAGAAATAATTCATTTTTAATTTCTAAATAAAAAACTCGCCATATATGGCTATGGCGAGTTTTGACATAAAGATATGTTATCACTTTCATATGACTAAAGTTTTGATGAAAGCATAGTCTCCAATTTTTCTTGGTCAGCAGCAAATTTACGAATGCCATCTGCTAATTTTTCTACTGCCATCGCATCGCTATTATGTTGCCAATAGAATTCAGCCTCTGTTAATGGTTGTGGTTTCGCTTTTACTTCGCCTTTGTATTCTAGTTTGCGTACAAGTGCGGTTGAATTTTCTTGTAATTCTTTCAGTAATGCAGGAGCAATAGTTAAACGATCACAACCTGCAAGTTCAGTAATTTCACCTACATTACGGAAGCTTGCGCCCATCACAACGGTGTTGTAGCCATATTCTTTGTAGTAATTATAGATTTTGGTAACAGAAATAACACCTGGATCTTCTGCTGGCGCATATTCTTTTTTGTCGGAGTTTGCTTTGTACCAGTCTAAAATACGGCCTACGAATGGAGAAATTAAGTAAACGCCTGCTTCTGCACAAGCACGAGCTTGAGCTTCAGAGAATAATAAGGTTAAGTTACAGTTGATGCCTTCTTTTTCAAGGATTTCTGCAGCACGAATTCCTTGCCATGTTGATGCAATTTTGATCAGAATGCGATCATTTGAAATACCAGCAGCATTGTAAAGTGCAATTAATTTACGTGCTTTTTCAACGGTTGCTTGTGTGTCATAAGAAAGACGTGCATCCACTTCAGTAGAGATACGTCCTGGAACGATTTTTAAAATTTCTAAACCAATGTTTACCGCTAATTTATCTTCTGCATCAATGAGTTGTTGGGATTTGTCATTGCTTTGTGCTTTTGCGTAAGAAACAGCTTCGTCAATAAGTGGTGAATATTGTGGTAGGGAAGATGCACTTAAAATTAAAGATGGGTTAGTTGTCGCATCTTGTGGTTGGTATTTTTTTATGGCCTCAATATCGCCAGTATCAGCAACCACAACGGTCATATTACGAAGTGAATCTAATTGAGTTGTCATCAGTCTCTCCTATTCAAATGAAATGGAATAAATAATCTCAGCTACGATAGCATAAATTTATGACGAAAAGGAAAAATTTTTCAATAGAAAAAATAGGTGCAGACATTGATCTGCACGGAAGATTTACATTTGAAGTTTATTTTTAAGTGTGGTTTCAATTTCATCTAACATAGCATAACGTTTACGATACATTGAGCGTTTTTTACTTGGAACATCGTCTAGGTTTGTATCTCTAATAAGAGGTAACATCCAATAATTTTTTCGTTCACCACCAGCTTCTGAAAATATGGCGTCATAATCAACCACAAAATGTTTACTTTGAACAAAGCGAGATTTGTTTTGGTATTTTTGAGGAATACCATAAAGTTTGTCATAGCCTAATATTTTTGTGAGCGATTTCATTATTTCAACCATTAGATAGGCTGGGCGTAATCCGTGGCAAGTTTTAGTGAGTTGTTTTACCATTTCTTTAGCGCCTTCAAAATTTGGGCCTTGCACAACAGAAATAAGCAATGCCTCCTCTAACTTCCCAAATGTGAGTAGATAAACTTCAGTATCAGTGGGTTTATAACGTAACTCTAATGTCCAAAAAACTTCCATGGGTTGGTGATTGCTTAGCATGAATAGCAATTCAAAATCAGGAATAATTTCACCAAAAGAAATGGGGGTTTCCAAAATAGAAGGAGATAGGTTTGATAATTTTTGTGGTACAAATAGAAAATTATCACAAATGGTTGATAAACGTTTTTGGGTATTGAAACGTTTATCTAAAAAACGATGAACTAAGGGATAGCTATAATTGGGACGTTGTGTTAGCAAGCTAATCAGAACTGGAGTTTGATTAACGAAGGCTTCAAATTTTTTTATTGTTTGACAATGTAAGAGTGAACGAAGACGATAACGTAAACGTTTTGCTGCATAAGATTTATTAGGTCTATCAGGATAAATCAATTCGGCTTTAGGCCACTGATATAAGGTTGGTACAGTCATGTGGATTCCTTAAAAGTGCGGTCAAAAATAAATGATGAATACCGATCCGCAAAATGCAATGAATTTTGACATAATTTTGGAAATATTGCTATTTGATATGAAGTTTAGGAAAATCAAAAGCGGCCAGTTTTTGCTGACCGCTTTTTATCATGAGGGAATTATAAAATCTCTTTCGCTTTCTCTACCACGTTTTCAACAGTGAAACCAAAGAGTTTGAATAATTGATCAGCAGGTGCTGATTCGCCGAAGCTATTCATGCCTACCACATGACCTTCAAAGCCAACGTATTTATACCAGAAGTCGGCAATACCCGCTTCAATCGCAACACGTTTAGTTACTGCTGCAGGTAATACGCTTTCACGGTACGTTGCATCTTGTTTATCAAAACGGTTAGTGCTTGGCATAGAAACGACACGTACTTTTTTACCTTCACCGGTTAATACATCCGCTGCTTTCACTGCTAATTCCACTTCAGAACCTGTTGCGATGAAAATTAATTCAGGTGTACCTTCGCAGTCTTTTAATACATAAGCGCCACGTTTAACGGCATCTAATTGTGCAGAAGTGCGGTCCATTTGTGCAAGATTTTGACGAGTGAAAATTAACGCACTTGGACCATCTTGACGTTCAACCGCTTGTTGCCATGCAATGGCTGATTCCACTTGGTCACATGGGCGCCATGTTTCAAGGTTTGGAATTAAGCGTAGTGATGCAGTTTGTTCCACAGGTTGGTGAGTTGGACCATCTTCACCTAAACCGATAGAGTCGTGAGTATAAACGAATAATGAGCGTTGTTTCATTAATGAAGCCATACGCACCGCATTGTGTGCATATTCGTAGAACATTAAGAAGGTTGCGCCGTAAGGAATGAAACCGCCGTGCAAGGCAATACCGTTCATAATGGCAGACATACCAAATTCACGAACACCGTAGTTGATGTAGTTACCACCTACGTTTTCATGCGCACGAATCGGTTTAGAACCACTCCATAACGTTAAGTTAGAGCTTGCTAAGTCTGCAGAACCACCTAAGAATTCAGGTAACACATGAGCATATGCTTCGATTGCATTTTGTGATGCTTTACGGCTTGCAATACTCTCTGGATTTGCTTGTAATTTTTCAATGAACGCTTTAGATTCTGCCGCCCAGTTTGCTGGTAATTCACCGTTTACACGACGTGTAAATTCTGCGGCAAGTTCTGGATATGCTTTTGCATAAGCAGCAAATTTTTCTTCCCAAGATTTTTCTGCTGCAGCTCCTTTCTCTTTTGCAGACCATTCAGCATAATATTCAGTCGGAATTTCAAATGGTGCGTAATCCCAGTTTAAGGCTTTGCGGGTTAATGCAATTTCTTCATCGCCTAATGGTGCACCGTGACAATCGTGTGACGCTGATTTATTTGGTGAACCGAAACCAATGATCGTTTTACAAATAATTAAAGTCGGTTTTTCTTTTTCTGATTGTGCAAGTACAACAGCCTGACGAATTTGTTCTGCATCATGGCCATCCACATTACGGATTACTTGCCAGCCATAAGCTTCAAAGCGTGCTGCGGTATCATCGCTGAACCAACCATCTACATGACCATCAATTGAAATGTTGTTGTCATCGTAGAATGCGATTAATTTACCTAGGCCTAATGTTCCTGCTAAAGAGCAAGCCTCGTGAGAAATCCCTTCCATTAAACAGCCATCGCCTAAGAACACGTAAGTGTGGTGATCAACGATTTCATGACCTTCACGGTTAAATTGACCTGCTAAGGTTTTCTCAGCAATCGCCATACCCACCGCATTAGTGATACCTTGGCCTAATGGACCTGTTGTGGTTTCAACACCTGGCGCATAACCATATTCTGGGTGACCTGGGGTTTTAGAATGTAATTGACGGAATTGTTTTAAATCTTCGATAGAAAGATCATAGCCAGTTAAATGTAAAAGGCTATAAATCAACATAGAACCATGGCCGTTAGAAAGTACAAAACGATCTCGGTCAGCCCATTTAGGATTGGTCGGATTGTGTTTTAAAAAGTCGCGCCATAATACTTCAGCAATATCCGCCATCCCCATTGGTGCACCAGGGTGACCAGATTTAGCTTTTTGCACAGCATCCATTGATAAGAAACGAATTGCATTGGCTAATTGTCTACGAGTTGCCATTTTGTTCTCCTGTTATAATTCGCTTTGAAAAAATAATCTTGCGCATTCTACCTTATTTCTGAAGGAAATTTAGCAAAAATCCGCACTCAATTTAATAGTTTGTGACAATAATCAAATTCTACGGCGACGCTGGTGAAAACGCGCGCTACTCGATTTTACTTTCAAATTTACCGCACTTTTTTTCTCTTTGGATTTGCGGTAAGTCCGTCGATAGTGACTTAAAAAATAATGAATAGAGCTTGCCATCAGCGCGCCAAGTAAAAAGACAATAATGAGTTCACCATATAATTGGTGAAAAATCTGATTAATTTTTGATTGGTTAGATTGCGTATATTGCGCATCAATAGTGACGCGTAAAAATCCTTTAATGCCGCTTTGGGCGTAAAGTGGCTCTACAATTTGTTGGTTATTTTCATCGGGTGAATTGCGAGTCTCGCGACTTTGAGCCAGTAATTTTCCTTCGCCATCATATAAGCTTGCATCTAAAATAAAGTCTTCTTTGACTATTTGATCAAGATTATCCGTTAATTGCTCTGTTTTGGCATTGTTTGTAAGTAAAACTGAAAATAAATTGGCTTGTTGACGAACCAAAATATGTGAGATGTTCGCCACTTGGTTTACGCTAGCAAATTGTGAACTCAGCTTAAATTGCTTCACACCAAATAAGATAATGCCAAGTGCAGTTAGGCTTAGCACAATAATCGTTGCAAGCATGGTTGATTTGATTAGTTTTTCTTTAATTATTTGCACTTTTTCAACTCACATCGGTTAAAATCTTTTCAGTCGCCACAATTTACAGGATTTTTATGCAAATTCAACGTTTCGAAAGCATTACACAAAAATACCCACAACTTCCTACCGCACTTTTAGTTAACGAGGAGCCTATACAGAATGGGGAACCTTTTATCTTATACGGCACAAAGTTGGACATGACTAAGCTGGAAAAATTTCAACAAAAGTGCGGTCAAAATTTTCAGATTTTTGATGTTTGGATGGTGGAGCAAAATATTGTCGTTTTATTAAAAGGCCAGTGGTTTGCTGAGTTTGTTAACTTTGCTCATGATGTTGAAGTAGATATAGCTAAATTAGATTTTAGCCCTAAATTGTCTCAAGCTGGGTTATTGGTGATGGATATGGATTCTACCGCGATTCAAATTGAGTGTATTGATGAAATTGCGAAACTAGCGGGTGTTGGAGAACTTGTTTCTGTGATTACGGAAAGCGCAATGAGAGGTGAATTAGATTTCGAGCAAAGTTTGCGTTGTCGAGTTGGTACATTAAAAGGTGCGTCAGAAAGCATTTTGCAGCAAGTTAGAGAGAATTTACCACTAATGCCTGGATTAGTTGAAACGATTAAAACCTTACAGAAATATGGTTGGAAAACAGCGATTGCTTCAGGCGGATTTACTTATTTTGCGGATTATTTGAAAGACTTATTACAGCTTGATTTTGCTGCATCAAATCAATTTGATATTGAGGATGGAAAACTCACAGGCTTAGTTAAAGGCGATGTGGTTGATGCTCAATACAAAGCTAAAACATTGCAACGTTTGTTAGAGGAATACGGTATTAATTCCCAACATTCTATTGCTATCGGCGACGGTGCGAATGACTTGGCAATGATGAATGTGGCGGGGCTAGGTGTTGCGTTCCATGCTAAACCTAAAGTGCAACAACAAGCGCAAATTGTGGTAAACTTCGCCGACTTAACCGCACTTTTATGCCTTTTAAGTGCTAATGATCGAAGTTAATAAAATGGGAGAAGACTATGCCATCTTTTGATATTGTTTCTGAAATTACTTTACACGAAGTTCGTAATGCAGTGGAAAATGCAAACCGTGTGCTTAGCACGCGTTATGATTTTCGTGGTGTAGAAGCGGTAATTGAATTAAATGAAAAAAATGAAACGATTAAAATCACCACCGAATCTGATTTCCAACTTGAGCAATTAATTGAGATTTTAATTGGATCTTGTATTAAACGTGGTATTGAGCACAGTTCTTTAGATATTCCTGCAGAAAGCGAACACCACGGTAAACTTTATAGTAAAGAAATCAAACTTAAACAGGGTATTGAAACAGAGATGGCGAAGAAGATTACTAAATTGGTAAAAGATTCTAAAATCAAAGTTCAAACTCAAATTCAAGGTGAACAAGTGCGCGTGACAGGTAAGTCACGCGATGACTTACAGGCAGTCATTCAACTTGTCAAAGGTGCTGAATTAGGCCAACCATTCCAATTTAATAATTTTAGAGACTAGGATATAGTTATTGAGGTTTAAACTCATAGAAGTATGCAAAATTACCGCATATTTTTCAATGTATTATCGATGAGAAATAGTTAATGACAGAACAGGAAAAACATATTCAAGACAATGACAAGCTTTACCGTTATCTTTTCCAAAATCGTGCGGTTCGAGGGGAATGGGTTCGCTTAAATAAAACATTCACTGATACATTAAATACCCATCACTATCCTAAAGCAGTACAGGATTTATTGGGTGAAATAATGGTGGCGACTAATTTGCTTACTGCCACACTAAAATTTGACGGCAATATCACCGTACAAATTCAAGGCGATGGTCCATTACGCTTAGCATTAGTAAATGGCAATGATCAACAACAAATCCGCGCCCTTGCTCGAGTGGATGGCAATATCACTGAAAATATGAGTCTGCACAATATGATTGGCAAAGGCGTATTGGTCATTACTATTGCACCAAAAGAAGGCGAACGCTATCAAGGTGTAATTAGCTTAGATAAACCGACGATCACAGAATGCTTAGAAGATTATTTTGTACGCTCAGAACAGCTTCAAACTCAATTAATTATTCGTACTGGAGAATATGAAGGAAAGCCGGTGGCAGCAGGTATGCTATTACAGATTATGCCTGATGGTTCTGGTACACCAGAAGATTTTGAGCATTTAACTACGCTCGCAGCAACAGTAAAAGATGAAGAATTATTTGGTCTTCCTGCAGAAGAGTTACTCTATCGTTTGTATCATGAAGAGACCGTCAATCTTTATCCAGCACAAGATGTACAATTTTTCTGTGGCTGCTCTGCAGAGCGCTCTGGTTCTGCATTGCTGCTCATCTCCGATGAAGAAATTGACGAAATATTAACCGAACATAAAGGCAGTATTGATATGCAATGTGAGTGCTGTGGTACACACTACTTCTTTAATAAAGAAGCAATTGAAAAATTAAAATCAACAAAACTTTAAAAACAATCCCGACGCCATGTCGGGATTTTTGATCTACATCATCAATACACCTAAAAATAGGTAATGAAGAGCTATAATTTTTCAAAAATGAGATCTAGTTAACATTTTTTTGCATTGACATTCTTTAGAATAGGCGACAGTTAAATTTAATCTTAAATATTAGAGGTGACTTATGACAGACTTAAACAAAGTAGTAAAAGAACTTGAAGCTCTAGGCATTTATGACGTAAAAGAAGTTGTCTACAATCCAAGCTACGAGCAATTGTTCGAAGAAGAAACTAAACCGGGTTTAGAAGGCTTTGAAAAAGGTACTTTAACTACGACTGGTGCAGTAGCTGTAGATACCGGTATCTTCACTGGCCGTTCACCAAAAGATAAATATATCGTGTTAGATGAAAAAACCAAAGATACTGTTTGGTGGACATCTGAAGCAGCGAAAAATGACAACAAACCAATGAACCAAGCTACATGGCAAAGCTTAAAAGACTTGGTGACTAACCAACTCTCTCGCAAACGCTTATTTGTGGTTGATGGTTTCTGTGGCGCTAGCGAACACGACCGTATTGCAGTACGTATTGTAACTGAAGTTGCATGGCAAGCACACTTTGTGAAAAACATGTTTATTCGCCCAACTGAAGAACAACTCAAAAATTTTGAACCAGATTTCGTTGTAATGAATGGTTCTAAAGTAACTAATCCAAACTGGAAAGAACAAGGTTTAAATTCAGAAAACTTCGTTGCTTTCAACTTAACTGAACGCATTCAATTAATCGGCGGTACTTGGTACGGCGGTGAAATGAAAAAAGGTATGTTCTCAATGATGAACTACTTCCTACCACTTAAAGGTGTTGGTGCAATGCACTGCTCAGCTAACGTGGGTAAAGATGGCGATGTAGCAATCTTCTTCGGTTTATCTGGTACAGGTAAAACAACCCTTTCAACCGATCCAAAACGTGAATTAATCGGTGACGATGAACACGGTTGGGATGATGTGGGTATCTTTAACTTTGAAGGTGGTTGCTATGCGAAAACCATTCACCTTTCAGAAGAAAATGAACCAGATATTTACCGCGCTATCCGTCGCGATGCATTATTAGAAAACGTAGTTGTTCGTGCAGATGGTTCTGTTGATTTCGATGATGGTTCAAAAACAGAAAATACTCGCGTGTCTTACCCAATTTATCACATCGATAACATTGTTAAACCAGTTTCTCGTGCTGGCCACGCAACTAAAGTAATTTTCTTAACTGCAGATGCATTTGGTGTATTACCACCAGTATCTAAATTGACTCCAGAACAAACTAAATACTACTTCTTATCTGGTTTCACTGCAAAATTAGCAGGTACTGAACGTGGTATTACTGAACCAACTCCAACTTTCTCAGCATGTTTCGGTGCAGCGTTCTTAACGCTTCACCCAACTCAATATGCTGAAGTATTAGTAAAACGTATGCAAGCAGCAGGTGCTGAAGCTTACTTAGTCAATACTGGTTGGAATGGCACAGGCAAACGTATCTCAATCAAAGATACTCGCGGAATTATTGATGCAATCTTAGATGGCTCAATTGAAAAAGCTGAAATGGGCGAATTGCCAATCTTCAACTTAGCAATTCCTAAAGCATTACCAGGTGTAGATTCTGCAATCTTAGATCCTCGCGATACTTACGCAGATAAAGCACAATGGCAATCAAAAGCTGAAGACTTAGCAGGTCGTTTTGTGAAAAACTTTGTTAAATATGCAACTAACGAAGAAGGTAAAGCTTTAATTGCAGCTGGCCCTAAAGCTTAATTAAAAATACTAAAAATATTAACCGCACTTTGGGTGACTGAAGTGCGGTCATTTTTTATCTGTTTTCAAGCTGATAAATGTATTCAAAAATTTACAAAAATCCAGTAAAATCACCGCGTTTTAACTTTCGTCAATTAAAAAGGACAATGCAATGCTTAACCAAATTAAAAAAGATGCTCAAGATCGTATGGAAAAAAGCCTTGAAGCATTAAAAGGCCATATTTCGAAAATCCGTACCGGTCGTGCACAACCGAGTTTACTTGATGCAATTCAAGTGGAGTATTATGGTGCAGCGACGCCACTTCGCCAATTAGCAAACGTCGTGGCAGAAGATGCACGTACTTTAGCTGTAACTGTTTTTGATCGTTCTTTAATTTCTGCGGTAGAAAAAGCAATTTTAACCTCAGATTTAGGTTTAAACCCATCTTCAGCGGGTACCACAATCCGTGTTCCACTTCCGCCATTAACAGAAGAACGTCGTCATGATTTAATCAAAATTGTAAAAGGCGAAGGTGAACAAGGTAAAGTTGCGGTTCGTAATGTACGTCGTGATGCGAATGATAAAATCAAAGCATTATTAAAAGACAAAGAAATTAGCGAAAACGAACAACATAAAGCAGAAGAAGAAATCCAAAAAATCACAGATATTTACATTAAAAAAGTAGATGAAGTATTAGCGGATAAAGAAAAAGAATTAATGTATTTCTAATCATAAAAAATGCGAAAGGCAGACAGTTTTGTCTGCCTTTATTTTATTAGGTATGCGAATTTAGACATACCAATGAAAATATAATCAACAAAAGTGCGGTGAAGATTCTATGCAAAAACAAAACATTGTCATTCTTGGTTCAACGGGATCAATAGGTAAGAGTACCCTTTCGGTTATCGAAAATAATCCTCAAAAATATCATGCATTTGCACTCGTAGGCGGAAAAAATGTAGAAGCAATGTTTGAACAATGCATAAAATTCCGACCGCACTTTGCGGCTCTTGATGATGTAAATTCGGCTAAAATTTTACGTGAGAAATTAATTGCACATCATATTCCAACCGAAGTATTAGCAGGACAACAAGCTATTTGTGAACTTGCAGCACATCCAGATGCCGATCAGATAATGGCATCTATTGTTGGTGCTGCAGGATTGTTACCAACTCTTTCAGCGGTTAAAGCAGGTAAACGGGTATTACTGGCAAATAAAGAATCATTAGTAACCTGCGGACAGCTTTTTATTGATGCCGTAAAAAACTATGGTGCGAAGCTTTTACCAGTAGATAGTGAACATAATGCGATCTTTCAATCGTTACCGCCAGAAGCACAAGAAAAAATCGGTTTTTGCCCACTTTCTGAATTAGGTGTAAGTAAAATTATACTCACTGGGTCTGGCGGGCCATTCCGTTACACGCCACTCGAACAATTCACCAACATCACACCAGAACAAGCGGTTGCACACCCTAATTGGTCTATGGGTAAAAAAATCTCTGTCGATTCAGCTACCATGATGAATAAAGGCTTAGAATACATTGAGGCTCGTTGGCTTTTCAACGCAAGTGCGGAAGAAATGGAAGTCATTATTCATCCACAATCAATTATTCATTCTATGGTACGTTATGTTGACGGCTCAGTGATTGCTCAAATGGGAAATCCAGATATGCGTACACCAATTGCAGAAACTATGGCATATCCTCACCGCACTTTTGCAGGAGTAGAACCTCTCGATTTCTTTAAAATCAAAGAACTGACGTTTATTGAACCTAATTTTAATCGCTATCCAAATTTAAAACTGGCTATTGATGCCTTTGCTGCGGGTCAATATGCGACAACAGCAATGAATGCAGCTAATGAAATTGCTGTACAAGCATTTTTAGATCGTCAAATTAGTTTTATGGATATTGCAAAAATTAATGAGCGTACTATTGAGAAGATTACACCGCAATCTATTCAATATATTGACGATGTATTGGAAATTGATCATTTAGCGAGAAAGATTGCTGGAGAACTAATATAAAAGTGTGATGTTGCGTTTATATTCTTATTATGGATGGAGTTTGTTTACTACTAATAAAAAAGTACGGCAAAACATAGCCGTACTTTTTTATTTACTTACTAGATAATGCTACCAAGTAAAACCGACCTTTAATGAAGCAAATTTCTGTGGTGCGACATCATAGCCCTTAAGCATTCCAATATCCGTGCTTATATTCCACTGTTTTATTTGAGCATTAAAACCAAGTTCATGAGTAAAATAACGTCCAAATTGTTGTTTTAATGCGACATCATTGACGCTTAATACACCCTCAATAGCAAGTTTTCGTTGAGTGGCATCATAATAATTGCTTGAGAAACTTGGGGTGAATTTTACACCATTTATATCAAACGTTTTATCTAACATTACACCAGCACGGTAAGTCGTTAAATGTAACGTTTTACTGTTGATATTTGCACCGTCTAATTGGTAGTTTGTGCTAGATAGACGGTGGTAGCGCATACCAACCGAAGGTATGACGTTAATTCCCCAGTCCAAAGAAACCCCAATATTTCCACCTACACTAAAAATATTTCGGTGGAATATTTTGTTTTCTTCGTCAAATTTTACATTGTTACGGCTGTGTCCATAACCTAAGTCAAAACTTGCAAAGACTCCATTATTCCACTCACCTTTAACAAAACCATTTATACCTGTTAGTCGGCTTGTACCCGATACATTTTCATCAAACTCATTATTTGCACGAGAATGAGAAAGCACCGCACCAATTTGCATGTTCGAATTGAATCTCTGAGCTACACCAATTTGAGTCAAAGTTAAATTTTGCTTATATGGACGATTATAGTTGGAGCGATAAGTTCTCTGACTTGTTTCCGTATTCACCCAAACATTCGATTTATCTTGGCTTAATAAATGACGATCTAAATTTCGTCCAATTTGTAATACCGAATTAACATTTGCAGAAAGCTCTGATAAAGCCGTATTGGAATAACGACTGATAAGCTGAGCCTGTACAGGAATTGCCACATCTTCAGGTATCTCACCTAAGAAATGATTAATATCACCTAAAGTTGCATAAGTATCTTCAAGCGCATTAACGAGAGAACGTATAGCTTGATCTAAATTTTCTTGCGCAAAATGAACCGCACTTTCATCACCTGATGCTTTAGCATGTTCTAATGCTTGTTGAGCAAATTCTACTTGTTCTATATTTACATCAAGTTCCGCTTCAAAAGCCGCTAGATCACTATTATTTGCGACTTTAGCAACTTTTCGACATACATCAGATGAAAGCCCTTGGGCTGTGCAAAGTTTTTGCGCTTGTGCAATTTTATTTGCATAACCCACTTGTAAACGATTTAATTCTGCTTGCAAATTACCTTGTTGAGATGAAAGTGAATTAACTTCATTTTTTATCGAATTAACACCATTAAGTACCGAAGATACTTGTTGCGTATAATAATTTGCTTGAGAATTAAGGTTGCGATATTCATTACGTTGATTTTCTAACTTAGACTTATATTGCGTAAATTGTTCATATAATCGTCGACGTTTAATAAAACGAATCCGAGGCGTACGATTGTATTCATTAAAAGCATTATCAATTTGATTATTGGTTTGGTTTATGTCTGAAAGTAATCGTGCAACATGTGATTTATAAGTATTTTCTTTTGCTTTCACATCCTCGTATTGAGCATTTAATCGATTTAGCTCTTGTTGTTTTTGATTAAGTAATTGATGCACTTTCTCAAATTCACGCTGACTATTTGCAATAAGTTGCTCACTACCTTGAAAAGACTGTTCAGCCTCACGCAATGGGTTATATAGTCGATAGTCATTGTTGCGATTAGCTAGAATATAACGATATGCCCCTAAATCAACATAACCATTTTCAAGCGCAAAGCGAGCTTGCCCTATTCGCTGATTTGGATGATTTAATTTAACAAGGCTTAATGGATTTACTTCATTAGGTTCTTTACCCGTATTTTTTACAGAAAGGATATAAGAACCTGAAGCAAGCCCATTTACTGTAATATGATCGCCTCTACGTTCCGCCACATTCGTTAAGAAACGGAAGTGACCATTCCCTGTCAATTTGCCATTAATTGTTAACTCATTAAATTGAATCCAACCACGATAGTTTTTATTTACATCATCATAATTGGCATTTAATGTGATCTGGCTATTAGGTAAAAGCTCTAAATTTCCTACTGTACTATTTCCGTTGAGTGACCACTGGCTATTAGGTTGTAAGTAAATTTGTGTCGTAGGGGCTGCATTAATACGCCCAACTAAATGCGCTTTACCTAAATTAAGCTGGCTATTATTTTTTAAATCAATGTTACCGAATACAACTGTAACAGGCATGCGATTAAAAGCTAAATTCCCTAAAGTCTTATTCTCAGAACAAGCTGTGTAACCTGTATAAGATTCACGAATGCATTCATTGGATTTACCTTGGGTAAAACCTAGCTGAATTTGGGCTTGATGTCGAGCGTTGAAATTCCCTTCTAATAAGCTTACATTACGACTACTTTCTAGTTTTGCATTGCCTGAAACATTAAATTCACGCGCTTTGAATTGGCGATTAATCCAACTATTTTCATCTATAACTTCTTTTTTGTTTAAATGATCATAAGCGTGAGGAGTAGGAATACCTGAAAGTACTAAGTGCCCTGCTGATACGTTTAAATTACCATTTAAATTTGTACCGCCGTTCAATACAAGCATACTATTGTAATAGTTAGGGTTGTAATTAAACGTTAACGCACCGTTATAACGTTGAGAATCATACTCGCCAAGGAAACCACTAAACGTATCTAAACGTTTTTTAGAATTTTCTTTTAAAACCTCATTTCTTACAACTTTTTGTTTGTCGTTACCTAAAAATTCCCAATCATTGGTGGTTGTCATATCCAAAGGGAAATAAGCTCGAGGATTTTTCCCATCTTTTAGACGGAAATAATCTAATCGGTTATTTCTGTGGATGTTTTTATATTCATAAAGCGCAAATGAAGTAGTTGGTTCCTCTCCCCACTTTACCCATTCTATATTTTGAGCTGTTACATCATTACGACCAATTACATTAATTTCAGCGGCGTAAGTGCGGTGATTATTGACAATTTTTGCACCGTCATCAGTATTTTGAATACGATGAAAAGTAAGCGAATTTCCATTAACATCTAATCGCCCACCTCGGAAACCAAAGTAAATATTGTCTGGATTGACCTGCTTATTATTGGCAAGAATAACCGTTCCTCGGCCACTTGTTATCCCAATTTGATTAAAAGCTTGCTGCTGTCCATTAAACGACTTTTGATCAAGTACTACAGTTCCATCACCTACACTAATATCACCTAGGTTTTTGCCTTGCCCATCAATATAAAGTGTGCCTGAACCTAATTTTGAAAGGCGGTCATTAATAGGATTTTTTACACGCCAATGAACTGTTTTATCACCGTTGACAACAATTCCCGCTCCTAGCCAAGTCGTATCATTATTTTCTGCGCGAACAATGGCATTTTGATTGAAGTATAAAGCCCCCGCACCTTGGTTAATACTATCTTTAAGGATGAGAGTTGAACCATCACCACCTTGGAAATGAATAGTTTTACCATTATCTAAAGAAGGGCGTTGCGTATTTTGATCTAATGATTTTTTAGATGAACTTTCTAATGCTAAATGAATATTTTCAGTACCATTTTTTAATACACTATCGCCATTACCTAAATTCCACCATTGAATCTCTTTGGCACGAAATGGAATCTGAATCTCATCGTTCTGAAAAGCTTGTGCTATGACATCAGGTTGAATAATCGTATAAATGTTCTCTGTGCGATCATAATTTGCAAAAGTAGATAACACCGCTGCTAATACCCAGCGTTTCTCTTTAGCATCATAAGCAAATAGTGGTGAGCCACTATCACCAGGCAAACCATAAGTTGCTAATCCATCATAAATATCGCCATTGAATAACACCCAATTATCCATTGATGAGCGCGGTGTAAGTGGTATACCACCTGTAAGATAGTTGTATGCTGAGGTTAAAGACGTTTTTTCCTTGCCATCTTTACTTCTTAAATATTGACGTCCAGAACCTACTCGTACAAAGTACGGATAACGATTTTTATCTAAAAAAGCGCCATTATGTGGCCCTGTTTTTTTAGCATTATCAAAAGCAATATTATTTAGAGGTATCGGTGCAACTTCGGTCACTAATTTATGTAACCGAGGGGCGTGAAAATCCAATCTGCTATGATTATTTCGCTCTGTAATAAGATAATTAAAATAATGACTATCTGAATTATTGCCACTATCACCAAATTGTACAGAACCATAACCTGAGTTATGTTTTACACTGGCGATATACTGAGGATTAAACAAGGTTGCAATACCACTTACCCTATTTGCCACATGTAAATCAGGCATAGGTAAATTAGGTAATACAGTTGCAATCTTCTGACCTTGTTTATTCAAAACGGGAATATTGCTAGATCCGACTGAAAATTGTCCTTTATTTTCAGCAAAATCACGGAAGAATTGGTAGTCCACATCATTACGGACCATTGAGGCTTGCGCGTAAGAATTCGCAAAAGCAAGACTTAATGCCAAAAGTGTTGGACGAAACAAATTGATTTGATGCATTATGGTTGCCTTATAACTTATAAATAGAAAAATATAAATTCGAGTAAAGTGCGGTAAAAATTCCGTAAATCTTTAAAAATTAGATCCGTTAATTTTACCCTATTTTCGTAGGTAATGCACGGTAACCTGATTATTTCTTTTGTCCAAAAAATACTTTATCCTTCAACACCCTCAAAGGCTGCATATCACTATTCCCCATGATGACACGACTAGAATCAGAACGTAAACAAGTGCCGCCATAATGTCCTCCCACGGTAAAAGTACAGATTTGCAAATATTGATCTTCCACTTGTGGTAAGCACCAGAGTTGTTGATAAATACTATCTTGCTGACCAAACTGTCCATCGGTTGTGTCTAGCATAGAATTATTTTCACCAATCAATTTAACGTTATCGCCTCGGCGACCTGCAATTGGTTTTTGTGCATAGCCGTTTTGAATTAAGTTTGGTGTGAGATGAAAACTTGCCTCTAACAAATAACGATGATTAGGGAATAAAGACCAAAGCACAGGCAAAATCGCCTTATTACTTGGAATTGCCGTCCAAAGTGGTTCATAAACCAACACTTCAGGCCGAAGTAGTACGTCAATTAACCGCACTTTATCTTCAGGATAACCAGTGCGAATAGGTGGTGCGACTTCCATTCCTGTTGCATCTTCACGAAGTTGTTCTAGCATGGTTTCCCACGCCCAGGTTTTCCAAACAGTTTGAACTTGGTTATTTTCCTCATCAATCAGTCGACCACGATTATCCCAATGTAATCCTTCTGTGCCGTGAATAATTTTGGCTTGGAACCCTGCCTGTACCAATGCTTGTTGCATAAACATGGCGTGGTAATCTTCTTCATCATCGTGATCTTGCAGAATATGGACTAATTTTGAGGCTTGGCTATGTTGCCAACAATCAGCTAACGCATTACGTAAACCATCGGATGGATTTTCCCCCAATACGCCACCAGCTTGTTTTGCCCAACGATTCATAATATCGCCAGCTTCTGCATGGCAAGAAGCTGAATCTGCATTATATTCATAGACTTTCAAACCTCGTTCACTCATACAAAAATCTAAACGACCTGTAATCGTCTGATAACGGCGATTTTGCCAAGAAAGTCTTAAGCGTGGCCAAAGGAGTTTCGGAATATTGAAATACTGCAACAGATTATCATCTTTAAGTACCTTGTCTGTTGCATGCAAATACATTAAGTGCAGTTCGTTAGTGGCGTGAATCAATTCCTGTTGAGCACTTTCAGACATAGCAAAATAGCGATATTGATCAGAATGGCTCACTTTGTGCCCGCGCATTGCCTTAATATATGCCGCATCAAATGGCTCATTTTCATTTAACCATTTCCCATTAAATTGACCGTGATTGTCAACATGATGAGCTTGTAACCGAAGTGCGGTTGATTTTGGGAAAGGTTGGGGTTCTGAAAATTCAGTATCGTTTGTTTGGATCATCCAGCCAAGAATTGTTGTATCATCGAAAGTATCTTGTAGAAAATAACCTTGTTCTGAAACAATCATCGGCAATTCACGCGTCCATTGCTGACCACTTGGCAAGCGAGAATGAATTACATTTTGCTCGGCGATTCGAATGCGATCAGGCAATACCTCGGTGATAATTGCCACATGCCCCGTGTGTTTAAATTCCCCCCCTTCTTGCCAAATTAATAAGGAGCCTGCTTGAGGTTTACGTTTACAACCATTAGCAAATGCCTGCAAGGGCAACAAGGCATCGTTCACCACTTGGCGTAAAAAACGTAAAGAAAAGATCTCGTACGCCATACCAACATCGGCAAACACAACACCATGATTGAGATATAAATAACGACGTGCAAATTCCACACACTGCCATTTATAGCCCATATATTCTCGCCCTAGATAACTTCTAAATGCAGCATCATTCGGGAACTCTTTATCATCTGCAGTATTGTAATCTGAGGAATAAATTGCCACGCCACCAGGCGCATATCCAAGCAAGCTACCAAAAGGATCGTGGGTAATGATATTGGCTGAACGTTCTGTCATAGTATCTTCCGAGTAAAAAATGAACGGAGTTAGTATAGATCTTTTATTTTCATTACGATAGTCAATAAAATTTTTACCTCACTTTTTTCGTAGCAACTTTTTGATTTATCTCATCTTTTCATCAAATCATTCTTTACCATTTAACTTCTTAGATTAAAATGAACGTGCTTTTCGAGTATTCGAGAGTACACAATTTAGTTTAACTTTAGATATCACAAGGGTTTCATTATGAAAGGATCAAAATGGCCTGTGGTTGCAGGTGCTGCACTTGGTATCATCGCTCCACTACTTACTTATAGCGGAAATCCCGGCAATATGGGATTCTGCGCGGCCTGTTTCTTACGCGATACAGCTGGCTCGATTGGCTTACATCAAGCCGCTCCACTTCAATATATTCGCCCAGAACTCATCGGATTAATATTCGGTGCATTAGTGAGTGCATTATTTGCAAAAGAATTCCGTGCTCGTGGTGGTTCATCACCATTCGTTCGCTTAATTTTAGGCATATTTGCCATGATTGGCGCCCTAACTTTCTTAGGTTGTCCATGGCGTGCATATTTGCGTTTAGGCGGCGGCGATTTATCTGCGATTGCAGGTATAGTCGGTTTATTTGTCGGCGTACTAGGTAGTATTTTCTTTAGCAATCGAGGATTTTCGCTTGGTAAAGCAAAAGAACAAGCCCCCGTTACAGGCTGGATTTCTGTCATTATTGCGGGTTTATTACTTATTGGCGTTATCACACAATTTAGCCTTGGCGAAGGCTTACCGCTTTATTTCTCGCAAAAAGGCCCTGGCACACAGCATGCATTTTGGGCATTATCTTTAGTGGGAGGGCTAATCATAGGGGCATTAATGCAAAAATCACGTTTCTGCTCAATTGGCGCATTCCGTAATTTTATTCTATTCCGTGATTCTTCGTTATTGAACGGTGTCATCGCTTTAGTGGTATTTGCCGCAATTACCAATGCTTTACTTGATCAATTCCATTTAGGGTTTGAACAACAACCTGGCGCACATAATCAATATCTTTGGAACTTCCTCGGCATGGCACTTTGCGGATTATGCTTCGCCCTTGGCGGTGGTTGTCCAGGCAAACATTTAGTTCACCTTGGTGAAGGTGATAATGACTCTGCTATTTTTGTGCTTGGTATGCTTTTAGGTGCAGCCGCTGCACATCGTTTAAGCCTTGCAGCTTCAGGCTCTGGCATTGGTGAATTCACGCCTTATGCTTTAGTGCTTGGATTTATATTCTGCGCCTATATTGGCTTTACCAAAAAATCAGCTTAATTCACTTTCTATCTGCACTCATCACGAGTGCAGATTTTCTTTTCCTTGCATTATCCCCCTTACAGTGTCAAACTCTCCGCACTTTTTAAAACTGTAAAAAATAATGACAAAAAAACGTAAAAACTTAATCAACCAAGATCCTCATTACAAACGAGAATTGGAAAAATATGGTAATCCAATCCCGAGCCGTGAGTTCATTTTAAGCGTTATTCGAGACAATAATGCGCCGATGAATCGGGATGAAATTTTGACCGCACTTTCCATTCGAAATGAAGATCAAATAGAGGCGATGCGTCGCCGATTACGCGCGATGGAAAATGATGGACAATTAGTGTTCACCAAACGTAAACGCTATGCTTTACCAGAAAAATTAGATTTATTTAAAGGCACGGTAATTGGTCATCGCGAAGGTTTTGGTTTTTTACAGATCGATGGAAAAAAGGATGATTTATTCATTCCGAACCATCAAATGCAAAAAGTCATGCATGGCGATTTTGTCTTAGCGCAACCTGCAGGATTAGATCGTCGTGGTCGCCGTGAAGTGCGAATTGTGCGCGTATTAGAAAGTCGTAAAAAACAAATTGTGGGCCGCTTTTTCTTAGAAAACGGTTTTAGCTATGTGGTGCCTGATGACAGCAGAATTGGCCGAGATATTCTCGTGCCTAATGAACATCGTAATGGCGCACGTATGGGACAGGTTGTCGTTGTCGAATTACAAGAACGTTCTGCCAGTTTTAACCAGCCAATTGGTGTGATTACTGAAATTCTAGGCGATAATATGGCGAAAGGAATGGAAGTGGAAATCGCCCTGCGTAACCACGATATTCCCCATAAGTTTCCAAGTGCGGTGGAAAAATACGTCAAAAAATTCACTGAAGAAGTCCCTGAAGAAGCAAAAAAAGGTCGTGTGGATTTACGCAATTTACCGCTTGTGACCATTGATGGTGAAGATGCTCGCGATTTTGACGATGCTGTTTATTGTGAAAAACATGGCAAAGGCTGGAAACTTTGGGTAGCGATTGCGGATGTCAGTTATTACGTACGTTTGCGTTCCGCTTTGGATGTAGAAGCGCATAATCGTGGTAACTCGGTCTATTTTCCGAACCGAGTTGTACCAATGCTACCTGAAATTTTATCAAACGGCTTATGCTCTCTTAACCCTCAAGTGGATCGTTTGTGTATGGTGTGTGAGATGCAAATTTCTGCCAAAGGTAAGCTAACAGATTATCGCTTTTATGAAGCAGTGATGAATTCTCATGCCCGCCTCACTTATACCAAAGTAGCAAAAATGCTTGAAGGCGATGAGGAATTACGCACTCGTTATTCTACGCTTGTGCCTCATTTAGAAGAACTTTATAAACTCTATCAAGCTTTGCTTAGTGCGCGTCATCAACGTGGTGCGATCGATTTTGAAACCATTGAAACTAAGTTTATTTTCAATGCAATGGGAAGAATTGAGCGCATTGAACCTGTTGTTCGTAACGATGCCCATAAAATCATTGAGGAATGTATGATTCTTGCGAATATCGCAGCAGCCAATTTTATGGAAAAACATAAAGAGCCTGCGTTATATCGTATTCATGCCACCCCGAGCGAAGAAAAATTAACATCGTTCCGCACTTTCTTAAGTGAGTTTGGTTTAACTTTAGAAGGAGGATTAAAACCAACCACAAAAGACTATGCTGCTCTCTTAGAAAAAGTTAAAGAACGACCTGATCATGAACTTATTCAAACAATGTTGCTACGTTCTTTAAGTCAAGCTGTCTATCATGCTGATAATATTGGGCACTTTGGTTTGGCTTTGGAAGAGTATGCACACTTTACTTCGCCAATTCGCCGTTATCCAGACTTAACACTTCATCGAGGCATCAAGTATTTACTCGCTAAAGAACAAGGCGCAAAACGTAAAACAACGGATACTGGTGGTTATCATTACTCTTTTGATGAAATGGATTTACTTGGCAATCACTGTTCAATGACGGAACGCCGTGCTGACGACGCCACTCGTGAAGTGGCTGATTGGCTGAAATGTGAATATATGCAAGATCATGTTGGCAGTGAATTTAACGGTGTTATTTCATCTGTGACTGGATTTGGTTTATTTGTACGCTTAGATGATTTATTCATTGATGGTTTAGTCCATATTTCGACTTTAGAAAACGATTATTACCAATTCGATGCAACAAAACAGCGTTTAATCGGCGAAAATAGCGGAATGCAATATCGCTTAGGCGATAAAGTTCGCATCAAAGTTGAAGCGGTACATTTAGAAAATAAAATGGTCGATTTCTCGTTGATGGGGAGTGAACGCAAACCTCGTCGTGCTGGAAAAACCGCGAAAGAAAAAGCCAAGAAAGTCTTTAAAGAACTACCGTCTAAAGCATCCAAGAAACGAAAAAGTGCGGTAAAAAAGAAAGAAGTTTCGAAGAAAACATCTAGAAAACGAAAATAATTCACTTCCCATTATGGAATGAATTAAAAATTCAAATAAGAAAAAGAGAAATTTATGTCAGAGCAAATCTACGGCATTCATGCTGTTAATAGTATTTTAACCCATTCACCAGAACGTTTAATCGAAGTCTTCGTACTTAAAGGCCGTGAAGATAAACGTCTACAGCCACTTTTAAACGAGCTTTATTCCCTAGGAATTGGTGTGCAATTCGTTAATCGACAAACACTTGATAAAAAAGCAGATGGTGAGGTTCATCAAGGTGTCATTGCTCGAGTACAAGCGGCAAAAGAACTTAATGAAAATGATCTTGATGAAGTTCTTGCGAATAAACAAAATCCTCTTTTATTAGTTTTAGATGGCGTGACGGATCCACACAACTTGGGTGCCTGCCTGAGAACAGCTGATGCGGCTGGCGCAGTGGCAGTGATCGTACCAAAAGATAAATCGGCACAATTAACGTCTATCGCGCGTAAAGTTGCTTGTGGTGCAGCAGAAACCGTGCCGTTAATTCGTGTAACCAATCTTTCTCGCACACTACGCGATTTACAGCAAAATCATAATATTTGGGTAGTCGGCACTGCTGGCGAAGCCACTGAAACCATTTATCAAAGCAAACTGACAGGGCCACTAGCACTTGTTATGGGAGCCGAAGGCGAAGGAATGCGCCGTTTAACGCGTGAACATTGCGATCAACTGATTAGCATTCCAATGGCTGGTTCAGTTTCATCATTAAATGTATCTGTCGCAACAGGGGTATGTTTATTTGAAATTGTGCGTCAGCGTTTAGCATACATTTAAGTTGGAAGCGTTGTAAATTTCACCACTCTTTTATTTTCCTTTTTCGTTAAAGAAAATAAATTCCCTCAAAAGGTTGAAAAATAGGGGGATTTATTGCGATAATCTAAACCATTTCGGGAAAATCTTTTTAACTACTGAAGTTTATTTTGGCTTGTTTATTTTTTGTTAGAAAGATTAGATTTTTATTTCACCTTTAAACTAGATAAGAACAATGGCGGAAAAACGTAATATTTTTTTAGTAGGGCCAATGGGGGCAGGAAAAAGCACGATTGGTCGTCAGTTAGCGCAACAGTTAAATATGGATTTTGTTGATTCAGATGCCGTAATTGAAGAACGTGCTGGCGCAGATATTAGCTGGATTTTTGATCTGGAAGGCGAAGAGGGCTTCCGCAAACGTGAAGAACGTATTCTTAACGAACTCACACAAATGCAGGGGATTGTCCTGTCTACTGGTGGAGGTGCTGTGCTTTCTAAAGATAGCCGTAATTATTTATCTGCACGTGGTATTGTAATTTATTTAGAAACTACTGTAGAAAAACAATTTCAACGTACTCAGCGTGACAAAAAACGTCCACTGTTGCAAGGCGCAGAAGATCCTCGTCAAGTATTGGAAGACTTAGCAAAAATTCGTAATCCACTTTATGAGGAAGTAGCTGACATCACCCTACCTACGGATGAGCAAAATGCCAAAGTAATGGTAAACCAGATTGTTGATCTCATTGATAATATGAATGGATTAAATGGCGCACTTTAAGTGTGTCTAAGGATAAATTTATGCTGTGCGTAAACGTGGAATTACAGGAGCGTCGTTACCCAATTTTAATTGGTAATGGACTATTGCAAGATGAACGCAGTTATCCGGTTAAGCGAGGAGATCGCGTGATGATTGTGACGAATCCCACGGTAGCACAGTTTTACTTAGATACGGTAACATTTGCGCTAAAAAAACGCGGGTGCGAAGTCGATCATGTTCTTTTGCCCGATGGTGAGAAGTATAAAACGCTTGAATCCTTAAATTTAATTTTTACTGCGCTTTTACAAGGTAATCATGGGCGTGATACAACAATTATGGCACTAGGTGGTGGTGTGATTGGTGATGTGGCAGGATTTGCCGCAGCAAGTTATCAACGAGGAGTACGATTAATTCAAATTCCAACCACTTTACTTTCCCAAGTGGATTCTTCTGTTGGAGGAAAAACAGCAGTGAATCATGAACTTGGGAAAAATATGATCGGTGCATTTTATCAACCCTCTATGGTTATTATTGATACGCATACTCTTGGCACGTTACCAAAACGTGAAGTAAATGCGGGGTTGGCTGAAGTAATAAAATATGGCGCAATTTTAGATTACGAATTTTTTGAATGGCTTGAAGCTCATATTGATGAGCTTGTTGCATTAAATAACGAATCCCTACAACATTGTATTGCTCGTTGCTGTCAAATTAAAGCGGATGTAGTTGCTCGTGATGAAACAGAAAAAGGTGATCGAGCTTTACTTAATCTTGGTCATACCTTTGGACATGCGATTGAAACTCATCTCGGCTATGGTAACTGGCTCCATGGTGAAGCGGTATCTACCGGAATGATGATGGCTGCCGCGCTTTCCGAGCAGTTGGGTGATATTTCTGTGGCAGATGTTTCACGCTTAGAAAAATTACTCGCACGCGCTAATTTGCCCACCTTATCACCGGATTCGATGCAGCCGGAGGACTATCTACCGCATATGATGCGAGATAAAAAAGTTCTAGCAGGTAAGTTGCGTCTGGTGTTACTTAAATCACTAGGTCAAGCTTATATAGCAACTGATACTGATAAGGATCTTGTGTTAAACGCTATTAAGCGTTGTACCCAAATGGACTAAGATGTTACGTCCAAAAAAACATTCCCTAAAACCGAAACTTAAACACCGTCCATTTTTGAAATGGGCTGGTGGGAAGTTTCGTTTAACAGATGAAATTAATAATATCTTTCCTAAGAGAAAACAATGTCTTATTGAACCGTTCGTCGGAGCAGGGGCCGTTTTTTTAAACTCAAATTTTGAGCGCTATATTTTGGCTGATATTAATCCTGATTTAATTAATCTTTTTAATATAGTGAAAGAAAATGTAGATGTTTACATTGAGGCTTGTAAAACCATTTTTTTTGCCCCTAATGCGAATGATCCTGATTACTACTATGACAAACGTCGCCAATTTAATGCTTCAACTGATCCTTTTGAACGATCTGTGCTTTTTCTCTACTTAAATCGCTTTGGGTTTAATGGACTATGTCGTTATAACAGCAAAAATGAATTTAATGTGCCTTTTGGCGCATATAAAACGCATTATTTCCCAGAGAACGAGTTACGTTATTTTGCACATAAGGCACAAAGTGCAATATTTTTATGTGGCGATTTTCAGCAAACATTTGCATTAGCTGATAAAGATTCGGTGATTTACTGCGATCCGCCTTATGCTCCCTTATTGCAGGATTCAAATTTTACGAGCTATGCGGGTAATGAGTTTAGTTGTGAGCATCAACGCATTTTAGCTGAACTCGCAAAATTCACACAAAAAGAAAAACAAATTCCGGTTTTAATATCTAACCACGATACCAAATTTACCCGAGAAATTTATAAGGGGGCTAAATTTAAACGTGTGAAAGTACAACGTTCGATTAGCCAGAGCTCAGAAAAACGAGTAAAAGTAAGAGAGTTGATTGCGATTTTTAAGGTGTAATCTTTGATAGCTCAGGGTTTATAACGATATCCAATTTTATGATTTGTGGAAAATCCTCTTGAATTAATTTTATAAGTTCAGTTTGACGAAATAAGATTCCTTGACGCACTATTGCATTCGATACTTCTAAAAAAAGACTATTACCGTTAACGGAACCAATACGAAATTTTCCGTGAAATTCCTGTGGAAAAATGCGGTTAAATTTTTGATTAAGTTCATTGATGGCAAGGCCTTTTTTCATTATTTGGGCGAAGGGTGATTGCTCAAGCACATCCATAATATTGACTGCTTTTTGATAACGTTCAGCCTTGTTTTCCATAAAGTCTGCCCCCATAAATGACATTAGTTTAGATTTCCGCTACAATACACGCAATTTTCATAATAAACAACGAGACGATGATTTCAGGCACTGTCAAACCGACTTTTTGGTCGCGATTACTTTTAAGTATCATCGCGATTTTTGCTTTGCCTAACGCACAAAGTTTTGAAAATCAAAATAATGCGGAAAATTATTCCTCGAGTGTTTCAATTCAACAAGCGTTAGAGACGGTAAAAGTTGCACGTGAAGTGCAACGACAAGCCATTCCTCAACCTTCAATTTCCCCCCAAACTGAAAAACAACTTAAAATTCAACCGCACTTTTTAGCTGATGCGTTGAATCCTAGTGCGCCAATTCGAGCAGGCCCTTTGCTTATTTAATTTTTCTGTTTTTTGTGAAGAATATTGCTATTGAAATAGCGATATTTTTAAAAAATTATTGTGCATGAAATAAAGTTTTTCATACGCATTTAACTATTTAACTTATATATTTAAAAAGAGAAATTATGAGCATTTTAACGAAAATTTTTGGCAGCCGTAACGACCGTATTTTACGTAAATTAAGAAAACAAGTTGCAAAAATCAATAAATTAGAACCTGAGTTTGAAGCTCTCACAGATGAACAACTTCGTGCAAAAACAGATGAATTCCGTCAACGTTTAAGTGCGGGCGAAACTTTGCAACAAATTTTACCAGAAGCATTCGCAACGGTACGTGAAGCAAGTAAGCGCGTGCTTGGTATGAGACATTTTGATGTTCAGCTTATTGGTGGGATGGTATTGACTAATCGCTGTATCGCAGAAATGCGCACTGGTGAAGGTAAAACATTAACGGCGACTTTGCCTTGTTATTTAATCGCACTTGAAGGTAAAGGCGTTCATGTTGTGACGGTGAATGATTATCTTGCTCGCCGAGATGCAGAAACAAACCGTCCATTATTTGAATTTTTGGGCATGAGTGTAGGCGTAAATATTCCTGGTTTACCGCCTGAAGAAAAACGAGCAGCTTATGCAGCAGATATTACTTATGCAACCAATAGTGAACTTGGTTTTGACTACTTACGTGACAACTTAGCCCACTCAAAAGAAGAACGTTTCCAACGTACTTTAGGTTATGCGCTGGTGGATGAAGTGGATTCCATCTTAATTGATGAAGCACGTACGCCATTGATTATTTCTGGTCAAGCTGAAGATAGTTCTGCGCTTTATATTGCAGTCAATAAACTGATTCCAAACTTAATTAAACAAGAAAAAGAAGATACGGAAGAATATCAAGGCGAAGGGGACTTTACTTTAGATCTTAAATCTAAACAGGCGCACTTAACTGAACGTGGCCAAGAAAAAGTGGAAGATTGGTTGATTGCGCAAGGTTTAATGCCTGAAGGGGATTCTTTGTATTCTCCTAGTCGAATCGTGTTGCTTCATCATGTTATGGCTGCTTTGCGTGCACACACATTGTTTGAAAAAGATGTCGATTACATTGTGAAAGATGGTGAAATCGTGATTGTTGATGAACATACTGGTCGAACAATGGCAGGGCGTCGCTGGTCAGATGGTTTACACCAAGCTATTGAGGCAAAAGAAGGGGTTGAAATTAAGAGCGAAAATCAAACTGTTGCGTCAATTTCTTACCAAAACTACTTCCGTTTATATGAGCGTCTTGCGGGTATGACGGGGACTGCGGATACTGAAGCGTTTGAGTTCCAACAAATTTACGGATTGGAAACCGTTGTGATTCCAACAAACCGCCCAATGATTCGTGATGATCGCACAGATGTGATGTTTGAAAATGAACAATATAAATTTAATGCGATTATTGAAGATATCAAAGATTGTGTAGAACGCCAGCAACCAGTATTAGTGGGGACGATTTCAGTAGAAAAATCGGAAGAGTTATCTAAGGCTTTAGATAAAGCGGGTATTAAACACAATGTATTGAATGCGAAATTCCACCAACAAGAAGCGGAAATTGTAGCAGAAGCAGGTTATCCCGGTGCGGTGACTATCGCAACGAATATGGCGGGTCGCGGTACGGATATTATTCTTGGCGGTAACTGGAAAGCGCAGGCTGCTAAATTAGAAAATCCAACTCAAGAACAAATTGAAGCGCTTAAAGCTGAGTGGGAAAAGAATCATGAGATTGTAATGAAAGCAGGTGGTTTGCATATTATCGGTACAGAGCGTCATGAATCTCGCCGTATCGATAACCAGTTGCGTGGTCGTTCTGGCCGTCAAGGTGACCCAGGATCTTCTCGTTTCTACCTTTCTTTGGAAGACGGCTTAATGCGCATTTATTTGAATGAAGGTAAACTCAATTTAATGCGTAAAGCCTTCACAGTGCCTGGTGAGGCTATGGAATCGAAAATGTTGGCGAAAGTGATTGCATCTGCTCAAGCAAAAGTTGAGGCTTTCCATTTCGATGGTCGTAAAAACCTACTTGAATATGATGATGTGGCAAATGACCAGCGTCATGCCATTTATGAGCAACGCAATTATTTGCTTGATAATGATGATATTTCTGAAACTATCAACGCCATCCGCCACGATGTATTTAATAGCGTGATTGATCAATATATTCCACCGCAATCTTTGGAAGAACAATGGGATATTAAAGGGCTTGAAGAACGTTTAGCTCAAGAGTTTGGTATGGAATTACCAATTTCTCATTGGCTGGAAGAAGATAATAATCTGCACGAAGAAAACTTACGTGAACGTATCGTAGAAGTCGCTGAAAAAGAATATAAAGAAAAAGAAGCGCTGGCTGGTGAAGAAACCATGCGTAACTTTGAAAAAGGCGTCATGTTACAAACTTTAGATGAGCTTTGGAAAGAACACTTAGCTGCGATGGATTATTTACGCCAAGGTATTCATTTACGCGGTTATGCACAAAAAGATCCAAAACAAGAGTATAAAAAAGAATCTTTCCGTATGTTTACGGAAATGTTGGATTCTTTAAAACACCATGTTATCACGACTTTAACGCGTGTGCGTGTGCGTACTCAAGAAGAAATGGAAGAAGCTGAACGTGCTCGTCAAGAAATGGCTGCTCGTATTAATCAAAATAATTTACCTGTGGATGAAAATGGTCAGGCAATCCAGAATTCAGATTCTGAAGATTATTCAGATCGTCGCATTGGGCGCAATGAGCCTTGTCCTTGTGGTTCGGGTAAAAAATACAAGCATTGTCATGGCAGTCGTGCTGCTCGCCATTAATGATTAGCCAAAGTGCGGTGATTTTTCACCGCACTTTTTTCATAGGTGCTATTGGATAGAAGAAATGGATAAAAAAATTATACAAGTCGCTGCAGGTATTATTCGTAATGAGTTTGGGCAGATCTATTTAACGCAGCGTTTAGAAGGACAGGATTTTGCCCAATCTTTAGAATTTCCCGGTGGAAAAGTGGATGCAGGAGAAACCCCAGAACAGGCTTTAAAACGTGAACTGGAAGAGGAAATTGGCATTGTGGTATTAAATGCTGAACTTTACGAGCGCTTCCAATTCGAATATCCAACAAAGATTATTTCTTTTTTCTTTTATATCGTAGATGAATGGATTGGTGAGCCTTTTGGGCGAGAAGGGCAAGAAGGTTTTTGGGTTGAGCAACGTGCATTAGATGCAGGACAGTTTCCGCCCGCTAATGCAAAATTAATTCATCGGTTATTGAATGAAATTCTCCATCCTATAAACTAAAACCCTAGTTATACTAGGGTTTATATAACATCTATTGATTCTTTTCCAAATTATTTCGGCATTGCCGCTTTCATTTGTTTAAGTTGCTCTGCCGCTTGATTACAAGCCTGATCTTGTGCCGCTGCGGGCATTGATGCAAATTGTTGTTTGCTTGATTCATATTGCGCTTTCATTGCATTTGCTTGCGCAGCTGGCATTGATGCTAAGAAAGAATCAATTTCAGCGAAATAAGTTTTACAACTTGCAGACAAATCAGCTGCAGAAGCTGAAAAACTAAATCCCATTAAAATAAGTGTAGCTAGTGTTTTTTTCATCATGATATCCTCACGAAAGTTAATTAATAAGTTATTGCCGATGTGGCGTTTTATTATACTGCTTTAGTGCAAAAAAAAAACAATAGCAATTACAAACAAATTTTTACAGATAAATCAGCGAGTTTAATCCACACTTCATCGCTAAATTCTTGCTTAGCAAGACGTTCTATATTGGCGAGCTCTTGAATAATTTCGTAGAGCTTTTGATAGGTTAAACGTTGAATCGCACTTAAAAAGAGCGGTCGGCGATTTTGCCAGATTTTTAGACGGTCAAATTCAGTCTTAATTTGTTGAGTTGGAAGTTTTTCCGTTGTCATAATACGTTGCTGTGGTTTTGTGAGTTCAAGTAACGTAAATAATTCTCTCTGTAGCGTGCGTAATAAAATAACAGGTTGCACATCTTCAGCTTGTAACCCTTTTAAAATACGTTTAGCACGATTTGCTTTTCCCATTAGCAAAGCATCAATCCATTGAAATGGTGTAAAAATTGAGGATTGTTCTACGACGCTAATTACACGATTGTAGTTAAGTTTATGGTCAGGATAGAGCAAATCTAAAAGCTGTAGAGCTTGTTTAAGAGCGAGCAGGTTATTCTCATAACTGTAACAAAGTTGTTGGATGGCTTCATCATCAGAGTCTAATCCCATCGTTTTGGTACGATTTTTTACCCAACGAGGAAGATTTTCAGCCGCAGGTGTTTGGCAATTTACAAGAATTGCACTGGTTTCATATTGGTTTAGTTCAACAAACCATGCTTGGTTTTCATTTGTTTTTGCTAGCTTTGCAATTTGTAAAATCAGCAAGATATCGTCATGTAGAACCGAAATAAATTCTTGCAGATTTTTCTGTAAAAGTGCAGTGAAATTTTCAGGTAAATTTAATACCATGACTTGTTTATTAAAAAACAATCCCATGGACTGACAGGATTCTATGAGTTGTGCCCAGTCAGTTTGGCTATCAATCTGAATGCTATTTTTCTCATCGAATCCTTGTTGGTTGGCTGTTTTATAAATGGCATCTTCACTTTCACTCAGTAACAATGGATCTTGCCCTACCAAAAAGTAAACTTTGGCTAAACGTTGGGAAAGATGTTGATTAAGTTGCTCAGGGAAGATTCGATTCATTATTTGTTTTTCACTTGTTTTTCTAATGCAACCATTTTAGTAATAAGCTGACGTGCAGCTTGTTCCCGCATATCATTCCAAATTACTTCTCGTTCGCTAGATTTAGCTAATGCTGCGCGAGAGTTATCAAAGAAAGTGCGGTTGACTTTTGCCGTGATTGGATGGCTTTCACCATTCGCTAAACGAATGCTAGCTTCCACTTCTAACATCAATACTTTTTCAGCTTCGCGTCCGCGTTTAAAGACAGAAGCAACTTCATCATTTGTGCGGAATTTATTGATACGTAAAACAGGAATGCCTTGAGTCGAATTGACGAGTTGAACATTATTCGCTTGTAACTGATTACGCATCGCAACTGACATTTCGCTGTATGGATCGGGGCTTTCAAAGGTAAGAGTACGTAATTCTTGTGGAATTAATGTGCCGTTTTGAAAATGCCAGCCGCAAGCAGAAAGCGCGGTAATGCTTGTTACAATGAACAATGCTTTGATTGATTTAATCATAAAAATTACCTTTATTGTGGAGTGCATGAATTTAAAATCCATACACTAATAAAGATAGAATCTGTGAAATCCCAATATTCCACAGATTCTACGGATTATGCTTTAACCACAAAATTCAACATTTTTAATGGAATATAGATTTCTTTAAGAATTTCTTTTCCATCAAGGAATTTTGCAACATTAGGATCTGCTTTGGCCGCCACTTTAATTTCTTCTTCTGAAGACGTTGCAGGAACAGTCACTTTTCCACGAACCTTGCCATTTACTTGCACAACAATGAGTTTTTCATCTTCCACCATTGCGGCTTCATCAGCTTTCACCCATTCAGCGGTATCGATGTTGCTTTCATTTCCTAGCGCTTGCCATAATTCAAAGCAGATATGTGGCGTAATTGGATAAAGCATACGAACAACTGCACTTAACGCTTCCGCCATAACAGCACGATCTTGCTCGCTTTCTAAGGAAGCCTTAGTGAGTTTATTCATCAATTCCATTACTGCTGCAATCGCAGTATTAAATGTTTGACGACGACCAATATCATCGCTCACTTTCGCAATCGTTTTATGTACTTCACGACGAAGCGCTTTTTGCGCTGCTGAAAGTGCGGTAACATCTAGGCTCGTTTTTGCCGGATTTTGTTGATATTGATATACCAAATTCCACACACGTCCTAAGAAACGTTTCGCACCTTCTACGCCAGATTCTTGCCATTCCAAGGTCATTTCTGCTGGAGAGGCAAACATCATAAAGAGACGAACAGTATCGGCACCATATTTCTCTACCATTTCTTGTGGGTCAATACCGTTATTTTTGGATTTCGACATTTTGGTCATGCCACTATGGACTAGTTCACGCCCTTCAGGATCGGTGGCTTTAATGATGCGACCTTTCTCATCACGCTCAAGGGTCACTTGAGTTGGGCTTACCCAAATACGCTCGTTGGTCGGACTGGTGTAGTAGAAGGCATCTGCAAGCACCATACCTTGACATAATAATTTATCAGCTGGTTCGTCACTGGTTACAAATCCCGCATCGCGTAATAATTTGTGGAAGAAACGGAAGTAGAGCAAGTGCATTGTTGCGTGTTCAATACCACCGATATATTGATCCACTGGTAGCCAATAGTTTGCTTCTTCCGCATCTAGCATGCCATTTTGATATTGTGGACAAGTGTAGCGCGCGTAATACCAAGAGGATTCCATAAAGGTATCAAAGGTATCGGTTTCTTTGAGTGCTGGTGCGCCGTTAAGGGTTGTTTTTGCCCAATTAGGATCAGCTTTAATAGGGCTTTTCACGCCATCCATTACCACATCTTCAGGCAGAATAATAGGTAAATCTTCCATTGGTGCAGGTACTACATCGCCATTTTCAAGGGTTAGCATAGGAATTGGCGCCCCCCAATAACGTTGGCGAGAAACACCCCAGTCACGTAAACGGTAATTCACTTGACGTTTCCCAACACCTAATTTTTCTAATTTATCTGCAATGCCATTGAAAGCGCCATCAAAATCTAAACCATCAAACTCATCTGAGTTCACTAATTTACCGTGCTCAACGAAAGCTTGTTTAGTTAAATTAATTTCTTCATCAGCAATGGGTTCAATAACTTGTTTGATTTGTAAACCGTATTTTTGCGCAAATTCAAAGTCACGTTGGTCGTGAGCTGGAACAGCCATTACCGCACCAGTACCGTAGTGCATTAACACGAAATTCGCAACCCAAATTGGTAATTTTTCACCCGTCAATGGATGAATGGCAAATAAGCCCGTTGCCATTCCTTTTTTCTCCATTGTCGCAAGATCAGCTTCTGCTACTTTGGCGTTTTTCGCTTCTTGGATAAAGGCGCCTAATTCGGGATTGTTTTGAGCGGCCAAACTTGCTAATGGATGTGCTGCCGCAATGCCTAAATAACTCACGCCGTAAAAGGTATCTGGACGCGTGGTGTAAACCGCTACTTTTTCGTTGGTATCTGCAACATCAAAGGTAATCTCTACCCCTTCAGAACGACCGATCCAGTTACGCTGCATAGTTTTTACCATGTCAGGCCATTGAGGAAGGGCATCTAAACCACCTAATAATTGCTCTGCATAGTCAGTAATTTTGATAAACCATTGTGGGATTTCTTTTTGTTCCACAGGTGTATCACAACGCCAGCAACAACCTTCGTGTACTTGCTCGTTTGCGAGTACGGTTTCATCATTCGGACACCAGTTTACGGTTGAGGTTTTTTTGTATACTAAGCCTTTTTTGTAAAGCTCAGTGAAGAACCATTGTTCCCATTTGTAGTATTCTGGTTTACAGGTTGCAATTTCACGATCCCAGTCGAAACCAAAGCCTAAAAGCTGAAGTTGTTTTTTCATGTAGGCAATGTTTTCGTATGTCCATTTAGCAGGTGCAGTTTTGTTTTTGATCGCAGCACCTTCTGCTGGTAAGCCGAAAGCATCCCAACCAAATGGTTGTAATACGTTTTTACCTAGCATGCGTTGATAACGAGAAATTACATCACCAATAGTGTAGTTACGCACGTGTCCCATATGTAGGCGGCCAGAAGGATACGGGAACATAGAAAGACAGTAATATTTTTCTTTAGATTCGTCTTTGATTGCTTTAAAAACTTTATTTTCTGCCCAATATTGTTGAACCTTTGGTTCGATCATATCGGGGCGATATTGTTCTTGCATAAAATCACCTTAAATTTTAACCGCACTTTTGCAGTATTTTGACAATAGAAAATGTGGCATAGAATACCGTAAAACCGCATAAATTGATAGGGTGGGAGTCCAAAGTGCGGTGATTTTTTTCTTTGTTTTTACAATAGATTTTGAATTTCTTTTGGAATTAATTTAGGGTCAGGAATCCAAACTTGTTTGTGTCGGCTCACTTCCCCTTTTTCTAAAATAATACTGCTTTTGGGTACCTTGAAGGATTTACTTAAAAATTTCAATAAATGCGCATTTGCTTGACCATCAACAGGTGGTGCAGTAATGGTAATTTTTAATTCATCATCGTGAATGCCAGCAATATGATCTTTACTGGCTTTTGGCTGTAAGAATATTCTTAATCTAATGCCGTCTTTATTTTGTTCAATCGCAGACATAAATTCTTCGTTTTGTTTATTTTTCTTTATTATAAAAATGAATTATGTAAAAAATAAAGTGTGAATTAGGGCTCGCTAATCCATAGCAAGCAAATACAACTTATGATATAGTTCACAGCCGAATTTATAGGGATCTTTTTATAATAAAAATAATGATAGAACTCGATCAAAACAATATTCCAAAACACGTTGCCATTATTATGGATGGTAATGGGCGGTGGGCAAAACAAAAAAATAAAATGCGTATTTTTGGCCATACCAATGGCGTATCTGCAGTTCGCCGTGCGGTAAGTTATGCTCGCCAAACTGGAGTAAATTTTCTTACACTTTATGCCTTTAGTAGCGAAAATTGGAATCGACCAGAGCAAGAAGTCAGCGCGTTAATGACGCTTTTTATGCAAGCTTTAGATCGCGAAGTGAAAAAATTACATAAAAATAATATTCGCTTGAAAATTATTGGTGATGTATCTCGTTTTAGTGAATCTTTGCAAGAAAAAATTGCAAAAGCGGAAAATTTAACAGAAAAAAATACCGCACTTACGCTCAATATCGCTGCAAATTACGGCGGTTGTTGGGATATTGTCCAAGCAGCAAAACAACTTGCAGAAAAAGTAAAAAATAATGAAATGAGCGTTGACGAGATTGATGAAATTGCTTTTCAGCGTCATTTGGTTACACGAGATGAACCACCAGTTGATCTATTGATTCGTACGAGTGGTGAACAACGAATTAGTAATTTTTTATTATGGCAAATTGCATATGCGGAACTTTATTTTTCCGATGTGCTGTGGCCAGATTTTGATGAGGCGGAATTTAACCGCGCTATCGCCTGTTATCAACAACGTCATCGCCGTTTTGGTGGGACAGAATAATTCAATAAATGGAATAAATTATGCTTAAACAACGAGTTTTATCAGCCATTGTGTTAATCGCAGCGGTGCTATGTGCGCTATTTTTATTCACGCCTTTTTATTTTGCTCTCGCTTTAGGGGCAGTAGCGACTTTAGGCGTTTGGGAATGGACTCAGTTTGCTCGCCTTAAACAGCCTTTAGCACGTTTTTGTGTTGCTGCTTTTTTAGGCGCCTTTATTTTTTTATGGCTCTACACTGAGGGCAACTATTTAGATGCCGGTCGCGTGTTTGAACAGCATCTTCAGCTTTTATTAATGAACGCTGTTGGTTGGTGGATTTTAGCTTTATTACTTGTGGTGAGTTATCCTAAATCAGCTAAATTTTGGTCTAAAAATCCTCTTTTACAGCTTTTATTTGCCTTTTCTACTTTAATCCCATTTATCGCGGGGGTATTACGTTTACGTTTAGAACACTATACCCATGATCCTTAT
Source organism: Haemophilus sp. SZY H36 (assembly GCF_018829625.1). NCBI lineage: Bacteria > Pseudomonadati > Pseudomonadota > Gammaproteobacteria > Pasteurellales > Pasteurellaceae > Haemophilus > Haemophilus sp. SZY H36. The sequence continues at coordinate 340,361 of NZ_JAHKKA010000002.1, read as the reverse complement.
CACGGCTTATTTTTATTACTTTACGTGTTTGTGCTTGTTTGGGCAGCTGATTCAGGCGCTTATTTTAGCGGACGCGCATTTGGTAAACGTAAACTTGCGCCTAAAGTTTCACCGGGTAAAAGCTGGGAAGGTGTTGTTGGTGGCTTAATTACAGCGTTAGTGCTTGCTTTTGTATTTATTCATTTCTCTGGCGATGCTTTAGTTGGTGAGCGAAATATCACTGGATTCGTTATCCTTTCCGTTGCAACAGTTGCAATTTCAGTATTGGGCGATTTAACTGAAAGCATGTTTAAACGTGAGTCTGGTGTGAAAGACAGCAGCCAATTGATTCCTGGTCATGGTGGTGTATTAGATCGTATTGATAGCTTGACTGCCGCGGTACCTTTTTTCAGCTACTTCTATTTCTTTGTGTTATAAGGATTCTGAATGTCATTTTTGTGGTCGCTAGGTTCTTTTATCATTGCTATTGCGGTATTAGTATCCGTTCACGAATATGGTCACTTTTGGGCTGCTAGAAAGTGCGGTATAAAAGTCCATCGTTTTTCAATTGGCTTTGGTAAGGTAATTTGGAAACGTATCGATAAGCATGGTACAGAATTTGCGGTTTCAATGATTCCTTTAGGCGGCTATGTAAAAATGCTTGATGGACGCAATGAAGAGGTTCCAGTTGAACAAAAGCCACAAGCATTTGACAGTAAAAGCGTATTACAACGCGTATTTGTGATTATTGCAGGCCCTTTGGCGAATTTTATTTTCGCGATTTTTGCCTATTGGGTCATCTACCTTTATGGAATGCCAAGTGTTAAACCTGTAATTAAATCGATAACGCCAAGTTCAATCGCTGCACAAGCGCACATTGAACCTAATACACAAATTCTAGCGGTTGATGGCGAAAAAACTCAAGATTGGGAAACCATCAATATGCTACTTGCCACAAAAATGGGGGAGCCTAATGTTGAGATTACCCTTTCTTCTTTTGGTTCCAATATTGAACAACAACGAACTTTAAATCTTACAAATTGGACTTTTGATCCTGAAAAAGAAAGTTCGTTTGAGGCATTAGGCATTATGCCTATGCGTCCTAAAGTGGAAATGGTGCTTTCTAAAGTTGTTCAAGATTCTCCAGCTGAGAAAGCTGGTTTACAAATCGGTGATAAAATTTTAAAAGAAAATTTAACCGCACTTACTTGGCAAGATTTTATAAAACAGGTCGAACAAGGCGAATCTTTTTCTATTAAAGTTGAACGTAATGGGGAAACGCTTGACAAAATTATCAGTCCAGTGCGTAATCAGAGTGGAAAATGGTTTGTAGGCGTGAGTCCTACTTTTATAAAATTAGGTGATGAGTACCGCACAGAGTTAAAATATGGTATTCTTGAATCAGTTCAAAAAGGTATTGAAAAAACAACTCAGCTTTCTTTTTTAACATTAAAAGTATTAGGAAAACTGATTAGCGGTGATTTGTCATTAAATAATTTAAGTGGGCCAATCTCTATTGCTAAAGGTGCGGGAACATCATCAAGTATTGGATTCATTTATTTTTTGAGTTTTATGGCATTAGTCAGTGTTAATTTGGGTATTATGAATCTATTTCCGTTGCCTGTGTTAGATGGTGGCCATTTGGTTTTTCTTGCAGTTGAAGCAATAAAAGGAAAACCCATTTCAGAACAGGTACAAAATGTCTGTTATCGAATTGGTGCGGCGTTGTTGCTAATATTAACAGCGTTTGCGTTATTTAATGATTTTTTACGTCTATAATTTTTATATAGGATACAGTCGATGAAAAAACTTCTCATAGCAAGTTTATTATTCGGTACAACGGTAAGCGCATTGGCTGCGCCTTTCGTTGCTAAAGAAATTCGTATTGAAGGTGCGCAAGGTGACCTAGAGCAGTCTATTCTTGCAAGTTTGCCTGTGCGAGCAGGACAGCGTGTAACAGATCAAAATGTTGCTAATATTGTTCGCTCGTTATTCGTTAGTGGACAGTTCGATGATGTTAAAGCTCGTCAAGACGGGGATGCGTTAGTTGTCAGTGTGGTTGCAAAACCGATTATTGCGGATGTTCAAGTTAAAGGAAGTTCTGCAATTCCAGCTGATGTAATTAAACAGAATTTAACCCAGAGTGGTATAGCAACTGGCGCGGTACTTAATAGAACAATATTAAATGAGTTTGTTAAAGCCGTTAAAAGAGATGGTTATGAAGCCAAAGGGCGTTATAACGCAAAAGTTGAAGCGATAGTGAATACATTACCGAATAACCGTGCAGAAGTTATTGTTCAAATTGATGAAGATGATACTGCAAAATTAGATTCGGTAACTTTTAATGGAAATGAATCAGTAAGTAGTAGCACACTTCAAGAACAAATGGAATTACAGCCGGATGCTTGGTGGAAATTGTGGGGCAATAAATTTGAAGGTGAGCAATTTGGTAAAGATTTGCAAGCAATTGAAGAGTATTACCATAATAACGGTTATGCAAAAGCGCACATTACCAAGCAAGATGTTCAGCTAAATGATGAAAAAAAACGTGTTACTGTTTCTATTGATATAAATGAAGGGCAGAAATATGATTTACGTGGAGCCCGTATTGTCGGTAATGTTGGCGGTATGGCAACAGAACTTGAGCCTTTACTTTCAAAATTGCATTTAAATGATACTTATCGTCGTAGCGATATTGTTGATGTAGAGAATGCTATCAAAGCAAAATTAGGAGAGCGAGGCTATGGCAGCGCAACGGTTAATTCAGTACCTGATTTTGATGAAGAAAATAAAACGTTAGCCATCACCTTTGTAGTTGATGCAGGTCGTCGTTTAACGGTTAGAGAGGTTCGTTTTGAAGGTAATACTGTTTCCGCGGATAGCACATTGCGCCAGGAAATGAGACAACAAGAAGGTACTTGGTATAATTCCCAACTTGTTGAATTAGGAAAAGTTCGTTTAGATCGTACGGGCTTTTTTGAAACTGTAGAAAGTAAAATTATCCCAGTTCAAAACAGTTCTGATGAAGTCAATGTTATTTATAAAGTAAAAGAACGTCAAACAGGTAGTATCAATTTTGGTATTGGTTATGGTACAGAAAGTGGTATTAGTTATCAGGCAAGTGTTAAACAAGATAACTTTTTGGGTACTGGTGCGGCAGTAAGCCTTGGTGGAACCAAAAATGATTACGGCACAAGCCTTAATCTTGGTTATACAGAGCCTTATTTTACTAAGGATGGTGTAAGCCTTGGTGGTAACGTATTCTTTGAAAATTATGATAATTCAAAAAGTGAGACTTCATCTACTTATAAACGTACTACCTATGGTGGAAACCTTACTTTAGGCTTCCCTGTTAACGAAAATAATTCATATTATATGGGTTTAGGCTACACCTATAATAAGATTAGTAATTTTGCGAGAGAATATAATCGTGATTTGTATCTATCATCAATGAATTTTAACGGGAATTCTATTAAAACAGATGATTTTGATTTTTCATTTGGGTGGAACTATAACAGTCTGAATAGAGGTTATTTCCCTACAGAAGGGGTAAAAGCAACGCTTGGCGGTCGTGTTACGGTACCTGGTTCTGATAACAAATATTATAAATTAAGTGCAGATATCCAAGGATTCTATCCACTCGATCGAGATCATCGTTGGGTCATTTCTGCAAAAGCATCAGCGGGTTATGCGAATGGGTTTGGTAATAAACGTTTACCGTTTTATCAAACTTATACCGCAGGTGGTATTGGTTCATTGCGTGGCTTTGCTTATGGCGCAATAGGGCCTAATGCTATCTACTATCGAAATGATGCTTCAGGACGTCATCCAGAATGGGTTCCAAGCACTGATGTTGTTGGTGGTAATGCGATTACAACAGCAAGTGCTGAATTAATTGTGCCAACGCCATTTGTTGGAGACAAGGGACAAAACTCGGTGAGAACATCTTTGTTTGTAGATGCAGCAAGTGTGTGGAACACTAAATGGAAAGCTGAGGATAAGGCTAAATTTGCTAATTTGCCAGATTATAGTTCACCTAGTCGTATTCGAGCATCTGCTGGTGTAGGTTTCCAATGGCAATCACCAATTGGACCGTTGGTTTTCTCTTACGCAAAACCGATTAAGAAATATGAATATGATGATGTAGAACAATTCCAATTTAGTATTGGTGGTTCATTTTAATAAATTGAACTTTTTGTTGTATCATCATTCAAAGAAAACGTTCTATGCTAAATTTATTTTAGTGTAGAAAGTATTAATAACTCATTGTTTAAGGAAATTTATAAAATGAAAAATGTTGTAAAAGTAACCGCACTTGCATTAGGTATTGCACTTGCTTCTGGCTACGCTGCTGCTGAGGAAAAAATTGCTTTCATTAATGCAGGTTATGTTTTCCAAAACCATCCAGATCGTCAAGCTGTTGCAGATAAATTAGATGCAGAATTTAAACCTGTTGCTGATAAATTAGCTGCAAGCAAAAAAGAAATTGATGATAAAATTGTTGCAGCACGTAAAAAAGTAGAAGCAAAAGCAGCTGCATTAGAAAAAGATGCGGCACGTTTAAGTAAAGCTGATATTCAAAAACGTCAAGATGAAATTAATAAACTCGCTTCTTCTGAAGACGCTTCATTACAAAAATTGATGCAAGAACAAGATAAAAAAGTGGCTGAATTTCAAGCTCAAAATGAAAAACGTCAAGCTGAAGAGCGTGGTAAATTGCTAGATAGTATTCAAACTGCAACAAATAATTATGCAAAAGCAAATGGTTATAGCTATGTGCTTGATGCAAATTCAGTCGTATTTGCAGTAGAGGGTAAAGACATTAGTGATGCTGTGTTAAAAACAATTCCTGCAACACAAAAAACAGAAGAGAAAAAATAATAGGCTTTATTAATCATGTTAAAAACCTATTCTTTACAAGAATTGGCAACTCAAATCGGCGCTACCGTTCGCGGTAACGCCGATGTCGTTGTAGAAAATATCGCTCCTCTTGATAAGGCTCAATGTCATCAGCTTACCTTTATTTCTAATGCAAAGTTCCGTTCTTTATTAAAAGATTCTAAGGCTGGTATCTTGGTTGTATCCGAAGCAGATGTAGAGTTTTGTTCACCTGAAAGCAATTTATTAATCGTAAAAGATCCTTATGTTGCCTATGCCATTTTAGCCCAATATATGGATACTACACCTAAAGCAGCTCAAGGTATTGCACCTAGCGCGGTAGTCTCTGGTCATGCATCTTTGGGAGAGAATGTCTCCATCGGTGCAAATACTGTTATTGAAGATGGCGTTGTTCTTGGCGATAACGTTATTATTGGTGCAAATTGCTTTGTGGGTAAAAATACAAAAATCGGTGCGAATACACAGCTTTGGGCAAATGTAAGTATCTATCATGATGTAGAAATTGGTATAAATTGTTTAATTCAATCGGGTGCAGTGATTGGTAGCGATGGTTTTGGTTATGCAAATGATCGTGGACGTTGGATTAAAATTCCACAAGTTGGTCAGGTAATTATTGGTAATAATGTTGAAATAGGTGCTTGCACTTGTATTGATCGTGGTGCTTTAGATGCAACTGTTATTGAGGATAATGTTATTATTGATAATCTTTGTCAAATTGCCCATAACGTACATATTGGTACCGGCACCGCGGTTGCGGGAGGGGTCATTATGGCTGGAAGCTTAACAGTTGGGCGGTATTGCTTAATTGGTGGTGCGAGTGTAATCAATGGTCATATGGAAATCTGCGATAAGGTAACTATTACAGGTATGGGAATGGTGATGCGTCCAATTACTGAGCCTGGCGTCTATTCATCTGGTATTCCATTGCAAACGAACAAAGCATGGCGTAAAACTGCGGCATTAACTTTGGGAATTGATGAAATAAATAAACGTGTGAAAGCGTTAGAAAAGAAGATTAATTAATTTATTGTAGAGCGCACCAACTTTTATGGTGCGTTTTATTTTTAGCCGTAAATATCGTATAATCCGAGTGATTTTATTTGTTTATTTTTTGTAAGGTGTCAACGTGTCAGAACAACAACCAAGAGTGATCGAATCAAAAGAAATTATGACTTTATTACCACATCGCTATCCATTTTTATTAGTGGATCGCGTATTGGATTTTAAAGAAGGCGAATGGTTAAAAGCGATTAAAAATATCAGCGTCAATGAGCCTTGTTTCACAGGTCACTTCCCTGGCGAACCTATTTTACCGGGCGTTTTAATTTTAGAAGCTTTGGCACAAGCAATGGGCATTTTAGCCTTTAAAACTCACGAATTAAAAGGCGGTGAACTATTCTATTTCGCAGGTATTGATGAAGCGCGCTTTAAACGCCCAGTGTTACCTGGAGATCAAATGGAATTAAACGTTCAAGTGATTAAAGAACGCCGTGGCATCACTGCATTTACTGGTGTTGCAACCGTAAACGGTGAAATTGCTTGTGAAGCAAAACTAATGTGCGCTCGTCGTTAATTAAGGGGGTAAATATGATCCACCCAAATGCAAAAATCCATCCTACAGCCTTAGTTGAAGAAGGCGCAGTTATTGGTGAAGGTGTTGTTATTGGGCCTTTCTGTATTGTTGAAGGCACCGTTGAAATTAAAGCTCGCACTGTATTGAAATCTCACGTTGTCGTACGTGGTGATACGGTTATTGGCGAAGATAACGAAATCTATCAATTCGCTAGCATTGGTGAGGTGAACCAAGATTTAAAATATAACGGCGAAGCAACCAAAACTATTATTGGTAATGGCAACCGAATTCGTGAACATGTGACAATCCATCGTGGAACCATCCAAGGCGGTGGCGTAACCTCTATTGGCAATAACAATTTATTAATGGTGAATGTTCACGTTGCACACGATTGCCAAATTAAAAACAACTGTATTTTAGCAAACAATGCAACGCTTGCAGGTCACGTAGAATTAGATGATTTCGTCATTGTTGGTGGCATGTCAGCAATTCACCAATTTGTGATCGTTGGCGCACACGTCATGTTAGGCGGCGGTTCTATGGTAAGCCAAGATGTACCTCCTTACGTTATGGCACAAGGCAACCACGCCCGTCCATTTGGCGTAAACTTAGAAGGTTTAAAACGTCGTGGTTTTGATAAACCAACCATGCACGCAATCCGTAACGTTTATAAGATGATCTATCGTAGCGGCAAAACGCTCGAAGAAGTATTGCCAGAAATTGAGCAAATTGCGGAAACCGATTCAGCAATTAGTTTCTTTGTTGAATTTTTCAAACGTTCAACTCGCGGTATTATTCGTTAATAAAGTATCTCTGTTTTCAACCGCACTTTGCACACCAAGGTGCGGTTATTTTTTAGGATAAATTTGATGAACAAAACAAATCCAACCATTGCTCTTGTTGCAGGAGAAGTATCTGGTGATATTCTCGGTGCTGGTTTAATTCGCCAGCTCAAAGCTCATTATCCTAATGCTCGCTTTATTGGCATTGCTGGCCCAAGAATGTTGGCTGAAGGCTGTGAAACGTTCGTCGATATGGAAGAACTTTCAGTAATGGGCTTGGCTGAAATTCTGAAACATCTTCCTCGTCTGTTGAAAATTCGCAAAAATGTCATTCAAACCATGTTGCAAGAAAAACCTGATGTTTACATCGGCATTGATGCGCCTGATTTTAATTTGGATGTAGAACTTAAACTAAAAGCCAACGGAATTAAAACTATTCATTACGTGAGCCCCTCTGTATGGGCATGGCGTCAAAATCGCATTCACAAAATTGCCAAAGCGACTCATCAAGTTCTTGCCTTTTTGCCTTTTGAGAAAGCCTTTTACGATAAATTTAATGTGCCTTGCCGTTTTATTGGACACACAATGGCAGATGCTATTCCTCTCAAACCAAACCGTGTCGAAGCTTGCCAAATGCTACAGCTTGATCCCGCAAAGCGCTATTTAGCTATCTTAGTTGGAAGTCGTGGTTCAGAAGTGGAGTTTTTGACTGAGCCTTTCTTGAAAACCGCTTTATTGTTAAAAGAACAATTTCCTGATTTACAATTCCTAGTCCCTTTGGTGAACGAAAAACGACGAATTCAATTTGAAGCTATTAAAGCTAAAATTGCGCCAAACCTAGACCTGCATTTAATTGATGGCAATGCACGACAAGCAATGATCGTAGCTGATGCAACACTTCTTGCTTCAGGAACAGCAGCGCTTGAAGCAATGCTTTGTAAATCCCCTATGGTGGTTGGCTATAGAATGAAACCACTGACCTATTTCTTAGCAAAACGTTTAGTAAAAACTGATTATATTTCTTTACCAAACTTGCTTGCGAATGAAATGCTCGTTCCTGAAATGATTCAAGAAGAATGCACGCCAGAATTGCTCGCTGAAAAACTATCTGCTTATTTTTCTGATGATGAAAGTGCAGTAAAAAATCGCCATGTTTTAATTCAGCACTTCATAGATTTACACCAAAAAATTCAATGCAATGCCGATAAGCAAGCGGCTCAAGCAGTCATTGATTTATTAGAAGGAACAGAAAATGTTTGAATATCCACAAGGCTATGAATTGATCGCTGGCGTTGATGAAGTTGGGCGAGGCCCTCTAGTTGGGGCTGTTGTCACGGCAGCCGTTATTTTAGATCCGAATAAGCCAATTGAAGGCCTCGCTGATTCTAAAAAACTTTCTGAGAAAAAACGTTTAGCCCTTGCTGAAGAAATCAAAGAAAAAGCTCTTGCTTGGGCATTAGGTCGAGCTGAAGCTAACGAAATTGACGAGATAAATATCCTGCAAGCCTCCTTATTAGCAATGACTCGAGCAGTAAAATCTTTAAAAATTCAACCGCACTTTGTGTTGGTTGATGGCAATAAGATCCCAAAAGATTTAGATATTCCAGCGCAAGCCGTCGTAAAAGGCGATAGCCTTGTGGCGGAAATCAGTGCAGCCTCTATTTTGGCGAAAGTGGCACGAGACCAAGAAATGGAAGAATTAGACAAGCAATATCCAGAATACGCTTTCGCCCAGCATAAAGGCTATCCAACCAAATTACATTTAGAAAAATTAGCTGAACTTGGCGTGTTACCGCAACATCGTCGTAGTTTTACACCTGTTAAAAAGGTATTGGAAACTAAATTTACTGATAAATAGATATATACACTTAAAATAAGGAAAAATATGACCGCACTTTTAAAAATTGGTCTGGTGTCTGTTTCTGATCGCGCATCAGCAGGCGTGTATCAAGATCAAGGCATCCCAGAATTACAGGCTTGGTTAGAACAAGCTCTTGTTGATCCTTTCCATTTGGAAACAAGATTAATCCCCGATGAACAGCCAGTTATTGAACAAACATTAAAAGATCTGGTGGATGAACAAGGTTGCCATTTAGTGCTGACAACTGGTGGGACAGGGCCTGCAAAACGCGATGTAACGCCTGATGCTACCCTTGCGGTAGCAGATCGAGAAATGCCGGGTTTTGGCGAACAAATGCGTCAAGTGAGTTTGCATTTTGTGCCTACCGCAATTTTATCCCGCCAAGTAGGTGTGATTCGTAAGGAAAGCCTGATTTTAAATCTTCCGGGACAGCCTAAAGCGATTAAAGAAACCTTGGAAGGCGTGAAAGATAAAGAGGGAAATGTGCTTGTAAAAGGCATTTTCAGCGCGGTGCCTTATTGTTTGCAATTGATTAACGGCTTATATATTGATACCAAGCCTGAAATCATCGAAAGTTTCCGGCCTAAATCCGCAAGACGTGAAAATCTGGAGAAATAGTATGAAAAAAATCGAAGCAATGATCAAACCGTTTAAATTAGACGATGTGCGCGAAAGTCTTTCAGATATTGGTATTTCAGGTATGACAATCACGGAAGTACGCGGATTTGGTCGCCAAAAAGGTCATACGGAACTTTATCGTGGTGCGGAATATATGGTGGATTTTCTGCCGAAAGTGAAATTGGAAGTAGTGGTTCCTGATGAGCTTGTGGATCAATGTATTGAAGCTATTATTGAAACGGCACAAACAGGCAAAATCGGTGACGGCAAAATTTTTGTTTATAACGTTGAGCGAGCGATCCGCATTCGCACGGGCGAAGAAAATGAGGATGCGATTTAGTGCAAAATAATTTAAATTTACACCGCACTTTGCTTGGCATTGCTGCGGTAATTATTATCTTAGCTGGCGTAAAATTGGCGGCAGAAATTGTGGTGCCATTCTTGCTATCGCTATTTATCGCGATCATTTGTTCACCGATGATTAAGGCGATGACACAACGCCGAATTCCTCATTGGTTAGCCATAACTTTGCTTTTCTTCTTGATTTCTTTGGTGTTTTTCTTTTTAGTCGGGCTGATTAACAGCACTGCAAGAGAATTTACCCAATCTATTCCACAATATAAAGTTTTACTTTCACAACGTGTGAGTGATCTAACAGGATTGTTGCAACGTTTCAATCTGCCTTTCACGCTTTCGCGTGAAACCATCCAAGAAAATTTTGACCCAAGCATCATTATGAATTTTGTGAGCCGAGTATTGCTGAATTTCTCTGGTGTGGTGAGTAATGTGTTTGTTTTAGTGCTGGTCGTGATTTTTATGCTTGCGGAAGCACCAACGATGAAACATAAATTTGCTATGGTGATTAGTTCCACTCCTCATGATGCAGCCAAAGAAGAACGCCATATTGATCGCGTTTTACAAGGCGTAATTGGTTATCTCGGCATTAAAAGTATCACCAGCTTGCTTACTGGCATTGGTATTTTTATTTTATTGGAAGCCTGTGGGGTTCAATATGCCATTTTGTGGGCAACTTTGAGTTTCTTGCTGAATTATATTCCCAATATTGGTTCTATCATCGCGGCTATTCCGATTATTGTTCAAGCCTTATTACTGAACGGTTTTGGAATTGGCTTTGGCGTCGCAATCGGTGTTATTGTGATCAATATGGTTGTAGGTAACATTATTGAGCCTAAAATGATGGGACAACGATTAGGGCTTTCAACCTTAGTAGTATTCCTTTCATTATTGTTTTGGGGATGGTTACTTGGAACAGTGGGAATGCTACTGTCAGTTCCTTTGACGATGGCATTAAAAATTGCCTTGGAGTCCAGTCCAAATACGGCGAAATATGCTTGTCTATTGGGTGATGTCGAAGATTTCAAATAGATTTTATAGAGAAAGTGCGGTGAATTTTCACCGCATTTTTTATGATAAGTCTTGTGGATCAACATCCAAAATTAATCGCACTTGGCTGTTTTTTTCAAGTTCGGCTTGTTGATATTCTCTTAATGCTTTTTGCAATGTCATTCTTGATGGATGCTGCAATAATAACTGCCAACGATATTGCCCTGCTTTTTTGCTGAACGGTGCAGGCATTGGGCCAAGCATTTGTAATCCCGCAATTTGTTTCGATTGAAAAAAATCTGCAATCTGGTTTAAGCAATTTTCTGCAAGCTCAGAATGTCTAGCCTGTGCTTTGAATAACGCCTGAAAAGTGAAAGGTGGCAATCCCATTGAATGGCGTAATTGTAAGGTTTCTTTTGCAAAAGCTTGGTAGCCATTCGCTAATAACGTAGTGAGCAAAGGATGATCAGGATAATGTGTTTGTAGTACCACTTCGCCTTGTTTATCGGCACGACCAGCACGTCCAGCAACTTGAACATAAAGTTGAGCTAAACGTTCTTCTGCACGAAAATCTAGTGAAAATAATGCACTATCTACATTCACTAAGGCAACGAGGGTAACATTCGGAAAATGATGTCCTTTTGCCAGCATTTGTGTGCCAATCAAAATTTGACTTTTGCCTTGTTGAATATCTTCTAAATAACCTTCCAATTTTCCTTTACGCGAAGTGCTATCGCGGTCGATTCGCGCTACAGAATAATGAGGAAATAGCGTTTTCAAGGTTTCTTCTAATTGTTCCGTGCCGAGACCTGTGGTGACTAAATGAGTCGAACCGCAATCACCACATTGTCGAGGAATAGTTTTCTGTGCACCACAATGATGACAACGCAATACATTTTGATGCTGATGATAGGTATAAGGTTTTTCACAATGAGGGCATTGTGCAATCCAACCACATTCATGGCAAAGCAATACGGGCGCAAAGCCACGACGATTTAAGAAAAGCAGAACTTGATTGCCTTTTTCTAGGTGAGCTTTCATTCGCTCCAATAAGGGTTTTGAAAGCCCGTTTTGTATGTTTTGATTTTTCAAATCAATAACGAAATGACGAAGTGCGGTAGAATTCCCCGCTCTTTTTGATAACACTAAATGTTGGTATTTGCCGTTTTGTACATTATTAATACTTTCTAAACTTGGCGTGGCGGAACCCATTAATACCGCAATATTTAGTTTTTGAGCCAGTACAATCGCCAAGTCTCGCGCGTGATAACGCCAACTGTCTTGCTGTTTGTAAGACGCGTCGTGTTCTTCGTCCAAAATAATTGCACCAAGATTAGAAAATTGTGTGAACAATGCCGATCTCGTACCAATCACAATGGCACTTTGTCCAGAGCGGGCGCGATCCCATACATAAAGCCGTTGCGTATCGGTTAAATTAGAATGAAGAACATCAATTTCTACATTGAAACGCGCTTTGAAACGGTGCACCGTTTGTGGTGTTAGCCCAATTTCGGGCACAAGCACTAATACTTGCTTATCCGATTTTAAAATTTCTTCAATATACTGCAGATAAATTTCTGTTTTGCCTGAACCAGTTACCCCATCGAGCAGCCATACATTGAAACCAGAATGAAAGAGCAATTGACTGAAGGCTAAGGCTTGCTGCTTATTTAAGGTTAAACGATTTTCAGCATTGACAATTGGGTTATCGCCTAAGCTTTGTTGCCAGCTTAGGGGCTTTGTTTGGATAGTAATTTCCTCAATAAACCCTTTGGCTTTTAAGACTGACCAAATCGCAGAGGAAAACTCATTATTGCCTTTTTCAAGATCAGTTTCAGATAAGCATTGTAGGGCTTCAACTTGCTTTTTCGAGCGTTTTAACAGGCCTTGTTCAAGCGCATTTTTCCCCGCATCTGTAATTCGCCAAAAAGTGCGGTCATTTTTCACCGCACTTTCGCCGTTACGCAATTTCACAGGCAAGGCTTGAAATAACACATCGCCTAATCCTGCTTGATAATAATTTGCTGCCCAATGAAGCCAATCCCAATAAATTGGGGTGAAGAGCGGTGCTAAATCTAATGGTTGAAGAATGGCTTTGAGTTTATCCTCAGGTACATCTGATTTTGTCGGGAAATCAGCTACAATGGCGACGCGTTTTTGCGTGCCAAAAGGCACAAGAACGCGCATCCCGATTTGTAATAAAACATCATCGGGGACGAGATAATCAAATAAACGAGGAAGCGGCACAGCCAGTGCCACTCGGACAATTTTCATAATCAACCTTGGGAAAAAATTTGCCCTATTATACGAGAAAAACGTGTATAATCGCCGCCAATTTTTTTCACGAACAAGATTTTTATGACACAAACTTTTGCTGATCAAAAACGTAAAACCGTTGAAACCGCAGAATTTACCGAAGATGGCCACTATAAACGCAAAGTCCGTAGTTTTGTGCTCCGCACAGGTCGTTTGAGCGAATTTCAGAAAAACATGATGAATGATAACTGGGGAATACTTGGTTTAGACTATCAAACGGAACCTTTTGATTTTGCGAAGATTTATGGTAACGATAATCCAGTTGTATTAGAAATTGGCTTCGGAATGGGAAAATCGCTCGTGGATATGGCTTTTGCTAATCCTGACAAGAATTATCTTGGTATTGAAGTTCATACTCCCGGCGTTGGCGCTTGTATTGCTTATGCAGTGGAAAAAGGCGTAACGAATTTACGCGTGATTTGTCATGATGCAACGGAAATTTTACGAGACAGTATTGCAGATGGTGCACTTGGCGGTTTACAGTTATTTTTCCCCGATCCTTGGCATAAAGCAAAACATCATAAACGTCGTATTGTTCAACCGCACTTTGTGGCACAAGTGGTACAAAAATTAGGTGAAAATGGTTTTATCCATATGGCGACAGATTGGGAAAATTATGCAGAGCAAATGCTAGAAGTATTAAGCGCAAACATTGATTTAGTGAACACCTCGAAAAATGGCGATTATATTCCAAGACCAGATTTTAGACCTTTAACTAAATTTGAAGCCAGAGGACACAGACTTGGCCACGGTGTTTGGGATTTATACTTTGTGAAGAAATAAGCTTATTTTGGGCAAATTAACTTTTGGGTGAAGATTGAAGTCGGGGAAATCCGATGCCAAATTCACGAATTTAATATAGAATACTGATTTGAATACGACCTTAATAGGAGAAATACCATGTCTAAATCTTACAATCAACGTCAACGCAAAAAACTTCACCTTGCTGAATTCCAAGAACTTGGTTTTCTTGTAAATTTCCAATTTGCAGAAGGTACTGCGATTGAAACTGTAGATGAAATCGTTGATCGTTTTATTAACGAAGTGATTCAACCAAATGGTCTAGCTTATGAAGGTAGCGGGTATTTACATTGGGAAGGTTTAGTTTGCCTAGAAAAAATTGGTAAATGTGATGAAAGCCACCGTGAAACTGTGAAAAAATGGTTAGAAACAAATGGTTTGCAACAAATTGAAGTAAGTGAATTGTTTGATATTTGGTGGGAATATCCAGCAAAAGCAGAGTAGTTTTGTTAAAATATCGTGGTAAAAAACAACTATGTCGAGTTATTTTTTATTACGATTTAAATTTGATCTATCACAAAGAAAGTTCAAAAAAAGTAAATAACTACCTATTTTGGGTGGTTCCTATTCCTGGTTAGGAACTTCATAATCATCACCCCAAAAGTACTGACGGATTTATAGAAGGCGCCTGGATGACTGTTGAAAACTTGCCCCGCAGACAATTTTTACGAGGTAAATTTTTAACATCTCTGCATACGAAAACTGAGCAGAAACAAGGCTTTGATGGAGTTCGCCCCCCTTGGGCTGTCGAAAATTATATTTTTGTAGAGCAATGTACTCGTTGTGGCGATTGTCTTTCTGTCTGTGAAACCAATATTTTAGTAAAAGGTGATGGTGGATTCCCTGAAGTGTGTTTCGATAAGGGGGAATGTACTTTTTGTGGAAAATGTGTAGATATATGTAAACAACCAATTTTCCGTTCTTGTTCTGAGCAACCTTGGAACCATAAAATTGAGATTGGTAAAGATTGTTTAGCGGAAAAAAATATAGCTTGTCGTAGTTGTCAAGATAATTGCCCAAAGAACGCAATTAAATTTCGTTGGCAAGCAGGTGGAATAGCCAAGCCTGTATTAGATGTGGATGCTTGTAACGGTTGTGGCGCTTGCATTCAACGTTGTCCTGTTGATGCGATAACTTTGTTTTATCCATCTCACAATAATGAAAATGAAAATTAACGATTTAATAAAAACAGATACAGTTGAGAAATGGCAGGTTTGTGGCATTGTTGTGCAATGTATGGTGTCAAAACTTGGTATAATTCAAAGTGAGCTTTCCAAATTACCTGATACTGAAATTCATGCAGTCAATGAGGAAAATGGTAAAATTGTTGCAGTAATGCAAGCAAATAGTCAGAAAGAATTAGCTAATCGTATGGAATTGGCTAGAGATATTGATGGTGTTATTACGGTTTCGTTAGTTTATCATCAAGTAGAAGATAATTAGTTTTTTATTTTTTAGTGTTAATAATAGTGGGGGAAACACTATGAGCATAAGTCGTCGTGACTTTATGAAGGCAAATGCTGCTGCAGCGGCAGCAGTTGCTGCTGGTATTAGTATTCCAATCAAAAATGTTGCAGCGGAAGAAAATATCAATAAAGATATTCATTGGGAAAAAGCACCTTGCCGTTTCTGTGGTACAGGTTGTAGTGTAATGGTTGGTACACAAGATGGCCGTGTTGTTGCTACTTATGCCGATCCAGATGCTGAAGTAAACCGTGGATTGAATTGTATTAAAGGGTTGTTCTTATCTAAAATTATGTATGGTAAGGATCGTTTAACCCAGCCATTGCTTCGAATGAAAGATGGTAAATATGATAAAAATGGTGAGTTTACGCCAGTAAGTTGGGAAACTGCATTTACTGTATTTGCGGATAAAACGAAAGAAGCAATTCGTAAGAAAGGTCCAAGTTCTGTTGCACATTACTGCTCTGGTCAAACTACAGTTATTGAAGGCTACGCAAAATCTAAATTCTATAAAGCTGGTTTACGTTCAAACAATATTGATCCAAATGCGCGTCAATGTATGGCATCTGCCGCAACTGGCTTTATTCGTACCTTTGGTGTTGATGAACCGATGGGATGTTATGATGACATCGAGAATGCGGATGTTATGGTGCTTTGGGGCTCTAATATGGCTGAAATGCACCCAATTTTATGGTCACGTATTGCCGATCGCAAATTAAACCACCCAGATCTGAAAATTTTTGTTCTTTCAACGTTTGAGCATCGTTCATTTGAATTAGCAGATTATGGCATTGTATTCATTCCTCAAACAGACCTAGCTATTGCTAACTATATTTCAAACTATATCATCCAAAATGGTGGTGTAGATGAGAAATTTGTTGCAGAAAATACTAAATTTAAAAAGGCTACAACAGATATTGGTTATGCACTTAGACCCGATCATGCTTTAGAAAAAGCTGCGAAAAATGCGGGGAAAGGTGCAGGTAAAATGCTTGATTTTACCTTTGATGAATATAAGAAGTTTGTATCAGAGTATGATCTTGAGTATACCCATAAACTAACAGGGGTTCCTAAAAATCAATTAGAAGCACTTGCACAAGCATATGCTGATCCAAAAACAAATGTTACTTCATTCTGGACAATGGGTGTTAACCAGCATACTCGTGGTGTGTGGTTAAACCAAATGTTACATAGTTTACATTTATTAACAGGCAAGATTTCTAAACCAGGTAACCATCCATTCTCTTTGACTGGTCAACCATCTGCTTGTGGTACTGCTCGTGAAGTTGGAACATTCCCACACCGTTTACCTGCAGATATGCTTGTTACCAACCCACAACATGTGGCAAAAGCAGAAAGTATTTGGAAGTTGCCAGCTGGTGCGGTGCAAACGCAAGTTGGCTTGTCAATTAATGAAATTGACCGTGCCATGAAAGATGGCAAAATCAATGTTTACTGGCAAATGTGTAATAACCATATGCAGTCGGGTCCAAATAGTAATCAGGAACGTATGCCAGCTTGGCGAGATCCACAAAACTTTATTGTTGTATCGGATCCTTATCCAACAGCAAGTGCAGTAGCGGCTGACTTAATTTTACCAACTGCAATGTGGGTGGAAAAAGAAGGGGCTTTTGGTAACGCTGAGCGTCGTACCCAAGCATGGAAACAGCAGGTAAAAGCACCTGGTGAGGCAAAATCTGATTTATGGCAAGTTCTTGAGTTTTCTAAATATTTTAAAACTGATGAAGTCTGGCCAAAAGAATTGCTTGACGCTAATCCGCAATTTAAAGGTAAAACGTTATATGAAGTGCTTTATTTAAATGGCAACGTGAATAAATTTGAAAAACCAACAGATCATTTAAATGATGATGCTGAGCATTTTGGCTTCTATTTACAAAAAGGTTTATTTGAAGAATATGCTGAGTTTGGGCGCGGTCACGGACACGATTTAGCACCATATGATATGTATCAAAGTGAAGAAGTTCGTGGATTACGTTGGCCTGTCGTAAATGGTGTTGAAACACGTTGGCGTTATCGTAAGGGCTATGACTTCTTTGCTTCTAAAGACCGTGAAGTAGATTTCTATGGTCAAAAAGATAAAAGAGCGGTTATTTTTGCCGCACCTTATGAGGCACCTGCAGAATCACCAGATGAAGAATACGATATGTGGTTATGTACTGGCCGTGTTTTAGAACATTGGCATACAGGTACTATGACACGTCGTGTACCAGAAATTCACCGTTCATTCCCAAACAATGTTGTATATATGCATCCGCTAGATGCTGAGGCACGTGGAATGCGTCATGGCGATAAAATTAAATTGATTACTCGTCGTGGTGAGATGGTATCTTATTTAGATACACGTGGACGTAATAAGCCACCTCGCGGTTTAGTTTTCACTATGTTCTTTGATGCGGGTCAGCAAGTTAACCGCTTAACCTTAGATGCGGCAGACCCAATTTCAAAAGAAACTGACTATAAAAAATGTGCAGTTAAAGTAGTAAAAGCGTAAAACGTATGCGGTCATAGTAAAATAATAGAAATATGGCCGCACTTTATCGTATTTTTTAACGGCTTATGCCAATTTTGTGAAAATAAATTCACAAATGGAGTGAAAAATGAAAAAGATGATGGCCATGATTATGGCATTATTGGGATGTTCAGCCATGCTTCATGCTGAAGTTTATCCGAATACTAATGTAGAAGTGGTGAAATCAGGTGTTGAAAATGCACATGAAGCGATTCAACCTGAGTTTAAAAATAACCTAAAAGATACAGGTATCCAACCTCGTGATATGCTTTTTGCACCTCCTGTAGTACCACACAGTATTAAAGGGATGCAAGTGAGTAAAAACACAAACCGTTGTTTAGAATGCCATAATGCTGATGTAGCTCAACTTGTTGGCGCTACTGTACCAAGTAAAACTCACTTTTATGATCGTGAAGGGCATTTAGGCGATACAGTCTCTGCACGTCGTTATTTCTGTTTACAATGTCATGTTCCACAAACTGATGCAAAACCGATTGTTGAACAAACATATCGCTCTACGCCAGGTTATGATAGAAAAGCAGATCAACCGTTACCACAAGTGACTAAAACGCCTGAATATAAAGAAAAATTTGAGGAAACGCTCAAAGAATTTGGTCATTCTTCAGATAAATATTTGAACCAACATCATTAAGGTGAGCAAAAATGAAAAAATTAACAAATTTAATTAAATCTTTTTGGCATTGGTTCAGAACACCAAGCCGAATTGCAGTGGGAACAATCATTTCACTTGCATTTATTGCAGGAATTTTGGCTTGGGTAGGCTTTAATTATGGTCTAGCTGAAACCAATACAGAAAAATTCTGTTCAAGCTGTCATACAAATGATGTTTATCCTGAATATTTGCATAGTACCCATTTTCAAACACGTACAGGTGTAGGCGCGAGCTGTCCAGATTGTCATGTTCCACATGAGTTTGGTCCAAAAATATTACGTAAAATTGTTGCAGCAAAAGAAGTTTATGCATTTTATACTGGTAAAGTGGATACTATTGAGAAATTCAATGAACGTCGTTTACATATGGCCGAAAATGAGTGGGCACGTATGAAGGCGAATGATTCTCAAGAATGTCGTAACTGCCATAAAATGGATCGTATGGATCGTTCTCAACAAAAAGGCGTAGCGGCGAAGATGCATAAGTTCGCTGAAGAAAATGGTAAAACTTGTATCGATTGTCATAAAGGTATTGCACATAAGTTACCCGATATGAAAGATGTCGAATCAGGATTTAAGAAAGAAGAGAAATAATTCTTTCAGCAATGTATAGGAAAAATACCGCACTCTTTAAAAGTGCGGTATTTTTTTATCTGATTTTTATCCTAGAAAAAAAGTGAATTTTTCAGTAAAATCGTCGAGTTTCATAAAATGATTAAAAAAAATTACTCAAAGTTTAGGGATTTATCGTGGCTCATCGAGATTTTGTTGCGCGTCGTGGCGTAAATAAGAAAAAAGGAAAAAATAAGAATATTTTAATTGGGATGATGATTGCAGTTGTCTTTGTATTTGGTATTGGGCTTTATTTCCTGAAAAATAAAACAGAGGAAAAAGTAGTGAAAGAAATTATTCCTCAAACAGAAAAAACGCAGCCTAAAAGTATTTTACCTAATCGTCCTGAAGAAGTTTGGAGTTATATTAAAGCATTAGAAACGCGTACAGTGCCTGTTGATGATAAGCCATCAAGTGTAGAAAAAAATATGCGTTTAACAGAAGAACAACGTCAAGTCTTAATCCAAATGGAGAAAGATCAAAAAGCAGCAGAGGAAGCTCGTAAATTAGCTGAACAACAAGCAGCTCAAGAATCTACTAAGGTTGATAATTTATCAAAAAGTACGGTGGTTCAGCAATCATCACCGGCTAAAACAGAGCAAGTCAAAAAAGTGGAAACCGTAAAAATTGACACTCTTAGCACTGAAGCTGAAAAAAAAGCTAAACAAGCTAAATTAGATACAGCGAAGAAAGTGGAATCTATTAAAACTGTTGAGTCGGTTAAAACTACAGAGAATGAAAATAGCAATAAGAAGTTTGGTTTACAGTGTGGTGCTTTTAAGAATAGAGCCCAGGCTGAAAATTTACAGGGAAGATTGGCAATGACAGGTTTAAATGCACAAGTACAAGTAAACGGTGAATGGAATAGAGTGCGAATTGGAAATTTTGCCAATCGAGATGCAGCAATGCAAGCTCAGAGTAAAGCAAAGAGTGTCGCAGATTGCGTGGTGATTGGTATGTAATCAATCAGTTAATTTTACAGGTTAAGTGCGGTAATTTTTTCCACGATTTGTACAACCTTATTATTATTTGATACCGCCGTTTTCAATCGTTTTAATCTGCATTTATCCTCTGTTGTATGGAATTTGCTAGTCAATCCAGAAAATGGTGAAATGTCACGCGATTGGCAAATATTCTTTGCACCAATGCCAATAATTTTACTGGCTCAAATGTTATTTTCTCGCTGGAGTTGGGAAAAGTTACGCAGTCTTGAACGACAAAAATGGCTAAAAGGCACAGGTATATTCTTAACTGCAACGTTCGTTGCGACGCATTTAATTTATGCTTGGGCAGATGCTTATTTGTATCGTCCTATCACCATGCAACGATCTAATTTCCCTTTATCTTATCCAATGACAGCTCGTTCTTTTTTAGAAAAACACGGTTTCTTGGATGGAGAGGAATATACGCAAAAATTGGCGCAAGAAGGCCGTTTAGATGCCTTAAAAATTGATTATCCGAAAAAAGAACTCACTTATGCACCCATTACGTACAAACCTAATATTCTGATCGTAATGGTTTCAGGTTTGCGCCATGATGCGATTTCTAGTGAAAAGATACCAAAACTTGCTGAATTTGCAACAAGTTCAACGGAATTTACTAATCATTACAGCACAGGCAATAGTAATAACGCAGGCTTAATTGGGTTATTTTACGAGCTAAATGCAAATTACACCGATAGCATTTTAAGCAATCATACTCAATCTGTTTTAATCGAAAAATTACGTGCTGAACATTATCAATTGGGTTTATTTTCTGCTACGAATTTCAAAGATAGCGTCTTCCGCCAAGCATTATTTCGTGAAATAAAACTTTCATCGAATAAAACCAACAAACCAAATAATGAAAGTGCGGTAAAAAATCTCAATGATTTTATTAAAGCACAAAAAACAGACTCCCTTGGTTTGCTTATTTAGACTTAGCCTTGGAGGCTAAAAAAAACATCAGATTATGACCGCACTTTGCAAGACATTGATTCTCTTTTAGAAAAAACGTTAGAAAGTACACCGCTTGAAAATCCATTAGTCATTATCACGTCAGAGCATGGTTTAACCTTTAATGAAATAAATGAAAAAGAGCGAGAAAACTACTTTGGGCGTGATGAGGTTCAAGTGCCATTGCTTGTATATTGGAAAGATTTACCGGTAGGCAAACAAAATGGATTAAGTAATCATGCGGATATTTTCTCTGCATTAATGCAAACGGTGTTCGGCGTAGAAAACTCGTTGATGGATTATAGCCAGGGACGCAATCTCTTTGATCTTAAGGGTGATGACTGGGTGCTCGCCTCTAATTTCCACTGGAATGTGGTGATTCAACCAGATGGAACACAATATCACATTGATCGCAAAGGTAATTACAAAAAATTCGATAAAGATTATATTGAGCAATTGTCAGATAGACCGCCACTTGGAATCTTCTTAGAAGCCTTCCAATTACAAAATTTCTTCTTTGAAAAATAGTCTATAAGGGCATAAAAGAATAGATTTTTTGCCCTTAAGCCTTTATACTCATGACTCAGTTTAAGACTGAAAAATGTTATTAATGAAAATCCGTGAGTTTTTCATAACATTATCATAATGCTTCTCGCCGTACTTACAGTACCTTTCAATTAATATACATTCTCGTCTTTTTATCCTTTCTTTTTTACGGAGTTTGTATGAAAAGCCACGTTTGTAGTTTTAAAACCTATATTTGCGATGAAATTATCAAAAAAGGCGGATGGGTAAATGCCCATGCACATGCTGACCGCGCTTTTACGATGACGCCAGAGAAAATTGGGATTTATCATAGTAGTAATTTGCAACAAAAATGGGATTTAGTGGATGAAGTGAAACGCACTTCCAGCGTTGATGATTATTACGCACGTTTTTGCCAATCTATTGAATTAATGATATCCCAAGGCGTAACCGCATTTGGTACTTTTGTCGATATAGACCCAATTTGTGAAGATCGTGCAATTATTGCCGCACATAAAGCCCGTGAAGTGTATAAACATGACATTATTTTGAAATTTGCCAATCAAACTTTAAAAGGGGTAATCGAACCCACTGCGCGTAAATGGTTTGATATTGGTGCGGAAATGGTAGATATGATTGGTGGCTTACCATATCGTGACGAATTGGATTATGGACGCGGCCTAGAGGCGATGGATATTTTGTTAGATAAAGCCAAATCTCTTGGGATTATGTGTCATGTACATGTCGACCAATTCAACAATCCAAGTGAAAAAGAAACTGAGCAACTTTGCGATAAAACCATTGAACATGGAATGGAGGGGCGAGTTGTGGGTATCCACGGTATTTCCATTGGCTCACATTCAAAAGAATATCGCTACAAACTTTATGAAAAAATGCGTAAAGCCAAAATGATGATGATCGCCTGTCCTATGGCATGGATTGACAGTAATCGCAAAGAAGATCTTATGCCATTCCATAATGCGCTCACGCCAGCAGATGAAATGATCCCCGAAGGTATCACTGTTGCCCTAGGTACAGATAATATTTGCGATTATATGGTGCCATTATGTGAAGGCGATTTATGGCAAGAATTAAGCCTATTGGCTGCGGGCTGCCGTTTCCCTCACTTGGATGAAATGGTCAACATCGCAAGCATTAACGGTCGTAAAGTATTAGGACTAGAGCCAATTTAGCTTTTTATTCTCCCAATCAAAAGTGCGGTCAAAATGGGCAACATTTAAAAGTTGATTAAAAAATCTAGCTTTTAAATGTTGCCCATTTTCGTTGTGCTTTTGTGTTTTTTAACTTGCTAAAAAACAAAAAAACAATAAAATGAACGCTCATTCATTTTTGGTGTGTTAATATATTTTTATCTAAGGATTTTATGCGACAAGCAAAGGCTGATTTAACTGAGCAAATTTTTCTAGCTACGGATCGCTTGATGGCAAAAGAAGGTTTAAATCAACTTTCTATGCATAAGCTTGCAAAAGAAGCGAATATAGCAGCCGGTACAATTTACCTTTATTTTAGAAATAAAGATGAATTGCTTGAACAATTTGCTTATCGTGTGTTTGCGATGTTTATGGCGACGCTTGAAAAGGATTATGATGAAACAATGTCTTTTTTCGAGCAATACCGACGGATGTAGTGGAATATCTGGTATTTCCTGAAAGAGCATCCAACAATTTTATCAAATCTGAATCAATACCAATCTTTACCAAACTTTATTGAAGTTTGTAAGAAAATGACAATTAATAGCCGCTGGAAGCTTTTTTGTAAAAAAGCTCAGCAGGCGGCATACTTGCTATTTTGCCAAATCATTTACTTTTTTTATTAAGTTTAAAAAGTGCGGTGATTATTGCATCTGAGCTTAAGTTTTTTGATGTAGTACTTACTGAGGACATTTTAGAATCTATCATTGAACGCTCTTGGCGAGCAATTCAGAAATAGTCGTTATCTTTTATTACGGAGCTTTAAAAATGAGTCAAACTCAATCTCAGAGACCAAAACGTTCACATACTTTCTTTATGAAAGTGATTTTGGCTGTTTTTGTCTTAATTTTTGTGGGCGTTATTGCTTTTAGTTTTATTCGCAACATGATGATTGGAAAATTTCTAGCCAATATGCCTGAGTCACCGAATCCAGTAACTGCCTTAGAGGTTAAGCCTAGCGAATGGACACCTGTAATTAATACAACAGGTCTTGTTCGTCCAAATCAAGGGGCAATGTTAAGTGCACAAAATGCGGGGAGCGTTTCACATGTATTTGTTCAAAATGGACAATCAGTGAAAAAAGGTGATCGTTTAGTGGAGCTAGATAGTTCTGTTGAACGTGCAAGTTTACAAGCTGCAGAAGCTCAACTTCCAGCACTTCGTCAGACTTATCAACGTTATGCAAATCTTTTAAAAAGTAATGCGGCATCTCGTCAAGATGTTGATAATGCAAAATCAGCATATGATGCTCAACTAGCCAATATTGAATCTCTAAAAGCGACCATTGAGCGCCGTAGTATTGTTGCGCCATTTGATGGAAAAACAGGTATTGTTAAAGTTAATGTAGGGCAATATGTCAATATTGGTACAGAAATTGTTCGTGTAGAAGATACGAGTTCAATGAAGGTTGATTTTGCTATTTCTCAAAATGAATTAGATAAATTACATATCGGTCAACGTGTTACAGCAACGACGGATGCGCGTAAAGGCGAAACATTTTCAGCTCATATCACGGCGATTGAACCCGCAATTAATTCATCAACAGGGTTGGTTGATGTACAAGCTACTTTTGAACCAGAAGATGGCCGCCAATTACTTTCTGGTATGTTTTCTCGATTACGCATAGCCTTACCGACAGAGAAAAATCAAGTTGTCGTCCCCCAAGTTGCAATTAGTTACAATATGTATGGTGAAATTGCCTATATATTAGTGCCATTATCAGACGAAGATAAAGAAAAATTATCAGGTAATGATAAATTCGATCGTTTGTATCGAGCTAAACAAATCACCGTATTTACGAAAGATCGTCAAGGTATTTATTCTCAGTTACAAGGTAATGAGATAAAACCAGGTGATAAAATTATTACAGGGGGGCAGCAAAATATTAGCAATGGCAGCCTTGTGGAATGGATTGAAAAAGACATTGTTGGCGGATCAGAGCCCGCTAAAAAAACTAATCTTTAATTCAACTTAGGAAATACGAATGAAATTTACTGATATCTTTATTCGTCGCCCTGTTTTAGCGATTTCAATTAGCTTGCTTATTATTATTTTAGGATTACAAGCGATTTCAAAACTAGCCGTGCGTGAATATCCTAAAATGACAACTACCGTAATTACAGTAACAACAGCTTATCCAGGTGCAGATGCAAACTTAATTCAAGCTTTTGTAACATCCAAACTTGAAGAGTCTATTGCTCAGGCAGACAATATTGACTATATGTCATCATCAAGTTCACCGAGTGCATCTGTCATTACGGTGAAAATGAAATTAAATACCGATCCTGCAGGCGCATTAGCTGATGTGCTTGCTAAGGTAAATGCGGTACGTTCTGAATTGCCACAAGGTATTGAGGATCCAACAGTGGCTTCCTCTTCAGGCGGGACGGGGATTATGTATATTAGTTTTCGTTCAAAAAAATTAGATTCTAGCCAAGTTACTGATTATATTAATCGTGTGGTGAAACCTCAGTTCTTTACAATAGAAGGTGTTGCCGAGGTACAAGTATTTGGTGCTGCAGAGTATTCGTTACGTATCTGGCTTGATCCTGAAAAAATGGCTGCTCAAAATCTTTCTGCGCCTACAGTGATGTCAGCGTTATCTGCAAACAATGTACAAACTGCCGCCGGTAGTGATAATGGCTATTTTGTCACTTATCGTAATAAAGTTGAAACTACAACAAAATCAGTTGAGGATTTAGGCAATTTAATTGTTAGTGCTAAAGGTAATGACCTTGTGCGGTTACGAGATATCGCCACGATAGAATTGAATAAAGAAAATGATAACTCACGTGCAACAGCGAATGGTTCTGATTCTGTGGTGTTAGGAATTAACCCTACTTCAACAGCGAATCCATTAAGTGTTGCTGAAAAAATTCGACCGCTCTTTGAAACGATTAAGCAGCAACTCCCTGATAGTATGGAAGCCGATATTCTCTATGATCGTACGATTGCGATTAATAGTTCCATACATGAAGTGATTAAAACGATTATAGAAGCGACAGTTATTGTATTAGTCGTCATTTTGATGTTTATTGGCTCACTTCGTGCAATTCTAATTCCAGTATTAACCATTCCAATTTCATTAATTGGCGTGCTAATGATGTTACAAAGTTTGAATTTTTCTATTAACTTAATGACATTGTTAGCCCTTATTCTAGCAATTGGTTTAGTCGTAGATGATGCGATCGTTGTACTTGAAAATGTGGATCGTCATATTAAAGAAGGCGAAACGCCATTTCGAGCGGCAATCATTGGAACACGTGAGATTGCTGTGCCTGTTATTTCAATGACGATTGCATTAATTGCGGTTTATTCGCCGATGGCGCTTATGGGAGGAATTACAGGAACGCTGTTTAAAGAGTTTGCATTAACACTTGCTGGAGCAGTGTTTATATCCGGTATTGTAGCATTGACACTTTCACCAATGATGAGTAGTAAGTTACTTAAAGCTAATGTCAAACCAACGAAACTGGAACAACGCATAGAACATACACTAAGTAAAGTAAATAAAATTTACGATTATATGCTTGATATTGTCATGCAAAATCGTAAATGTATGCTTACATTTGCTGTGGTAATTTTTGCAACACTACCTTTCTTATTTAATTCACTGTCCAGTGAATTGACGCCAAAAGAAGATAAAGGCGCATTCATGGCAATTGGTAATGCCCCATCTAGTGTTAATGTTGACTATATTCAAAATGCAATGAAGCCATATATGAAGAACGTGATGGATACACCTGAAGTTTCATTTGGTATGAGCATTGCGGGGGCGCCAAGTTCTAATGGCTCACTTAATATTATTACCTTAAAAGATTGGAAAGAAAGAGATCGTAAACAAGCGGCAGTAATGAATGAGCTGAATACAAAAGCAAAATCGATTCCTGAAGTATCGATATCAGCGTTTAATTTCCCTGAAATAGATACAGGCGAGCAAGGCCCTCCAATTGCTATTGTGTTAAAAACAGCACAGGATTACAAAGCGTTAGCAAATACAGCTGAAAGCTTGGAAAAAGCTATGAAAGCATCAGGTAAATTTATTTATACTAATTTGAATTTAGCCTATGATACGGCCCAAATGACGATATCTGTAGATAAGGAGAAAGCTGGAACTTATGGTATTACGATGCAACAAATAAGTAACACGTTGGGGAGTTTCTTATCAGGTGCAACGATTACTCGAGTGGATGTTGATGGACGTGCTTATAAAGTGATTTCGCAAGTAAAACGTGATGATCGTTTATCTCCAGAAAGCTTCAAAAACTATTATTTAACAGCATCAAATGGACAATCTGTACCATTAAGTAGTTTAGTTAGTATGAAACTAGAAACGCAGCCAATGTCATTAGCTCGTTTTAGTCAATTAAACTCTGCTGAAATTGGTGCAGTTGCGATGCCAGGTTCATCTACAGGTGATGCGATAGCGTGGTTGCAGGATTATTTCAAAAATAACTTACCGCAAGGATATACTTATGATTTTAAATCAGAGGCTCGTCAGCTTATTCAAGAGGGGAATGCACTTGCGGTGACATTTATTTTAGCCGTTATCATTATTTTCCTGGTTCTTGCGATTCAATTTGAATCAATACGAGATCCAATGGTTATTATGATTTCGGTGCCTTTAGCAGTAAGTGGAGCATTACTCACATTAAACTTATTGTCTTTTTTCCAAATTGACGGAACGACATTAAATATTTATTCGCAAGTTGGATTAATTACATTAGTCGGTTTAATTACCAAACATGGTATTTTAATGTGTGAAGTGGCAAAAGAAGAGCAGTTGAATCATGGTAAAACGCGTATTGAAGCAATTACATCAGCTGCGAAAGTACGTTTGCGTCCGATCCTTATGACTACTGCAGCAATGGTAGCTGGATTAATTCCATTACTTTATGCTACGGGCGCTGGGGCTGTATCTCGTTTTAGCATGGGGATTGTTATTGTAGCAGGATTATCTATTGGGACAATTTTCACTTTATTTGTCTTACCAGTAGTTTATAGCTACATTGCAACAGAACATAAGCCATTACCAGAATTTAAAGAAGATTTAACAAATTGATACACATAAAAATTATGTAAAAAAAGCCGCACTTTGGTCAATGAGCAAAGTGCGGTTTTTTAGTTAAAATATTTTATAAAATAATCAAATCATCACGGTGCATCGCGACAGAGCCATATTCATAACCAAGAATAAATTCAATCTCTGTTGATTTTTTACCTTTAATAAGTTGTAATGCATCACTGTTATAACGAGGCATACCAAGCGCAATATCTTTACCGGACTGTGTACGAATCTTTACAACCTCACCACGAGAAAAACATCCTTCAATTGCAATAATACCAGCAGGGAGAAGCGATTTGTTTTGTATTAACATTGCATGTTCTGCACCATCGTCAATTGTAATAATGCCAACGGAAGGGGCTGCAAAAAGCCATTGTTTCCGACTTTCTAAACGATCAGATTGATGAGCAATAAATTTTGTACCAATATTATGGTCATAAGCTAAATCAGCGATTACATTTGGCTGATTACCTGGCGCAATAATTGTTTCAATACCAGAACGCGTTGCAACATCAGCAGCAATAATTTTTGTCATCATTCCACCTGTACCAAGATTTGTCCCTGAACCTCCTGCAATGGCACGAATATGATCGGTGATTTGTTCTACGATTGGAATTAATTTTGCATCTGGATTTTTACGCGGATCACTATCAAATAATCCTTGCTGGTCTGTGAGTAGATAAAGTTGTTCAGCTTGAACAAGAATAGCCACTAATGCAGATAAATTATCGTTGTCACCGACCTTAATTTCCGCTGTTGCAACAGCATCATTTTCATTAATCACAGGAATAATTTGATTATCTAACAGAGTATGTAACGTATCGCGAGCATTGAGAAAACGTTCACGATCTTCAATATCTGCACGGGTTAATAAGATTTGTCCAATATGAATATCATAAATAGCAAATAATCTTTCCCAAGCTTGAATTAATTGGCTTTGACCTACTGCAGCAAGTAATTGTTTTGATGCGATTGTTGGGGGTAAGCTTGGATGATTTAAATAGTGTCTGCCAGCCGCAATTGCGCCCGAAGTAACGATAACGATTCGAAATCCATCATGGTGTAATTGCGCAATTTGACGAACAATTTCCATCATATGCGGTGAATTTAATTTTGGAGTACCTTGTGTTAGTGTACTTGTTCCAAATTTTACAACTATTGTTTTTTTAGTCATAAGTTTTTCCAAGTTTTTTATTTATATTTTTACGTTATCACTAAATCAATGAAAAATCACTTAATATCAGGTATAGTAAAGTAAATTTTAGGGGAAATTTATGACATTGAGTTTAATTGTAGCGACAACCTTGAATAATGTGATTGGGAAAGATAATCAGATGCCTTGGCATTTACCTGCAGATTTGGCATGGTTTCGCCGTAATACAACAGGTAAGCCTGTAATAATGGGGAGAAAAACTTTTGAAAGTATCGGTAGGCCCCTGCCAAAACGAATAAATATCGTACTTTCTCGTCAACCGTTTGAACATGAAGGGGTGATTTGGAAAAACAGCTTTGAAAGTGCGGTTAATTTTGTGAATGATTGCGATGAAATTATGCTAATCGGTGGTGGTGAATTATTTAAACAATATTTACCAAAAGCGGATAAACTTTATCTTACACAAATTCAATCTGAAATTGAAGGAGATACATTTTTTCCCACACTTGATTGGAACGAATGGATCGTTGAATTTGAAGAATATCGTCAGGCTGATGAAGATAATGAGTATGACTGTCGATTTTTGATTCTTGTTCGTAGCGAAAAATAATTATCTTTCTTCATAAGATGCTACATGCAATTGATGTTTTTGTTTTTCTGCTTTTTTCTGTTCACGGCGTTTCTGAAAAAATGCGCTTAATTTCTGACTACATTCTTCTGCCAATACACCAGATGTAATCTCCAGAGTATGATTCATCTTATAATCATCAAAAAAATGGAAACGTGATCCAACCGCACCGGTTTTATAATCAGAAGCGCCGAACACAAGGCGTTTAATTCTGCTATGCAAAATTGCCCCAGCACACATTGTGCAAGGCTCCAATGTCACATAAAGCGTAGTATTCAGTAAACGATAATTTTGGAGATGTTTTGCTCCGTCTCGCAAAGCGATAATTTCAGCATGTGCGGTAGGATCGCTTTGAACAATGGAGAGATTCCAACCTTCTCCAATAATATTTCCAGCATCATCTACCAAAACCGCCCCCACAGGAATCTCACCTAATGCTTCCGCTTTATCGGCAAGATCAAGGGCGTAGCGTATCATTTTCTCGTCAAATTCTGACCGCACTTTTGCTACATCCATTAGACGGAAAAAGGATATTTAATCGGCTCATGAGATTGATAGCCAATGACTTTAAAATCATCCATCGTGACCCAAGTTTCTAAATCTTCAAGGCTTTTTATATCTGGATTGATTTCTAATTTTGGCAATGGAAAAGGCTCGCGTTTAAGTTGCACATTACGCATTAACTCAAGCTGATCTTCATAAATATGCGCATTCACAATTTTATGATATGCCTTGCCAGCTTTTTTGCCCGTGATCTGAGCCATAAGCGCTAAGAAGGTAAACACCTGAATTTGATTGAAATTCAATCCAAGCGGAACATCACAAGAACGTTGATAACTAGTAAGATATAAAGTATCGCCCACAAGAGAAAAAGTATGCGTGTGCATACAAGGACGAAGACAACCAAGATCAAATTCCCCTGGGTTAAAGAAGGTTAAAATTTCCCCTCTATCATCAATGCCCTTGGTCAAATTATTAACAATTTTGCGTAGCTGATCGATGGTTTCACCATTAGGCTTACGCCATGCTCTGCCTTGCACACCATATACGCGCCCCATATCATCAACGCCTCTACGGTGAGGATTCGTAAGCCATGCCGCATTTTCATTCGCATTGGCATCCCAAGTTTTAGTACCAAGTGCGCGAAAATCAGCAGCATTGTCATATCCACGAATATAACCTAAAAATTCAGCAATTGCCGCTTTCCAATAACTTTTACGCGTGGTTATCAACGGAAATTGATTATTCGTCACATCATATTCTAAATCTGCATTAATAACGGTGAGACAACGCTTACCTGTACGCTCATTGGCAACCCATTCACCTTCATTAACAATGCGACGACAAAGATCAAGATATTGCTTCATAAAAATCTCCTATTTTATTACCGCACTTTTGCGTGAATACGCCCAAGCCATAATTAAAACTCCACCAATAATCATTGGCAAGCAAAGCGCTTGTCCTCGCGTAATGACCCCAAAGAAATTTTCAACTTCAGGTTCACGTACATATTCCACAATAAAACGGAAGATGCCATAACCAATTAAGAATAAGCCGGCTACAGAGCCCATTGGACGTGGCTTTTTAATAAAAATATTCAGAATGGCAAACAACACTATACCTTCTAGAAAAGCTTCATAAAGTTGTGATGGATGACGAGGTAGTAACAGAGGATCATTCGGGAAAATCATTGCCCAAGGCACATCCGTTTCGCGTCCCCATAGCTCAAGATTAATGAAATTACCAATTCTACCTAAACCTAAACCAAACGGAATCAAAGGCGCAACAAAATCAGCCGTTTGCCAAAAACTGCGTTTTTGTGAATAAGACGTCCAAATCATGGCAACAATGACGCCTATTAAGCCGCCATGGAAAGACATTCCACCTTCCCAAACACGGAATAAATAAAGAGGCTCTTGTAAGAAACGATTCAAATTATAAAAAAATACATCACCAACACGTCCGCCAATAAATACGCCCATAAAACCGTTGAAAAGTAAGGTATCAACTTGATCCACTGTCCAACCACTATTTGGACGATTCGCGCGACGAACTGCAAGCCAGCGTGCAAAAATAAAACCCAAAAGATACATCAAACCATACCAACGTAAGCCGATATTACTATCGCCAAGCGTAAAAATGGTTGGATCAAAATGTGGAAGTGTTAGGTATTGATTCATAATTTCCCTTATTTTAGAAACATATTAATAGCAATAGCGATTAGTAATAGTGCAAAACCTTTTTTCAATGTAGTTACAGGCAGTTTTGCAGTGGCATTTGCACCAAGTTTTGAAGTGAAAAATGATGTCGTAGTAATACCAACAACAGCAGGTAAGTAAATATAGCCTAAAGAATATTCAGGCATACTAGGATTACCTAAGCCTCCTAGCATAAAACTAAACATCCCAGATGTGCCGAGTAGCATGCCACAAAATGCTGAAGAACCAATAGCCTTTTTCATATCAATACCACGTGAAGTTAAAAATGGTACGATAAAGCCACCTCCACCGATACCCGCGGCACTGGATGCGATACCAATTAAAATGCCACCAATAATGGAAGATAAGGTAGTTAAAGGTTTTATTTTCTTGTGTGATTTAGGTTTAATAGATAACACCATTTTTATGGCAAGATAGATAACTAGGCAGGCAAATAATTTTGATGAAATATCACGATCCAGTTTTCCGATAAAAAAACCGAAAATAAAGACAGTTAGCATGATGGAAGGTGCAAGAATCTTCACTGCTTTCCAGACAACATTACCTAATTTATGGTGACGTTGAGCTGATGAAAATCCAGTGATAACAATAGTGGCAAAAGAAGTACCAAGTGCAGTAGACATGAGAAGCGGTTCAGGTACTCCCATAATGGGTAGCAGATAGACTAACGTAGGAACAATGACTAATCCACCACCAATACCAAAAAGACCCGCTAAAAAGCCTACAACAGCGCCAACTAACAAGCAAAGTATGAGAAAAGTTAGCATGAGTCATTCCTTGTTTTATAAAACGGACGTTTAGAATATTTCGATGTATTGCGCTTTTTATTATATGAATAATGCTTTTGTTCTGTATCATATATAGTCGTATGAATAGGAGGATTATCTGAGAACAATATGTTAGAAAATTCCTTCATTGCCTTACGATATACATCCTTTTTAAAGGATACAACTTGGCGAACAGGATACCAAAAACTTACCCAACGCCACCCATCAAATTCTGGTGATTTGGTTGTTTGCATATTGATATTTTTTTCATCGCCGACAAGCTGCAACAAAAACCAGCGTTGTTTTTGCCCTATACACATCGGTTTACTGTCATAGCGCAACAAACGTTTTGGTAATTTATAGCGCAACCAATGCTTAGATACATATAAAATGCGCACATCTTTAGGCTGTAGCCCAACTTCTTCGTACAGTTCACGATACATCGCTTGCTCGGCACTTTCATTATCATTAATGCCACCTTGCGGAAACTGCCACGAATTTTGGCCACAGCGCTTCGCCCAAAGCACTTGCCCGTTGCGATTACAAATCACAATACCCACATTTGGACGGTAGCCATCAAAATCGATCACTATCGTTTTACCTTAAATTTTTCATATAAAAATAGTCTGCAGATTGTTTCATAAATCAGTGTTTTTATCAACCAAAGGGCGGATTACGCAATAAAATATACAGATTGTGGATAACATTGTGAATAACAGATTTCTGATTGTGAATTGAGCACGTAAAAATGGGAAAGGATCCTTATCTCATCAAACTTGAAAATAAATTGAGTTATTTCCAATCAAAAGATCTAAAATAAAAATAAACCGCACTTTTCACATATAAAAATGGAAGAAAGTGCGGTAAAAAAATACAATTTTTAAAGGAACTCCATTCACCAAAGATCTTTTAGCTATCTCTTTGAGTTATTCAATATTTCTGTGGATAAAATTGTGGTTGAGAAAATCCATAATGTTGTATAACTCAAAAAAACCTTTCCAAGATAATTTCAAGAGAAAATTTATCCATTTAAATTCAATCGCTTAGCAACAAAACATAACAATATCTTTAATACACAGAATCCTCTAATTTTTGATGTCTAATTTTTAAACAAATTATTTTAGGCTGGCAAAATAACGTTCCCAATCGAAATATTGACCAGGATCGATCTTACGTCCTGGCGAAATATCACAATGCCCAACAATTCGTTCTTTCGTAATATTAGGGTAATTTTTCATGATTAAGTTAGTAAGCTCTTGCAATGCCAAATACTGCTCATTAGTAAAAGGCTGCTCATTACTACCTTCTAACTCAATTCCAATGGCAAAATCATTACATTTTTCTCTCCCTTGAAAGCTAGATAATCCAGCATGCCAAGCCCTTTGGTTAAAATTAACATATTGTGTGATTCGCCCGTCTCGTTCAATCAAACAATGGGCAGAAACACGCATTTGATGAATTTCTTCAAAATAAGGGTGAATCTTAGGATCTAATTTCCCTTGAAAAAAATCATCCACATATCCGCCACCAAATTGTTCTGGCGGTAAGCTAATGTAATGGATCACAAGAAGTGAAATATCCTGTAAATCTGGACGTTCATCAAAATGCGGAGATGGAATTTGTCGACAATCAGTCAGAAATCCTTTCTCAATATCTTTAATTTTTCGCATACATTTTTCCTATTTTTGCGATCAGGATCGCAGAAAAAGTGCGGTCTGTTTTACAAAACAATTTTCCCTTTTCACAATATTTCAGCCAATAAAGGCTTAACGAAAGGAAAATAAATGAAACTAACTACACAAACTACCTTGAAGAAAGGGTTTACCTTAATTGAATTGATGATAGTCATCGCCATCATCGCGATTTTAGCCACTATCGCTATTCCTTCTTATCAAAATTATACCAAAAAAGCCGCGGTATCCGAATTACTGCAAGCTTCTGCACCTTATAAGTCAGATGTGGAATTATGCGTTTATAGCACTGGCAAACCTTCCAGTTGCTCGGGAGGAAGCAATGGAATTGCGGCTGATATTACAACAGCAAAAGGCTATGTAAAATCAGTGACAACAAGCAACGGTGCAATAACAGTAGAGGGCAATGGTACATTAGACGGAATGAGTTACACACTTACTGCTGAAGGCAATAGTGCAAACGGCGTTACATGGAAAACTACCTGTGGCACAACGAATGTCGATATTTTCCCTGCTGGATTCTGTTCAAAATGATCGACTTAACTAGTGCCAAACCTCGTGTAAAAGCACAAAATGGCGAGATATTTACGATCTCGCCTGATTTATGGGGGCGTAATCAGCAACAACAGTCTCTGCTCTTACGTTATTTTGCTTTACCACTCAAAGAAGAAAATAATCGTCTTTGGTTAGGTGTTGATTCCCTTTCTAATCTTTCTGCCTGTGAAACTATTGCGTTTATAACCGGTAAACTTGTTGAGCCTGTTTTATTAGAAAGCACTCAACTTAAAGAACTATTACAACAACTTGCCCCGAATCAACTTCAAGTGGAAGAGCAAGTTAAATATTACCAACATCAAGAGCAGTCTCATCTTGAACAACAAGATGATGAACCCGTCATTCGCTTGCTTAATCAAATTTTTGAATCCGCTTTACAAAACAATGCCTCAGATATTCATTTGGAGACCTTAGCGGATCATTTCCAAGTGCGGTTTAGAATTGACGGTGTTTTACAAGCTCAGCCTCCACTTAGCAAAAATTTAGCGAATCGAATTATTTCTCGCCTAAAACTGCTCGCTAAATTAGATATCAGTGAAACCCGCCTTCCACAAGATGGACGATTTCAATTTAAAACTACGTTTTCCGATATTCTTGATTTCCGTCTTTCAACGTTACCAACTCATTGGGGAGAGAAAGTTGTCCTGAGAGCACAGCAAAATAAATCAGTAGAACTCAGCTTTTCTGAACTAGGCATGACTGAAAGTCAACAGAAAGAATTTCAACGCGCGCTTAGCCAACCACAAGGATTAATTTTAGTAACCGGCCCAACAGGAAGTGGGAAAAGTATCTCACTTTACACCGCACTTCAGTGGCTAAACACGCCTGATAAACATATTATCACCGCTGAGGATCCGATTGAAATTGAGCTTGATGGAATTATTCAAAGCCAAATTAATCCACAAATAGGACTAGATTTTAGCCGTCTATTGCGCGCTTTTTTACGTCAAGATCCCGACATCATTATGCTAGGTGAAATTCGCGATGAAGAAAGTGCAATGATTGCACTACGTGCCGCCCAAACGGGGCATTTGGTGCTTTCAACTTTACATACCAATGATGCAATATCTGCCATTTCTCGCTTACAACAACTCGGTATTCAACAACATGAAATTGAAAACAGTTTACTGCTCGTCATTGCACAGCGTCTTGTACGAAAAATCTGTCCAAAGTGCGGTGGAAATTTAATAAATTCTTGTGATTGCCATCAAGGTTATCGAGGTCGAATCGGCGTATATCAATTTCTACATTGGCAGCAGAATGGATATCAAACGGATTTTAAAAATTTACGTGAGAGTGGTTTAGAAAAAGTTAGCCAAGGTATAACGGATAAGAAAGAAATTGAACGTGTGTTAGGTAAAAACTTATGACTAAAAAACTCTTTTATTATCAAGGTAGTAATGCATTAAATCAGAAACAAAAAGGCTCAATTATTGCGGATACGAAACAACAAGCACACTTTCAATTAATAAGCCGCGGGCTTACTCACATCAAATTACAACAAAACTGGCAATTTGGGGCAAAGCCCAAAAATTCAGGAATTAGCGAATTACTCAATCAATTAGCAACATTGCTACAGTCCGCAATTCCGTTAAAAAACAGTCTGCAAATTTTGCAACAAAATTGCACTCAAATTATGCTCAATGAATGGCTTGAACGACTGCTTCAATCCATTGAATCTGGTTTATCATTCTCACAAGCCATTGAACATCAAGGGAAATATCTCACACAACAAGAAATTCAACTGATTCAAGTGGGAGAAATGACGGGAAAACTTTCCGTTGTTTGTAAAAAAATAGCCACGCATCGTAGCGAATCTTTAGCATTACAACGCAAATTACAGAAAATTATGCTGTACCCGTCAATGGTGTTGGGAATTTCTCTATTATTGACACTCGCGTTACTACTTTTTATCGTGCCTCAATTTGCTGAAATGTACAGTGGCAATAATGCTGAGTTACCAACAATAACCGCAATATTGCTCTCTATATCCAATTTTCTTAAGCAAAATATTGGCATTTTGCTATTTTTCGCTTTTAGTTTTTTTCTATTTTATAACTTCTATCTAAAACGCCAAACTTGGTTTCATCAAAAGAAAAATCAACTTATTTCTATCACGCCTATTTTTGGCACAATTCAAAAGCTTTCACGTTTAGTGAACTTTAGTCAAAGTTTACAAATTATGTTGCAGGCTGGTGTACCGCTTAATCAAGCACTAGAGAGTTTTCTCCCTCGCACACAAACGTGGCAAACCAAGAAAACGCTTGTAAATGACATCGTATTAGATAAAGAAGTGCGGTCAATTTTACAATGGGTTTCTCAAGGTTATGCCTTTTCTCATAGTGTAAATAGCGATCTTTTCCCGATGGAAGCACAACAAATGCTACAAATTGGCGAGCAAAGCGGAAAACTCGCTTTGATGCTAGAGCATATCGCGGATAATTACCAAGAAAAACTTAATCATCAAATTGACTTACTCTCACAAATGCTAGAGCCATTAATGATGGTGATCATCGGCAGTCTGATTGGAATTATTATGATGGGAATGTATTTACCTATCTTTAATATGGGCGCAGTGATTTAATGATTTACTTAGCCTCATTTTTATTCGGCGGGATTAGTGGCGTAGTTTTATGGTGTTATGTATCAGTGTTTATTACTTGTTTACAGAAAGATATTTACGATGCTTATATTGAGTTGTTCCCAGAAAATGCCCCATTTTTTCAACCTGATGCTTCGACAATTCAACAGAAAAAGTGCGGTCATATTTTAGTTTACTTTTTTAGTGTCGGTTTTTTATTTCTCTTTTTGCATTTGATATTAAAAAATGAATCCCTCTCATTATGGGCTGGAGTAGTACTTCTTATGCTTTGGACAATGAGTTACCTTGATTGGCATTATCAACTTATTTCTCCAACGCTTTGCTTAGCATTATTTGCTTTAGGCGTATTAGGGGCTTATTTCTATTTTTCCCCTTTATCGTTAATCGAAAGCTTGCAAAGCTCAGCTGGTTTCTTCTTTGTTTTTGGGCTCATTTATGGAGGGGCAAAAGTTTATTATGGCAAGGAAGTTTTTGGTAAAGGTGATTGGTGGTTGTCATTAGGGTTAGGTAGTTTTATTCCATTGTCACATTTACCACACTTTTTACTCATAGCGTGCTTATTAGGAATAGTTTTTACATTGGTTTATCGACGAAAATCCCGATTTTTACCTTTTGCACCTTTTATGTGTATATCGTCAATCGTGTTATTTATTGTCCAAATTTATACTTAATTTGTACTATTTATGCCAAATAATTTAAATATAGGATGTTTATTTACCACATTTTATAATCAAAGCTTGTTAGTTGGATTCCTCCGCAATTTTGATCCCTATATAGTAGATAAAAGACTGAAAAAGTAGTTGCTAAATTGAATGAACAGGAAAAATAAAAGGATATTTTTTATGGAAAAATCGCATTATGCTTAGCATAATGCGATTTTAAGAATATCAGAAATATCACCGCACTTTATTCATCCATATATCCTAAACTACGCAGTGCACGTTCATCGTCAGCCCAACCTGATTTTACTTTCACCCAAAGTTCAAGATGGACTTTGTTATCAAATAAACGTTCCATATCAGCGCGTGCCTCCATACCAATAGTTTTAATTTTTTGACCGCCCGCACCAATCACCATTTTTTTCTGGCCTTCACGTTCAACGAGAATTAAGCCATTTATTTCATAAGTGCCACGTTCATTCACTTTGAATTGTTCGATTTCAACAGTCACAGAATAAGGCAATTCTTCACCGGTAAAACGCATTAATTTTTCACGGATTATTTCCGATGCCATAAAACGTTGCGAACGATCTGTGACATAATCTTCTGGAAAATGATGCACACCTTCGCGTAAAGATTGGCGTACAATTTTCTCTAATTCATGAACATTATTACCACGCTGTGCAGAAACTGGCACAATGTGAGCAAAATTAAATTTACCGCTAAGTTCCGTAATAAACGGCAATAAATCATCTTTATTTTTGATGTTATCTACTTTGTTAATAGCTAACACAACTGGTGATTTTGCATTGCGTAATTTGTTTAGCACCATCTCATCATCTGCATTCCAGTGTGTGCCATCCACGACAAAAATAATTAAATCAACATCGCCGATAGCACTACTTGCTGCGCGGTTCATTAAACGGTTAATCGCACGTTTCTCTTCAATATGAAGTCCCGGCGTATCCACATAGATTTCTTGATATGCCCCTTCAGTTTTAATCCCAACAATACGGTGACGCGTGGTTTGTGCTTTACGCGATGTAATTGAAATTTTTTGTCCTAAAATTTTATTTAAGAGAGTTGATTTACCCACATTTGGGCGACCTACGATAGCAATAAAGCCGCAATAGGTTTTGTCGAATTGTTCGGTCATTTGATGTCCAGTTCTTTTAAAATTTGTTCTGCTGCTGCTTGTTCAGCTTTACGACGGCTAGATCCTTTTGCCACAAAAGTGCGGTCAATTTTATCCGCACTTTTCACTTTGCATTCAACAGTGAAAATTTGGCAATGGGCTTCGCCTTGAATACTAACCACTTCATAAGTTGGCAATGGTAGATGTTTACCTTGTAAATATTCTTGTAAACGAGTTTTCGCATCTTTTTGGTTATCGCCCGGTTTAATTTCAGCTAATAATTGTTGATACCAATTTCGAATCACTTGGGTTGCCATAGCCAATCCTTGATCCAAAGACATTGCGCCAATAATCGCTTCTACACAATCGGCAAGAATAGATTCTCGGCGAAAACCACCGCTCTTTAGCTCACCAGAACCAAGAGACATATAATCGCCCAATTCAAATTGACGCGCTAAAATCGCTAAAGTAGGTTCTCTCACCAAAGTAGCACGCATACGGCTCAGTTCGCCTTCATTACAACGTGGAAACTGATGATAAAGCGCCTCTGCGATAGTGAAATTAAGAATAGAATCGCCTAGAAATTCTAGGCGTTCATTATGTTGAGCCGCCGCACTTCGATGCGTAAGTGCCTGCTTTAAAAGCGCAATATCATTAAAACGATAGCCGATTTTACGCTCAAGTCGATCTAAATGATTCATCTTATTTTATTGCTGTAAAGAAACGATCAAAACGGAAACCTGTTGGCCACTCATTCGCTTCTTTTTCTAAGCTCATCCAAATATAAGTGGCTTTACCCACAATATTTTTTTCAGGCACAAAGCCCCAGAAACGGCTATCATCGCTGTGATCGCGGTGATCACCCATCACAAAATACTGCCCTTCTGGCACAAGCCATTCAGCAGTTTGCATACCTTCTTGTGGGAAAAACTCAGGACCTGAATAACGACGATATTCGCTAATTAACACATTGTGTGTCACATCACCTTTTTCAGTCAATTCTAATTCATTTGGAAAAGCGGGATTTGTTGGATTTTGTGTATATTCAAACGCCTTGGTTTCGCAATCAATTTCACAAGGTTTGCCTTCTTTGCCATATACCACTTTTAGCGTTTTTTGTTCCGGATCAAAAATGACGCGATCTCCGCCCTTTCCAACAATACGCTTAATATAATCGACACCAGACATATTATCTTTTGAGCTTAGCGCTAAATTTTCTGCAAAAGCAGCTCGAGTTGCACCTAGGCCCGTACGAATTAAAGCTTGTTCAGGTGCCTTGAATACAATAACATCCCCACGTTGAGGTTTATTTCCAGCAATAATTGTATTTTGGAAAATAGGATCTTTGATGCCATAAGTATATTTGTTTACGATTAAAAAATCGCCCACTCGTAGGGTTGACTCCATTGAGCCAGAAGGAATTTGAAATGGTTCAAATAAAAAAGAACGCACTAAGAATACGACAGAAAGTACTGGAAAAAGAGATGATAAAAATTCAGAAGCCTCAGAGATCGGTTCAATTTTTGCTTTTTCTTCATCTGTTAATGCCTGACCTGAACGCTGTTCAGCACGTGCGATTTTACGATTCCGTTTTGGTGTTGCCACAAAATAATGGTAGCACCATAAGACCCCTGAAAGTGCGGTCAAAATTAGCAGTACAATACTGAATGTGTTTGGTAATTGGAAATAATCCAATAATTTCCATACTCCAAAACCAACAGCTAGTAAAATCACAAAAAATAAATTTGACATAATTTTCCCTATTTATCTTTTCCTACATGTAAAATTGCTAAAAACGCTTCTTGTGGTACTTCTACATTACCTAAAGATTTCATACGTTTTTTACCTTCTTTCTGTTTCTGTAAGAGTTTTTTCTTACGGCTCACGTCTCCACCATAACATTTTGCTAATACGTTCTTACGTAATTGTTTTACCGTAGAACGAGCAATAATGTGGTTTCCAATCGCTGCTTGAATAGCAATATCAAATTGCTGACGAGGAATTAACTCACGCATTTTTTCAACCAATTCACGACCACGATATTGTGAATTATCTTTATGAACGATTAAAGCCAAAGCATCTACTCGTTCGCTGTTAATCATAATATCCACGCGAACCATATCTGCAGCTTGGAAACGTTTGAAACCGTAATCTAACGAAGCATAACCACGCGATGTTGATTTTAAACGGTCAAAGAAGTCTAGAACAACTTCGCCCATTGGAATTTCATAAGTCAGCGCAATCTGATTACCGTGATATACCATATTAGTTTGCACGCCACGTTTTTCTACGCAAAGAGTAATGACGTTACCTAAATATTCTTGTGGCACTAACATATTACATTCTGCAATCGGTTCACGGATTTCAGCAATATTATTAAGTGGAGGCAGTTTCGATGGACTATCGACGTAAACAACATCACCATTCGTTAATTGCACTTCATAAATTACCGTTGGTGCAGTAGTGATAAGATCTAAATCATACTCACGCTCTAGACGCTCTTGAATGATTTCCATATGTAAAAGGCCAAGGAAACCACAGCGGAAACCAAAACCAAGTGCGGTAGAATTTTCTGGCTCATAGAAAAGTGAGGCATCATTTAAACTTAATTTGCCGAGGGCATCGCGAAACGCCTCATAATCATCAGAACTTACGGGAAAAAGTCCAGCATAAACCTGCGGTTTTACTTTTTTAAAGCCTGGTAAAACTTCAGTTGCTGGATTATGTTGAAGCGTTAAAGTATCCCCAACTGGCGCACCTAAAATATCTTTAATCGCACAAACTACCCAACCAACTTCACCGCATTCTAAAACGGCAGTATCTTCTTGTTTTGGTGTAAAAATCCCTAAACGGTCTACATTGTAAGTTTGTCCTGTAGACATCACTTTAATTTTATCGCCTTTACGTAATACCCCGTTTTTAATGCGAACTAAAGATACCACACCCAAATAGTTATCGAACCAAGAATCAATAATCAATGCTTGTAATGGCGCATTAGGATCGCCTTCCGGTGCTGGAATTTTTGCAACGATTTCTTCTAATACATCTTCGATACCTACCCCCGTTTTAGCTGAGCATCGAACCGCTTCCATCGCATCAATTCCCACGATATCTTCAATTTCTTCCGCTACGCGTTCAGGATCTGCCGCAGGCAAGTCGATTTTGTTTAAAATCGGTACCACTTCTAAATCCATTTCGATTGCGGTATAACAGTTTGCCAAGGTTTGTGCTTCTACACCTTGTCCTGCATCCACGACTAACAATGCCCCTTCACAAGCAGCAAGAGAGCGAGACACTTCATAGGAAAAGTCCACGTGTCCCGGTGTATCGATAAAGTTTAATTGATAAGTTTCGCCATCTTTGGCTTTATAATTTAAGGTAACACTTTGTGCTTTGATGGTAATTCCACGCTCACGCTCAAGATCCATAGAATCTAGCACTTG
This sequence comes from Haemophilus sp. SZY H36, assembly GCF_018829625.1. NCBI lineage: Bacteria > Pseudomonadati > Pseudomonadota > Gammaproteobacteria > Pasteurellales > Pasteurellaceae > Haemophilus > Haemophilus sp. SZY H36. Next base: position 297,323 of record NZ_JAHKKA010000002.1, on the reverse strand, counting down.
CGCTTCCATTTCGCGATCCGAAAGACCACCACAAGTTTGAATCAAACGGTCAGAAAGCGTTGATTTACCGTGGTCAATATGGGCAATAATAGAAAAGTTGCGAATATTCTTCATAAAAGATAGTTTTTCTCAAAAAAATCAATAAATTTAACTGGCGGATTGTACCTGAAAAGCATGGAAATCGCTAGGGATGAAAGGGAAAAGTGCGGTCAAATTTTAGATAAAACAAAACCCCGAATAACTTCAGGGTTTCTTTTTTCATTCAAACTGAAATTATAGGCTTTCAGTAAAAGTACGAGTAATAACGTCGCGTTGTTGTTCTGGCGTTAAAGAGTTGAAACGTACTGCGTAACCAGAAACACGAATAGTTAATTGTGGATATTTATCAGGGTTATTTACCGCATCTTCTAAAGTTTCACGACGTAATACGTTTACGTTTAAATGTTGGCCACCTTCAACTTTAACAGTTGGTGCTACGTTTACTGGTAATTCACGGTATTCGATTTGACCTAATTCGCTCACTGCAACAACTTGGTCTTCAGCAAATTCGCCTTTTGCACATAAGCAACGCGCTTCATTTTTTTCGCTGTCTAATAACCAGAATGAATTAAGCAAATTATCATTTGCCGCTTGAGTAATTTGAATACCTTTAATCATAATAGCCTCCTAATTGGCATTGAATAATCATAAAAACTGTATAAATTTTATCAAATAATTTGAAGGTTTCAAATTATTTTAGATTTTTTTGATAAAGAACAGGTTATCTTTTTAGGATAATTTTAAAAACTTGATCTAAATTAAGTTTTGGTCATTTCTATAGCGGTTTATCTAAAACTGTTTAACATTAATTTAACTTTTAAGCTTTTTATTGCCTTAATTTTTTTGTTTATAATAAGAACAAAATTATTAATAGGATCACAATAATGAAAACCTGGACAGATGTTATCGGAAAAGAAAAAGAACAACCTTACTTTCAATATGCGCTACAACAGGTTCATCTTGCAAGAGCAAGCGGGAAAACGATTTATCCCCCACAAGAAGATGTATTTAATGCATTTAAATATACCGCTTTTGAAGATGTGAAAGTAGTGATTTTAGGTCAGGATCCCTACCATGGTCCAAACCAAGCTCATGGATTGGCTTTTTCGGTAAAACCTGAAGTAGCCATCCCCCCTTCCTTATTAAATATGTATAAAGAACTCACACAAGATATTTCTGGATTTCAAATGCCATCTCATGGTTATTTAGTCAAATGGGCAGAACAAGGGGTATTGTTGCTCAACACTGTGCTTACCGTGGAGCGTGGCATGGCACATTCACATGCTAATTTCGGCTGGGAAACGTTTACTGATCGTGTTATTGCGGCGCTTAATGAACATCGTGAAAAACTCGTATTTTTACTTTGGGGAAGTTACGCACAAAAAAAAGGGCAAATTATTGACCGCACTCGTCACCTTGTTTTAACAGCTCCGCATCCTTCCCCGTTGTCAGCACATCGAGGTTTCTTTGGCTGTCATCATTTTTCTAAAACGAATACATATTTAGAAGAAAATGGGATAAATCCCATTGATTGGCAGATTTAATATAATAATCGCTATTATAAAGTATGGTTTTCTTGTTCTTCTTTGAATGCTAAATATTCTTCTAATAGCTCTATCGCATCTTGGCATTTTTGATAGCGTTGCTTATAACGTTCTGCAAGCTGTGTATGGCGAATCGCATCACCGTGAAGGGGAGATATTCGTACTAAATCACATTGTTCCTGGTAAAGTTTATTTAGTTTTTCTAATGCTTCATAATATTTTTCTAGACGTTCTCTTGGCGGTAACCTGTGAATGTTATGTTGTGGACTTTTAACGGGCGCGAATGTAGCTGATGAGGATTGAGTATTTAACGTATTTTTTTTGCGTGCTAATGCTTCTGAAAGCACCGTACACTGAGCCACTAAACGTTCTGCTAGATAGGCATAGTGAGTGGGAATGTCCGATTCTAACATTTTAATCTTATCAAGCGTTTGGTTTAGCTCAGTTAGATAAAAACCGACAGTTTGCCCGTGCTCACTAAATAAAGAGCGGTCAAATCTAGCAAAGATTTTTTCTTCACGTTGAGGTAAATAATCTTGATAAAGGTGCTGGACTTTTTGTTCCAGACGTTGAATAAGTAATTGAATCGTCATAAAAATCCCCCAAAGGGGGATTATAATCGCTAAAGATACATGGCTGCAATCCAGCCAAACACTAATAATGGAATATTATAGTGAATAAAGGTTGGAACAACAGAATCCCAAATATGATCGTGTTTGCCATCCATATTTAATCCTGATGTTGGACCCAATGTTGAATCAGAAGCAGGGGAGCCCGCATCTCCTAAGGCGGCAGCAACACCTACAATGGCTACAGTTGCTAATGGAGAAAAACCGAAAGATAAACAAAGTGGCACATAAATAGAAGTAATAATCGGCACTGTAGAGAATGACGACCCAATTCCCATGGTAATTAATAACCCGACTAGTAACATTAGAAACGCCGCTAACCCTTTGCTCTGTACCGCACCATTACTTAAACCTTGAACCAAATCCGTGACGCCTGTTGTTGCATTAATGACATTCGCAAAACCAGATGCGGCAATCATCACAAAGCCGATCATCGCCATTAAATGTAACCCTTTTTGAAAAATATCATTACTTTCTTTAAGTTTAAAAATACCAAATACAGCAAAAATAATTAACCCGACTAGCCCACCAATAATAGTTGAACTTGTCATTAATTGCGTGGTAAATGTGGCTATAATCGCAATGATACTGGCAATAATTTGTCTTGATTTAATGTTTTCAATGTGAGCTTCAATTTCTTTTGTAGTGGGTTCTTCAATAGTAACATCATATTCACGTGGCTTACGATAACTAATAAATACAGCAATAAACAGGCCTAAAATCATACCGCTTACAGGCAAGAGCATCGCAAGAGAAACTTGTGCAACATCAGTATGTAATCCGAGAGCTTCCCCCGCTTGATTAATATTTTTTACTAAAATACTTTCAATAAAAATTTTACCGAAACCAACGGGAAGTAACATATAAGTAGCGGTTAACCCAAAGGTGAGTACACAAGCGATAGCACGGCGATCGATTTTTAAACGATTAAAAATAGAAAGTAGTGGCGGCACAACAATAGGAATAAAGGCAATATGTACGGGAAGAAGATTTTGCGATGAAATGGCAAATAAGGCGAGTACCCCAAAAATAAAATATTTAAACCATACTAAGTTGTTAGAAGTAGGCGTTTTATTCATTTTGGTAATAATTTTATAAGCAATTAAATCAGTGATACCCGATTTAGAAATCGCAATAGCAAACGCGCCAAGCATCGCATAATTCATCGCCACCTCAGCACCACCACCTAGGCCTCCAGTGAAGGTTTCAATAGTTTTACTTAAACTTAGATCACCGCAAAGCCCAGCTGTGAGAGAGGCAATCACAAGAGCAATAATTACATTAATACGCAGTAAGCTAAGAGTGAGCAAAACAATGATCGAAATAACAACAGGATTTGATAACATTTTGTTTTTCCTTATAAATTAAATAGTGAATACTGTACTGTAAAAATTTGATGTGTTGAATAAATAATGATGTTGCATAGTATAATCTCCTTTTATCACCATAAAATAAAACCCCTCGAAAGTTGCCTTCCGAGGGGTAACATTTAGATTATCCTGTCAGCTCGGAAGAAATCTTCCAAGCACACCAAAAACCTGAAAGATTATTCAGTTAAATGGTGATGATGGTGACGACGGATAATAAACATATTAAATCTCCAAATAGATATTAGTCGCCAAGTTACTGGAAAAATAAGGAGAATGCAACAAGTTTTTATATTTTTTATAGAATAGCTATGTGAGGTTATGATACGTCAGCTACAACCGACAGAGCAGGTTTATCAGTTGGATCGATTATTTAATCAACTAAATAGTGTTGAAAGGGATAAATTAATTTCGTTAATTGAACAAATAATCGAATGTAAAAATAGTGGAAAAAACTACCGCACTTTTATTGAGTAAAGTGATGTATTATTTTCATGCTCTGGAAAGATAAACTACACACGTATTTAATTTAAATTTCTTTTAATCATTCAATATGCTATTCTCTTATAATCAATAATTATTCTCATTATAATGATGTTTAAACGGCGATATTGGATTTTTCTGCTTATTTTGCTTTCGGTTATTTCACTTTTTCTTGGGGTAAGTTCCGTCACTATGAGGGGCTTATTCAATTTGGAAGATAGTCAATGGCAAATATTTCTAGATAGTCGAGTGCCTCGTTTAGTAAGTATTTTGATTGCTGGTGCTTCTTTAAGTATTTGTGGGTTGGTGATGCAGCAATTAAGCAGAAACCGCTTCGTTTCTCCCACAACTGCAGGCACAATGGATAGTGCGCGTCTTGGCATTTTATTGGCCATTCTCTTTTTTCCAGGTGCATCAATGCTTTTAAAAACAGCTATTGCTGTGCTTATTTCTTTTATTGGATCGCTGTTATTTATGAGCATTCTTTCCCGTTTAAAGTTTAAAGATACTATTTTTGTGCCATTGGTGGGAATGATGTTTGGCAATGTGATCAGTTCAATCACCGCATTTATTGCATATCAACAAGATTTATTGCAAAACCTTTCTGGTTGGCTTCAAGGGGACTTTTCACTAGTGATGAGCGGGCGCTATGAATTGCTTTATTTTAGCCTGCCGATGCTGATTATTTCTTATTTATTTGCACAGCGTTTTTCGATTGTAGGAATGGGAAAAGATTTCGCTACTAATCTTGGGCTAAATTATAACCAAGTGCTTTATATAGGTTTACTTATTGTATCGACAGTTTCATCGATTATTATTGTTTCTGTTGGGGTAATTCCTTTTCTGGGTCTTATCGTTCCAAATTTAGTTACACTATATTTAGGTGATAATCTCAAAAAAATTCTTTCTCACACCGCACTTTTAGGTGCCGTTTTTGTATTGTTTTGCGATATTTTGGGGCGTTGTTTGATTTATCCTTATGAAATTTCTATTAATGCAGTGGTTGGCGTGATAGGGAGCGGTATTTTCTTGTATTTTTTATTGAAAAGGTACCGTTATGCGTAAATCATCCTTACTTCGTATTGCGATTTTAGGCATATTAGCACTTGTCAGTATTGTATTATTTCTTGGGTATCATTTACCAAATCGTTGGCAATATGCTTTAAATAATCGGGCATTAACGATATCTGCGATTGTGATAACCGGCATTGCTATTGCCCTTGCGACGATGCTATTTCAAACAGTGGTGAATAATCGTATTCTCACACCAAGTATTTTAGGGCTAGATTCATTGTATTTACTGATTCAAACTGGAATTTTATTTTTATTTGGTTCAAAGACATTGTTGTCTATCAATCCTTTTGTCCTATTTCTTATGAGTACAGGTGTAATGATTGGTTTTATGTTTGTGCTTTATCATTTCTTATTTAAAAGAGAATCACAAAATATTTTCTTTTTATTGCTCGTTGGTATTGTTTTTGGCACTTTTTTCGGTAGCTTAACCACCTTTATGGAGGTGTTGATTGATCCAAATGAGTTTCAAATTTCGCAAGATTTTGGTTTTGCGAGTTTTAATCGGATTAATACTAAGATTCTTTGGCTGGCGTTAGCGATGTTAGTGGCGGTGATTTTATATAGCCTACGTTACTGGAAGTATCTTGATGTGTTGGCACTAGGGCGAGAACAGGCACTGAGTCTGGGTGTGGATTATCAACATATGGTTAAAAAATTGTTGATTATTGTAGCTATTTTAACATCTGTCTCGACCGCCCTTGTCGGCCCCTTAGTTTTTTTAGGGCTTCTTGTGATGAATATTACCTTTGAATTCATGCAGGATTATCGCCATAAACTCTTGATTCCTGCCGCGATGTTACTTGCTGTATTTACGTTAGTTTGTGGGCAATTTTTATTGACACAAGTCTTTACATTTAGCACGCCGCTAAGCGTTATCATTAATTTTGTAGGCGGATTATATTTTCTTTCTTTGTTATTAAGAGCAAATAAAAAATGGCAATAGAAATTAAGCATATTTGTAAATCTTATGGCGAAAAAAAAGTGGTGGATGATGTTTCACTCGTGATCCCAACAGGAAAAATCACTTCATTTATTGGGCCAAATGGGGCGGGGAAAAGTACCGTACTGGGTATTATCAGCCGCTTATTAACAGCTGATAGTGGCGAAGTCTATTTGAATCATTTGCCATTAAAAGAACAAAAAAACAGTGATATTGCGCGCAAAATGGCGATATTAAAACAATCGAATCACGTTAATCTACGAATTACGGTGGAAGAATTAGTGGCATTTGGTCGTTTTCCTTACTCGAAAGGAAACCTAACAGAAATTGACCGCACTTTTATTGATAATGCCATTAAATATATGAACTTAGATGATATTCGTGAGCAATATATTGAAAACCTGAGTGGGGGACAACGACAACGGGCTTATATTGCCATGACACTAGCACAAGATACTGATTATATTTTGCTTGATGAACCACTGAATAATTTAGATATGAAACATTCGGTACAAATTATGCAAGTATTGAGAAAGCTTGTGACGGAACTGAACAAAACAGTGGTCATTGTGATTCATGATATTAATTTCGCCTCTTGCTATTCTGATTATATGGTTGCGATGAAGCGAGGGAAGCTTGTCGCTCAAGGCTCCGTAGATGAGATAATGCAATCAGAGGTGTTGCTGAATATTTATGATATGGAAATTCCAATTCAAGAAATTAACCAACAAAAAATTGCCGTGTATTTTAAATAGGAGCTCCTTTATGAAAACATTAAAAAAATTAACCGCACTTAGCTTTGTTTTGTTTGCTTCTACGATGGCAAATGCGCAGGATATTATTGTTAAAAATGCAGCAGGAGAGCAAACCGTGCCGCAAAATCCACAAAAAGTAGTGGTGTTAGATTTTGGTGTGGCTGATACCCTACGAGCATTAGGAGAAACTGATAAAATAGTGGGTTTCCCTAAAGCAGGACATATTCCAACATATTTAGATGAGTTTAAACAAGATAAATTTAAAGATGTTGGTTCATTACCTGAGCCAGCATTTGAGTCGATTAATGAACTGAATCCTGATCTGATTATTGCCGCACCGCGTCAACAAAAATTATTGGATAAATTGAAAGAAATTGCGCCCGTGTTCTATGTGGAAAATGATTACTCGAATTATTATCCAAGCTTCCAAGAAAATGTTACTGCATTAGGTAAAATCTTTAGTAAAGAAGCACTAGCAAAAGCAAAATTAGATGCATTAGATGCTAAAGTGTCACAAGTCGCGAATGAGACGAAAGGAAAGACTGCCTTACTTGTGTTAGTGAATGAAAGTAAAATTAGTACCTTTGGTGATAATTCACGTTATAGTATGGTTTTCCAGAAATTTGGTTTTAAACCTGCTGATCCCAATATTAAATCATCGACACATGGTATGAGTGTTGGATTTGAATATCTTTTAGAAAAAAATCCAGATTATTTGCTTGTGGTAGATCGTACGGCAGCGGTGACAGATAAAGTCAATAATGCACAAAAGGTATTAGATAATGCCATTGTTCAACAGACTAATGCTTATAAAAATAAGCACATCATATATTTAGATGCAGCGAATTGGTATTTAGCGTTTGGTGGACTAGAATCAATGGAAGTGATTGCCGCAGAACTTGAGAAAGCCATAAAATAATTTTGACTATATCATCGGCCGTAGTAATACGGTCGATATTTTAATAATGAAACGAATCTTCTTAACTCTTTTGACATGTATTGGTGCGTTATTGAGTGTTTTTTATACGCCCATGATTCTTGCTACTCCTGATTTTATAATTCCTAAAATTAACGAAAATATGAATACACTTTATAAGATTCATCAAAAAGACCTTCTTTTTGAAAGTAAGCCATATCGTTTATTTATTGCGGAACCTAAGGCTAACAATAAACCATTATCAGTGCTTTATATGCTTGATGGTAATGCACAATTTCCCATTGCGGTTAATACGGTGGATCCTACTCAAGAGTTACCGCTTATTGTCGGAATTGGTTATGTGTCAGAGAATGCCTATGCCATAGCGGAACGTCAACGGGATTACACTTTTCCTGTGAATGGGGAGGATTTTAAAAATGGTGGAGGGGCTTCAGATTTTCTGCGTTTTATCCAAACCCAAGTTAAACCAGAAATTGAACAGCAATACCATATTAATCCAGAGAAACAGTTTTTCTTCGGGCATTCATTTGGTGGCCTATTCGGTTTATATGTATTATTTCACCAACCTGATTTATTTCAATATTATACATTAGCAAGTCCATCACTTTGGTGGGGAAATGGTTCATTTTTACCACAAACAATGCCTTGGATTAAATTAAGTCCTAAGCATATATTGATCACTTTAGGTGAGTATGAAGAATATCCTGAGCGAGATCCCAAGCTTACATCAGAACAACTTCAACGTATTGAACAACGTAAGAAAATGCGACCATTTAATGCGCCAAAATTGGCAGAGAAATTAGTACAGCAGGGTTATCCTGTGATATTTCGATGGATTTCTCATAAAAATCATGGGGATTCAATTGAGGATGCAATAAAACAAATGATGGAAGATTTACAATCAAAATAGGAAGAGGAAATTAACCGCACTTAAAAAAGTGCGGTTAATTTTTTGAGTATTTAGTGTGTTATTAAATACTAACGATTCGCCAGTTCAAAAATCATTGCCTCTGCTTGGCAACTAAAAGTGAAAGAGGCATTTAATTGAACGCCGTTTTCAAGTGCCACGATTTCGCTTTTAATTTCGCAAGGATCACTTTCTGTGTCGCGAGCTTTCTTTGTTAATCGTTCAAGGGCTGCATAGGCATCAGTTTCAGTACTATAAAATTGATGTACTTCTACAGTGCAGTCAGAACCATCAATAATTGTGCCCACATCAACGCAGCTACAGGTTAAGGATTCTTCTGCTTTACATTTTACGGTCATTTTCTTTTCCCTATATGAATTTTCGCACATTTTATCATTTTTCTCATGAATGACAAAAATTGAACAAAATAGCCTATTTAATGCAAAAAGTTCCCGATAACTGGTCGGAACTCTAATAAAAACAAGGAAATGGATTTGCACTCAATAGATTCGGGTTTTAGAATCGCCCAGATTTTTATTTATAACAAAGGTTTCCAAATGAAAAAATTTAATCAATCTGTCTTAGCAACCGCAATGTTATTCGCTGCTGGTGGGGCAAGTGCGGCAGCGTTTCAATTATCTGAAGTATCGACTTCTGGTTTAGGTCGTGCTTATGCCGGTGAAGCAGCAATTGCTGATAATGCTGCAGTAGTTGCAACTAACCCTGCATTAATGAGTTTATTCAAAACTAATCAATTTTCTGTGGGTGGCGTTTATGTTGATTCTAAGATTAATATGAGTGGTAATACCGGTATTACTGCGTTAGGTAGAAATGTGGGCGCTCGTTTACCAAGCACTTCAACTAATCTTCATCAAAAAAATGTAGTTCCAGGTTCTCTTGTACCAAATATGTATTTTGTTGCACCGGTTAATGACAAAGTAGCGATTGGTGCAGGCATGAATGTGAATTTTGGTTTGAAAAGTGAGTATGATAACAAATATAACGGCGGTGTGTTTGGCGGCACAACAGATTTAACGGCGTTAAATTTAAACCTAAGCGGTTCTTATCGTATTACTGAAGGATTTAGTGCTGGTTTAGGCTTGAATGCGATTTATGCTCAAGCAAAAATTGAACGTAGAGCTGGTGTACTTGCGAATTTTATGCCAGTAAAAGAGGATACTATTTTAACCCAATTACAAGACAAAGCTGCTTGGGCTTTTGCTTGGAATGCTGGTGTAATGTATCAATTTAATGAAAATCACCGAATTGGTTTAGCTTACCATTCTAAAGTAGATGTTGACTTTACAGATCATACAGCAACTAGTTTACAAGCTCATCGTATTGGCCAAGAAGGTGGTTTAAAGCTTAATTTACCTGATTACTTAGAGTTTTCAGGATTCCACCAATTAACTGAAAAATTTGCAATGCACTACAGTTATAAATATTCTCATTGGAGTCGTTTGAAAAACTTATATGCAAGCTATCATTCAGATGGAAGAGAAGCATTCCATAAGAAAATGTATTATAGAAATAGCTCACGTATTGCATTAGGTGGAACTTATAACGTAGATGATAAATTAACTTTACGCGCAGGTATTGCTTATGATCAAGCTGCAGCAACTGAACATGCTAGTGCGGCAATTCCTGATACAGATCGTACTTGGTATAGCGTAGGTGCTACATATAAATTTACTCCAAATCTTTCAGTTGATTTAGGCTATGCTTATTTGAAAGGTAAAAAAGTTCATTTCAAAGAAGAGCAACGTATTAGTAATGGTGCGGTGGTTGTTACAGGCAATTACAGCTCTAAAGCAAGTGCTAACCTTTACGGTTTAAACTTAAATTATAGTTTCTAATCCGTTAAAAAATTTAGCATAATAAAGCACACTTCCAATCGAGGTGTGCTTTTCTTTTTTATAAAACAAGGCGAAAAATGACCGCACTTTATTACACTTATTACCCCTCGCCAGTCGGGCGGCTTTTGGTTTTATCTGATGGAGAAAGTATTACTCATGTTGATTTTGAAAAAGAGCAATATGAGCCTAATCCCAAATGGCTCAAGCAAGATGAATTGCCTATTTTTCAAAAAGTGCGGTTGGCTTTTGAACGATATTTTAATGGCGAAGTTGAGTATTTTTCAGACATTCCCTTAAAACCAGAAGGCACAGCGTTTCAACAAGCCATTTGGCAAGCCTTGCGCGAAATTGATTATGGCGAACTTTCAAGTTATGGTGAGCTGGCGTTAAGGATTAATAATCCTAAAGCTGTTCGTGCCGTGGGAGGTGCTGTAGGGAGTAATCCGATTAGTATTATTATTCCTTGTCACCGCATTTTAGGCAAAGATCGTACTTTAACTGGTTTTGGTGGTGGCTTAGAGGCAAAACGTTTTTTATTACAGTTAGAGAAAATTCCTTATATTGATAAAGGCACTGAAAATACTAAACCTCGCTTTTTTAAGAAATATCACGAATGATTCCACAAAACCTTGAACAATTGCTTTCCCAAGCGCAATCAATTGCTGGCTTAACTTTTGGGGAGTTAGCTGATGAACTGCATATTCCTGTCCCGCCAGATTTAAAACGTGATAAAGGCTGGGTGGGGATGTTATTAGAGCGCGCTTTAGGCGCAACGGCAGGGAGTAAAGCTGAACAGGATTTTTCTCATTTAGGTGTTGAACTTAAAACATTGCCGATTAATGCGGAGGGTTATCCTCTTGAAACCACCTTTGTGAGCCTTGCCCCATTGGTTCAAAATTCAGGGGTTAAATGGGAAAATTCCCACGTTCGTCATAAACTTTCTTGTGTACTTTGGATGCCTATTGAAGGCAGTCGCCATATTCCATTGCGTGAACGCCATATCGGCGCGCCAATTTTATGGAAGCCAACCGCTGAGCAAGAACGTCAATTAAAACAAGATTGGGAAGAATTGATGGATTTAATTGTACTTGGCAAATTGGATCAAATTACTGCTCGAATTGGCGAGGTTATGCAACTTCGTCCTAAGGGGGCAAATAGTCGGTCGATAACGAAAGGAATTGGACGAAATGGTGAAGTGATAGAAACTTTACCTTTAGGATTTTATTTAAGAAAATCATTCACAGCGGGTATTTTAAGCGATTTTTTATTAAATCATTAGGCTTACTAAAGTCGCCTAAATGCCAAAATTAACTAGCATTATACTGTGCTTTATGATATAAATCGCACCGCTGTTTTTGCCTTTCAAAAGCAGCTTTTTAATTACTAACAACACACACATATCAACAAGGCTTAATCGGGGTGCCAAACGGTCGATTAGCTGATATGTGGAGGCTCAACCCCAACAAAAGGAAAATATTATGGCACAAGTTTCAATGCGCGATATGATCAACGCGGGCGTACACTTCGGACACCAAACTCGTTACTGGAATCCACAAATGAAACCTTTCATTTTTGGTGCGCGTAACGGTGTTCACATCATCAATCTTGAAAAAACTTTACCTTTATTCAACGAAGCTTTAGCGGAATTAACTCGCATTGCTAGCAACAACGGTAAAGTATTATTCGTTGGTACAAAACGTGCAGCGTCTGAAGCAGTTCAAGCAGCAGCATTAGATTGTCAGCAATATTACGTAAACCACCGTTGGTTAGGTGGTATGTTGACTAACTGGAAAACCGTTCGTCAATCAATTAAACGTTTAAAAGATTTAGAAACCCAATCTCAAGACGGTACTTTTGATAAATTAACCAAAAAAGAAGCGTTAATGCGTAGCCGTGAGATGGAAAAACTTGAATTAAGCCTTGGCGGTATCAAAGATATGGGCGGCTTACCAGATGCATTATTTGTTATCGGTGCAGACCACGAACATATCGCAGTTAAAGAAGCAAACAACCTAGGTATTCCTGTATTTGCTATCGTTGATACTAACTCAACTCCAGCTGGCGTAGATTTCGTTATCCCAGGTAACGATGATGCGACTCGTGCTATCCAACTTTACGTTTCTGCAGCTGCAGCAGCGGTTAAAGAAGGTCGTGGTAACGAAACTCAAGTTGCTGAAGAATTAGCAGCTGACGCAGAATAATTTAAGTTTTGCAATAAGGCGAAGCCCTTAATAATCAAACGATTAATTGGCATAGGGGCTAAAATTTAGCCCCTATATTTTTATCTAAAAGTGCGGTCAAAATAAACCGCATTTTCGACAGAGGATTTTAAAAATGGCTGAAATCACAGCATCATTAGTAAAAGAACTTCGTGAACGTACCGGCGCAGGTATGATGGAATGTAAAAAAGCATTAGTTGAAGCAAACGGTGATATTGAGTTAGCAATCGACAACATGCGTAAATCTGGTCAAGCTAAAGCAGCTAAAAAAGCAGGCCGTGTTGCAGCTGAAGGTGTTATCCTTGCTCGCGTAGAAAATGGTTTCGGTGTATTAGTTGAAATGAACTGTGAAACTGACTTCGTAGCAAAAGATGCTGGCTTCTTAGGTTTAGCAAACGAAGTAGCTGATTTCGCAGCAGCAAACAAAGGTACAACTATCGAAGCATTACAAGCACAATTCGAAGAAAAACGTGCTGCATTAGTCGCTAAAATCGGTGAGAACATGAATATTCGTCGTGTTGCTTACTTAGATGGTCAAGTAATTGCTCAATACTTACACGGCGCGAAAATCGGTGTATTAGTTGCGGGTGAAGGTTCAGCTGAAGAACTTAAAAAAGTAGCAATGCACGTTGCAGCATCTAAACCAGAATTCGTAAATCCAGAAGATGTATCAGCAGAAGTAGTGGAACACGAACGCCAAATCCAAATCGACATCGCTGTTAACTCTGGCAAACCAAAAGAAATCGCAGAGAAAATGGTTGAAGGTCGTATGAAGAAATTTACTGGTGAAGTTTCATTAACTGGCCAACCATTCGTCATGGATCCTTCTGTATCTGTAGGCGACTTCTTAAAATCAGTAAACACTTCTGTTTCTAACTTCATCCGTTTAGAAGTTGGTGAGGGTATCGAGAAAAAAGAAGAAGATTTTGCAGCTGAAGTAGCAAAAATTACTGGCGGTAATGCATAATTTATTTCCATATTGCATGTTGAAAAAGCGGACATTATGTCCGCTTTTTTTATATAGAGAAAAAGGTTATAAAAGTTATTCTTATTTGTTCTCATAAGCGAGTTTTGTATTTTTAGTAAAGAAAAATCCTCTTGAGAGGAAAGTTTTTATGTCCATCCAGTCAAAAGGATTTAAGTATATAGATATTTTATGTATAAATATCATCGAAATTATGCATGGTATTGATATTACTGAGCGTTAATGTTTGGGCGAATATCTATTGCTGGGTCATCATCTTTCCGATATTTCTCGTTAATTCGTTTTTGTAAACCAAAATCATCCTTATCGCTTTCATTAGAAAATAAGTCTTCCTCATGATTCAATTTTGGATTTTTAATTCCTACCCAATGTGCAATGCCTTCGAGGAAATTTAGTCCAGATTTAAAAACCTTGTATTCTTTACGTTCAGTGTCGTCAGAAGATACTTTAAACAATGGAATATTGTGATGTTCACGGCTGAAACAATTTTGGTTGAACAACAAAATATTTTGTTTTTCATCTTGTTGGTGGCATAACCCATGATCAGAGAAATAAACCATAGAGAAGGTGCGGTGATTTTTTAGATTGTTTTCTTTAAGTTGCTCATATACGCGTTTTAAAAATTCATCAGTTTTTTTAATTGAGGAAATATAACAATTTAAGTAGCCATATTTAGGCGCGATCTTATTATCATCAAAGATTTTTGGATAATCCTCTACACGATCGCATGCTAATGGGTGTGAGCCATAGATATGGAGTACGATAAAACGTTTTCCCTGAATAGGGTTTTCTAGCACTTTGGCAAATTTTGGTAATAAATCAAAATCGCTGAAGTTGGTTGAATTAAAGCTTCCCCCTTTTTTTAAAAATATCGTTTCATCTGCTTTTGAGGCCAGTGATGAAACAGGGGTATCGAATTCTCCTAACATACCTTGATTTGAAAGCCAGTATGTTTTAATTCCTGCTGATTTTACTAAATCAATAAGACTTAAATTATAATTTGGTTCCCATTTTTCCTTGTTTGGTAAGGTTAGCATGAGACGAAGTGATGAGACGGTATTGGTTCCGGCAGAACGAAAACCATCAATTAATATGCCTTTTGAATTTGACATAAAGGGAGTATTTTCAATTGGATACCCATAAGCATGATGATAATCTTTACGGGCACTTTCACCTAATACAATGACGTAATCATCATAAGGAGAATTTTCCAAAGTAGATTTTCCCCAATCATCTGATTGAGACATTTTTTTGAGTTTCTGCACCTCATCGAGAATTTTGACAGTGGAATCAACGGTTTCTTTTAATGGGGATGAAATAGGTAAATGATAAGCAAAGAGTAAGGTAGTAAAAACGATAAAGGTTTTATTTTGATAAAATTTTATGTCAAATTTGACCGCACTTTTATATTGCACAAAGATAAGAATAGGAATAGAAAAAGCAATTAAATAGCTACTTATAGGAATCTGTAAGAGAAATTCTTTAGTTTCTAACATATCTGTTGCAAAAAGAGAGGCGATATATTGATAACTTGGTGCACCAAAGTTTAACCCCGTAGGCGTATAAATTGCATGAAGTAATGAAAGAGGAAGTAAAATAAAATAGAATGTTTTTTTACTGCTACTAAGTAAAATAATGACCGCTGCCGTCAGTAAAATGAGCGTCAAATTTGGCTGGTTAAACATGCCAGAACCAATCAAAATAAAATAGCCCGCAAGCAATGCGCAAATGAGTATAAAAAGTGCGGGAAAAACTAGCCATGTTTTTTTAGTGTTCATAATTACCTTCTGTTAAAAGAAAAGTGTAGGGGTTGTTGATATATCAAAACTATTTGTATTGGTTGCTTGAAATAGCCCTATCGTAAATATTTTAGATTAGACTTATGTGCCCAATATTATCCACCTTTTACACATAAATTCCATCTTAAACTTCTTCACTCTTGCTAGGTTATTTTATAAAATAAGCCGATTTTTAAAGCCAAAAGGAAAAAATAATGAGCCAACCAATTTACAAACGTATTTTATTAAAATTAAGTGGTGAAGCATTACAAGGGGAAGAAGGTTTTGGTATTGATCCATCAATTCTTGATCGTATGGCATTAGAGATTAAAGAGCTTGTAGAAATGGGGGTTGAAGTCGGTGTTGTCCTTGGTGGCGGAAATTTATTCCGTGGCGCGAAATTAGCAAAAGCCGGAATGAATCGCGTTGTAGGCGATCATATGGGAATGCTTGCTACTGTAATGAATGGTTTAGCAATGCGTGATTCGTTATTTCGTGCGGATGTAAATGCGAAATTAATGTCTGCATTTCAGTTAAATGGAATTTGCGATACTTACAATTGGTCTGAGGCGATCAAAATGTTACGTGAGAAACGAGTTGTGATTTTCTCAGCAGGGACAGGAAGCCCATTCTTTACAACCGATTCTGCAGCTTGTTTACGTGGTATTGAAATTGAAGCAGACGTGGTATTAAAAGCAACAAAAGTCGATGGGGTTTATGATTGTGATCCAGCAAAAAATGCTGATGCAAAACTTTATAAGCAACTAAGTTATGCAGAGGTTATTGATAAGGAATTACAAGTGATGGATTTAGCCGCATTTACACTTGCACGAGATCATCATATGCCGATTCGAGTGTTCAATATGGGAAAACCTGGTGCATTACGTCGTGTTGTAATGGGAACGGAAGAAGGAACAATCATTTCTTAATCATTTAAAAAGATAGAATATAGCTTCATATAAAAATGGTATATGCGTATAAGCAATACCATTTTTGCTTTTTAAGGTGTGGTTATAGATCTGTTTTTTTCCTATTATTTTCTTCGCTACTTATCTCCCCCAACCAGTGAAAACCATTTGCGCCATACTTTAATTCTTGATAAAGTGCGGTCGATTTTTACGGTCTTTTTAGGATAAGAAAATGAGCCAAGAATATTTAGATTTTGAATTGCCGATTGCTGAATTAGAAGCAAAAATTGAAGCATTACGTGCAGCATCAGATGATAAAGTTGATTTAACTGATGAAATCAAACGCTTACAAAAGAAAAGTAACGAACTCACTAAAAAAACCTTTGCTAACCTCGATGCTTGGCAAGTTTCACGTATGGCGCGTCATCCAAACCGCCCTTATACATTAGATTATATCGAACATATTTTTACTGAATTTGAAGAACTTGCAGGCGATCGCGCATTTGCTAATGATAAAGCGATTGTTGGTGGCTTGGCTCGTTTAGATGGTCGCCCAGTGATGGTGATTGGTCATCAAAAAGGTCGTTCCGTAAAAGAAAAAGTACAACGAAATTTTGGTATGCCAGCACCTGAAGGTTATCGTAAAGCGTTACGTTTAATGGAAATGGCCGAACGCTTCAAATTACCGATTATCACATTTATTGATACACCGGGAGCTTATCCGGGTATCGGCGCAGAAGAACGTGGTCAAGCGGAAGCTATCGCCCGTAACTTACGCGAAATGGCACAGCTTACCGTTCCTGTTATTTGTACCGTTATCGGTGAAGGCGGTTCTGGCGGCGCACTAGCTATTGGCGTGGGCGATAAAGTGAATATGTTACAGTATTCGACCTATTCTGTTATTTCTCCAGAAGGCTGTGCTTCTATTCTTTGGAAAAGTGCAGAAAAAGCATCAACCGCAGCTGAAGTAATGGGATTAACCGCAAGCCGTTTAAAAGAACTAAATCTTATCGATAACATTGTGCAAGAACCTTTGGGCGGCGCACATCGCAATTATGCGAAAATGGCTGAAAACTTAAAACTTCGTTTAAAAGAAGATTTAGCAGAGCTCGATGGACTAAGCAAAGAAGAATTATTAAATCGACGTTATGAACGTTTAATGTCTTACGGTTATTGCTAGCTGACATTCTAAAAGAGCGGTGATTTTTGCCGCTCTTTTTTGATCTAAATATAACAATAAAGGAGCAAACATAATGAAAAACGTACTTTCGATCCAATCCCATGTGGTCTATGGTTTTGCGGGTAACAAATCCGCGACTTTTCCAATGCAGTTGCTAGGCGTAGATGTATGGGCATTAAATACCGTTCAATTTTCTAATCACACCCAATACGGAAAATGGACAGGCATGGTTATTCCGCAAGAACAAATTCGAGAAATAGTGACCGGACTCGATAACATTGAAAAACTACAAGAATGTGATGCCTTGTTATCGGGTTACTTAGGTTCTGCAGAACAAGTCGATCAAATTCTTTTTGCCTTAGAACAAATCAAACTGCGTAATCCAAATGCGCTTTATTTATGTGACCCAGTGATGCCACATCCGAAAAAAATCTGCGTAGTTGCCAATGGTGTTCGTGAAGCACTTATTGAAAAAGCTATCCCAGTCGCGGATATCATGACGCCAAACTTACATGAATTGCGCCAACTGACTGAATTCCCAGTTAATACCTTTGACGATGTATTAAAAGCGGTGAATGCGTTGATTTCAAAAGGCGTGAAGAAAGTTCTCGTTAAACATTTAGGTAGTGCGGGTAAAATCAAGGATCCTGATACATTTGAAATTATTATGGCAACCACTGAGGGTGTTTGGCATTTAAGCCGTCCGCTTTATCAATTCAACTTTGAACCAGTGGGCGTGGGCGATTTAATTGCGGGTACATTCTTAGCAAATTTACTCAATGGAAAATCTGATGTAGAAGCCTTTGAAGCGATGAATAACGAAGTAGCAGGCGTAATGAAAACTACCTTTGAACTAGGTTCTTACGAATTACAAACCATTGC
This sequence comes from Haemophilus sp. SZY H36, assembly GCF_018829625.1. Taxonomy (NCBI): domain Bacteria; kingdom Pseudomonadati; phylum Pseudomonadota; class Gammaproteobacteria; order Pasteurellales; family Pasteurellaceae; genus Haemophilus; species Haemophilus sp. SZY H36. The sequence goes on along the minus strand of NZ_JAHKKA010000002.1, from coordinate 278,840 downwards.
TGCGCGTTTTGAAATTCTCAATCCAAGCAGCAATTATAAAGCTGAAAAAGTTGCCTAATGGACTTACTTTCAGACATTGAAAAACAACTCAAACAAACCTCTGCTCAAGGATTTCTTATTGCCTTGAGTGGTGGTTTAGATTCCACTGTACTTCTTTCTTTATTTGCAAAACTTCGTCAAAAACGACCGCACTTACAACCTTTATCTATACGAGCAATCCACATTCATCACGGATTAAGCCCAAACGCCGATAATTGGGCTAAGCACTGCCAAAACTTATGCGATCAATTTCAAATTCCATTGATTATCGAGCGAGTACAAGTAGATAAAACCAATGGCATTGAGGCTGGTGCTCGTGAAGCACGCTATCAATCCATAAAAAAACATCTTCAAACACAAGAAATGCTGGTTACAGCGCATCATCTAAACGATCAAATAGAAACATTTTTCTTAGCGCTGAAACGTGGCAGCGGGCTACAAGGCTTAGGTGCTATGCAACAACAAAGTGTATTATTCGGCATGCCAATTTTACGCCCTTTGTTAGACTTTACTCGTCCACAGTTAGAAGATTATGCCCAAAAAGAAAAACTCAACTGGATTACAGATGAAAGTAATGAGGATAATCGATACGATCGTAATTTCTTGCGCAATGAAATTTTGCCAGAATTACGTGAGCGCTGGGCTCATTTTGATTTAGCCGTACAACGTTCTGCTCAACATTGTTTTGAACAACAACAGCTAATTAATGATTTATTGAGCGAAATTTTTGCAGAACATTGTCAAATTAAAAACCAATTTAAACTGCTCCAATTTCGCCAATATTCACCAGCAAAACAGACCGCACTTTTGCGTATGTGGCTTGCAGAAAACCAACTTGAAATGCCAAGTAAACGCCAGCTTACACAACTTATTAATGATGTTATTTTAGCAAGGGAAGATGCGAATCCTCAGTTTCAGCTTGTAAATAAAGTCATTCGACGTTATAAGGACAGTTTATATTTAACTAAGCCGTTTTCTGATCTAACCAAATACATCCTAAAATTAGAACAAAACACGCTAAGTTTACCCGATGATTTAGGCAATCTCACTGTTCAAGAAAATGAACGTAATCTGATTTTTTACTGGCAGAATTACTCTGTTATGCTAGACAAAACGGACTTACCTATTTCTATCCGCTTTGGCTATTCAGGTAAAGTTAAACATCATCCGAAACGCCCAAGAGAAGATATAAAAAAAATCTGGCAATCACTTGATATTCCCCCTTGGCAGAGAAATCGAATTCCACTTATTTTTTATGGTGATGAATTAAAAAGTGCGGTAGGTTTTTTCTGTGTTTTTAAATCAAATGAAAAATGATAGAAAACCAACCGCACTTCATGTCATTTCTTTGCTAGAATCAGAAACTATGGTTTTTAGTGATAAATAAGGAACGTAAATGTTTGATTCTCTTGTTGTTCAGTTTGTCGTGTTATGGGCTGTGATTGATCCTATCGGTTCGATTCCTGTTTATCTTTCGAAAACGATTGGTTTTTCATTAGATGAACGTAGGAAAATTGCGCGTAATGCGGTGATTATTTCAGCCGGTATTTTGCTTTTCTTTTTGATTGGTGGACAAATTCTTTTTGAAGCGATGAAGGTGCCTTTACCTGCATTCCAAATTGCGGGTGGTTTAGTGCTTTTTTTATTTGCTTTAAGTATGATTTTTGGTGAAAGTAAGCCAGAACAAGAAATAAAGATGAAGGTGAATATTACGGAAATTGCGGTTTATCCTCTTGCGGTTCCGTCTATTGCCTCTCCTGGTGCAATGATGGCCATTGTACTTTTAACAGATAACCATCGTTTTAATTTTACAGAACAATTTATTACGGCGGGAATTATGTTAGCGGTGTTATTAATCACTTATTTATTATTACTTGGTGCAAATCGCATTCAACATTTTATTGGTAATGCCGGGGCTGCAATTATTAGTCGTGTGATGGGATTAATTTTAGCGACAGTTGCTGTGAATAATGTGTTAATTGGTTTAAAAGATTTTTTTGTACAAATAGCATAGTTAGCAATTTTCTTTCATAATTTTAGGACAGACACCGAATTTGGTGTCTGTCTTTTTTATTATGTTTTATAAGCGTTCTTTTTTAATCAAGGATAATACAAATAAAAATGCAGAACATATTACAACAGAAGGACCTGCTGCAGTATCGTAAAATACCGAGAGTATTAAACCACCGATAATGGAAAGCATACTGATTATGGTGGCATAACACACCATTGATTCAGGGGTTCGTGCAAAACGACGCGCAGTAGCGGCAGGGATAATCAAGAGTGATGTAATGATTAATGCGCCAACAAATTTCATACTAAGTGCGATTGTAAGAGCGGTTAAAATCATTAAAACAAAGCGCATTTTTTTTATATTGATACCTTCTACTTGGGCAAGTTCAGGTGATACGGTTGTAGAAAGTAAGTCATGCCAAAAATATACTAAGGCCGCCAGTACAATGATAACACCTATACCAATATAAATAAGATCGGTATAGTTAATTGCTAGTAAATCACCAAATAAATAACTCATTAAATCAACACGAACATTTTTTAATAATCCTACCGTTACTACCCCAAGAGATAAACAGCTGTGAGCAATAATTCCAAGTAATGTATCAATAGAAAATTGTGTGTTGCTTTCTAACCATACCATTGCAATGGCGAGAATGAGGGTAAGTATAATGATTGCGATATAGGGATTTACTTGAAAGAAAATACCTAAGGCCACGCCAAATAATGCGGAGTGAGATAGCGTATCACCAAAGTAAGCCATTTTCCGCCATACCACGAAAACACCGAGTGGGGCAGTAATAAGTGAAAGTAAAATGCCTGTTAGAAAAGCGGGAAATAAAATTTCAAACATTATTTATCCTTATTTTGACAATGCACAGCTGGTGAATTACAACCGCACACATCCCCGTGTAATGTGTGATGATGATTGTGATGATGGGTATAAAAGCCGACATTTTGTGCGAGCTGATTTCCCCATAAACGCATAAATGTTGGATCATTTGAGAGAACATCGGGTGTACCTGCACAGCAAATATGTTGGTTAATACACAATACTTCTTTACTATCCGCCATCACAATGTGTAAATCGTGTGATACCATCAATACGGCACAATTTAATTTTTGTTGGGTCTGATGAATTAGCTGATAAAGCTCTGCTTGACCAGTAATGTCTACACCTTGGGTGGGTTCGTCTAGTACAAGTAAATTCGGTTTATTTAAAATTGCACGTGCTAATAATACGCGTTGCATTTCACCACCAGAAAGTTTTTGCATATTACTTTTGCGTAAATGTGAAATCGAAAGTTGTTCAAGTGTGGTGGAAATTTCTTGTGTTTTAAGATCTCTTTTTAGCGAAAGAAATCGCTCAACCGTAATAGGCAAACTATGATCCAAATGAATTTTTTGTGGCACATAGCCAATGCGAACATTTTTACTGTAAATTACTTCACCGGAAGTGGGTGTCTGTAGTTTTAACAAAGTTTTTAATAACGTTGATTTACCACCACCATTTGGCCCAACAATAGTGATAATAGAATTTGGATAGATATTTAAATTGATATTTTGTAATGCTGTTTTTTGTGAAAAAACGACACTAATGTTTTTTAGCTGAATTAATGGGGGTAAATCAGGTTGACTGTGAATAGCTGTTATATTCATAAAATCGCCGCGCTTTTGAGATTAGCTGGTCAAAATAGCGCATTTTGATCGATTCCTCAAGAACTTATGCTTTATGATGAATATTTAGGCGTTTAATTGAGACTTTTTCAGGTAAAATGAATTTTCTTTTTAATTTGCAGTCTGAGTGCTGAAAACTTTTTAATTTTAGGAAATCCTGTGCAACACGTAAAATTAGCTCGAGATAGACGGAAAAAGCGTTCTCGCATTAAAGCGGGCGTTTTTTTTATTGCTATTTTGCTGATTTTTACTGGGATTTTACTTACGCTTAAAGATAATGTTGAAAACCATTCTGAATCCAGTCAAATGATGCCGACTGTTGTTGATGGTGTGGCATATCAATCTTTGAACTCATCACCTAAGGATGAGACTATTACGACGCATCCAGATTCTCATGATGAAGCAACCTCTTATGATGATGAATTACAGGCTCATGATGATGAGGTTGAAGAAGTAAAACCATTCTTAGATGATTTGGATGATCTTCCACAAAATGCCCAAGATGCACTAAGTGGTTTATTAGATGCAGCTGATCAGGCTATTCGAATTACCGATCAATTTAGCCATACCGTTACAAGTGGTGATACTTTAAAAGATATACTTGAACTTTCTGGTTTGGAAGATGATACAGCAAAGCGTTTAATTGACACGGATTCTCAATTGGCCCATTTAAATGCAGGCCAACAAATTTATTGGATTTTAGATAAAAATGATAATTTAGAATACTTAAATTGGCTTGTTTCAGAAAAAGAAGAGCGAGTTTATGAGCGTTTAGAAAATGGAACGTTTAAACGTCAAGTTATTGAGAAGAAAAGTGTTTGGCGGAAAGAAGTATTAAAAGGTGAGATTAATGGTACTTTTGCCGCAAGTTTGAAAGCTCAAGGATTGGATAATCGTCAGATTAATCAATTAACAACTGCACTTCAATGGCAAGTGAGTATTCAGAAATTGAAAAAAGGAACTAAATTTGCAATTTTAGTTTCTCGTGAATATTTAGATGATAAATTAACTGGACAAGGTAACGTTGAAGCGTTGCACCTTTCATTTGAAGGTAAGAGTTATTATGCTGTGCAAGCAACAAATGGTCGTTATTATAGTCAACAAGGGGAGACTCTAGGTAAAGGTTTTGCTCGTTATCCATTACAACGTCAAGCACGGGTTTCTTCACCATTTAATCCGAATCGTCGTCATCCGGTAACTGGACGTATACGACCGCATAAAGGTGTGGATTTCTCTGTTCCACAAGGCACACCTATTATTGCTCCCGCTGATGGTATTGTCGAAAAAGTAGCTTATCAAGCTGGTGGTGCGGGTCGTTATATTGTCGTTCGACATGGTCGAGAATATCAAACGGTTTACATGCACTTAAGCAAGCCACTTGTGCGTGCAGGACAAGAAATCAAAAAAGGGGAAAGAATAGCACTTTCAGGTAACACTGGCATTTCAACAGGTCCACATTTGCATTATGAATTTCACATTAATGGGCGAGCAGTTAATCCGTTGACGGTTAAATTGCCTGGCACAAGTAGTGGTATGGGAACTGCCGAACGTAAACAATTCCTTGTTCGTGCACGTGAAGCAGAGCGAATGTTAAAATTATAGTCATATAAAATGCGGTCAAGATTGGCCGCATTTTTATTTTCCGATGTGTAAAATAATATTTACACCTTTCTGTAAAAAAACTATCATAACCACATATTATTTCTCTCATATTTCCGATATATGACAACCTTCAAATTTGATCCTCAACAACCTTTCGATTGTTTTATTGTGCAAAGTGAATCCATGAAAAGTGCGGTAGAAAACGCGAAACGTTTTGCTATGTTTGATGCACCTTTGTTAATTCAAGGTGAAACAGGGAGTGGAAAAGATTTGTTAGCGAAAGCCTGCCATTATCAAAGTTTGCGTCGTGATAAAAAATTTATCGCAGTAAATTGTGCGGGGTTGCCTGATGAAGATGCGGAAAGTGAAATGTTTGGTCGAAAAGTCGGAGACAGTGAAACCATCGGTTTTTTTGAATACGCGAATGAGGGAACTGTATTACTAGATGGCATTGCTGAACTTTCATTGAGCTTGCAGGCTAAATTGTTGCGTTTTTTAACGGATGGCTCTTTCCGTCGAGTGGGTGAAGAGAAGGAACATCATGCAAACGTACGAGTGATTTGTACATCACAGGTTCCACTCCATTTGCTTGTTGAGCAAGGTAAAGTTCGTGCTGATTTGTTTCATCGCTTAAATGTTCTCACTATTAATGTGCCTCCATTACGTGATCGCATGGCAGATATTGAACCACTGGCACAAGGTTTTTTACAGGAAATCAGTGAAGAATTAAAAATTGCAAAACCAACCTTTGATAAAGATTTTCTTCTTTATTTGAAGAAATATGATTGGAAAGGGAATGTTCGTGAACTTTATAACACCCTTTATCGTGCTTGTTCATTGATAAAAGATAATCACTTAACTACGGAGAGTTTAGATCTTGCTCCTCCACAAAGTGCGGTGATTTCTTTGGATGAATTTGAGAATAAAACCTTAGATGAAATCATTGGTTCTTATGAGGCAGAAGTCCTAAAATTATTTTATGCAGAATATCCAAGCACGAGAAAATTAGCTCAACGTTTAGGCGTTTCCCATACTGCGATTGCGAATAAATTGAAACAATATGGGATTGGAAAATAATTTTCTATAAATTAGCCATTGTCAGATTGTATTTTAATATCTGCTAACCTAGAAAATTGCTTACATAACTTTAACCACATAATTTTATCAATCTGTATATCTAACAAGAATTCTCCTTGTTCAGAAATTTGTTCATGTCGTACACAATCAAGCTGATAAAAAGTATGGCGAAGTTTGCCTTCGTGCGGTTGCAAAATTAAAGAAAGAGAAAGTATCTCGTTTTTTAACCGCACTTTAATAGCCTCAAACAATAAATGAATACCCTGCTCATCTTGCGCAGAGAGATAGACTGCAACAGGCTGGTTTTCATCATTGTATTCGATATGCGGCGTAACATTTTCCAACAAATCAATTTTGTTATATACCAATAGAACAGGCACTTGTTCTGCACCAATTTCTTCTAGCACATCATTGACTGCATCGATATTTTCTTGTTTTCGCGAATCAGCCGCATCAATGACATGGAGTAATAAGCTGGCTTCTACCGTTTCTTGTAAAGTCGATTTAAAGGCTGAAACCAGATCATGCGGAAGCTGTCGAACAAATCCTACCGTATCCGCTAAAATTGCTGTACCTACATCTTGAATCTGTGATTTTCGTAAAGTTGGATCTAATGTTGCAAACAGTTGATCAGCCGCATAAACCTCTGCATTGGTTAAACGATTAAATAAGGTTGATTTCCCTGCATTGGTATAGCCAACAAGTGAAATGGTCGGGATATTTGCTTTTTGGCGTGTTTGGCGATTTTGATTGCGCTGTTTCTCCACTTTTGCCAGTCGATTTTGTAATTGAGAAATGCGCACTTTAATCAAACGACGATCCGTTTCTAATTGAGTTTCACCCGGCCCACGTAATCCTACAGCCCCCTTTTGTTGATCTAAGCCTGTTTTGCGACGAACTAATCGAGTGGATAGGTGTTTTAGTTGAGCGAGTTCAACCTGTAATTTTCCCTCATGAGAATGTGCTCGTTGGGCGAAAATATCTAAAATGACGCCAGTGCGATCGACCACTCGACAATGACATAAACTTTCTAAGTTACGTGTTTGTGCTGGGGTTAATTGATGGTTAAAAAGCACAACATCAGCATTATGTGATCGCACCGCATCTGCAATTTCTTGAGCTTTTCCCTCGCCTACAAAATATTTAGCTTGAGGAGTGGTGCGACTGGTCGTGATTGTATCCAATATATCTACATTAGCTGAATCAGCGAGTAGCAAAAACTCTTGTAGATCATCAGTGTTTTTATCTTGTGCAAAGAAAACGTGAACCACGATGGCGGTATCACGCGTTTTTTCAGATTGTTGAGATGAAGAAAGTGCGGTTGAAATTTCCTGAGAATTTTCAACCGCACTTAATAAATATTGATTATCCATCGATGGATCTATGATTATTCTGCTTGTGTTTCCACGCTTTCAACGGCTTCAGGTGTTGCTACATGATGGCTGCTATTGTGATGAGAAACAGAGCGCGCAGGCACAACGGTTGAAATTGCGTGTTTATATACCATTTGGTTCACAGTGTTTTTTAATAAAATCACGAATTGATCGAATGATTCAATTTGACCTTGAAGTTTGATTCCGTTTACAAGGTAGATTGATACAGGAATGCGTTCGCGACGAAGCGCATTTAAATAAGGATCTTGTAAAGATTGTCCTTTTGCCATTTTGCTATCCTTTGTTGTCGTTATTATGAAATTTTGGTGATAGAAACGAGTTGTCTCCGTACGCAAGTGTAGCAATAAACACAAATGTTGTCTATTTGCTTTCCCGTAACTTTTGCAAAATTGCTTTCATTTTATGATCTAGTGGCGCATTGAAACGTAGTGTTTCGCCATTTTTAGGGTGCTCAAACCGAATTGAAAAGGCATGCAAGAATAAACGGTTCAATCCCAACTCGCTCATTTGTTTATCAAAATCTTTATCACCGTATTTATCATCTAATGCAATTGGGTGTCCAGCATATTGTGTATGTACGCGAATTTGATGTGTACGCCCGGTTACTGGTGAGGCCTTCACGAGCGTAGCATTTGTATAGCGTTCTTCAATGCTAAATCGGGTTTCAGATGGTTTGCCTTGCTCGCTGACACGCACAATACGCTCTCCGCTGGATAATTCATTTTTCAAAAGAGGTGCTTGAACAACTTTTACATGGGATTGCCATTGCCCTCGAACTAACGCTAAATAATCTTTTTGAACGGTTTTGACACGAAGTTGTTCATGCAAATTACGTAATGCTGAACGTTTTTTAGCAATTAATAAAATACCTGATGTATCGCGATCCAAACGATGAACTAGTTCTAAAAAACGCGCTTCTGGACGCAGTGCTCGTAAGGCTTCAATCACACCAAAATTTAAACCACTCCCGCCATGCACAGCGATTCCTGAAGGTTTATTTAAAACAATTAAACAATCATCTTCAAATAAAATTTGGTTTTCAAGTGCGGCGACTTTATTGAGATTTTTTGAAATTGATACGTCGTTTTTTTCAGCCACACGCACTGGCGGAACGCGAACGATATCACCTGTTTGCAGTTTATACTCTGGCTTAATCCGGCCTTTATTTACCCGCACTTCACCTTTACGCACAATGCGATAAATTAGACTTTTTGGCACACCTTTGAGTTTTGCTAATAAATAATTATCGATACGTTGGCCACTTTCATCTTCACTAATTGTCAGCATTTTTACTGATGAATTAATGATTTTTTCGTTTTGTTCAGTCATATTTTTCTCTTTTGGCAGACTAAGTGGAGTTTGTTCCTTGAATTTATTCTTATTTGTCATTTACTTCACTGTCTGGAATGATATGGGGATAACCACCCAAATCCTTTAAATGATTGACCATATAACAGAATAATTCTGCTGTACGTTCGGTGTCGTATAGCGCGGAGTGCGCTTGCTTTCCATCAAACGGAATTTTAGCGGCAAGACACGCCTTAACAAGAACAGTCTGACCAAACATTAAGCCTGCTAAACTTGCGGTGTCAAACATTCCAAAAGGATGGAAGGGATTTCGCTTTACGCCAGTACGTTCAGCGGCAGCCATCACAAAACTTTGATCAAAAGCAGCATTGTGCGCCACAATGATAGAACGTTGGCAATCCGCATCTTTTTGTCCTCGACGCACCATTTGAAATAACCCCGTAATTGCATCGAGTTCAGACACTGCGCCACGTAATGGATTGTGAATATCAATGCCATTAAATTTTAAGGACTCAGGATTAATATTTGCCCCTTCAAAAGGCTCGATATGAAAATGGCATTTCTGATCAGGATGCAAATAACCATTTTCATCCATTTTTAATGTGATGGCGGCCAGTTCGAGTAACGCATCTTTTTTTGCATCAAAACCAGCAGTTTCAACATCAATAATAACGGGGAAATAGCCACGAAAGCGATTTTTTAATTGGTTGTGATAAGGGATTTCTTGAGAATCGGACATAATCTATCTCTTAAAAATAAAATAACGTAGGAATCCCTACGTTATTCAAAATACAATAAAAATTGACCGCACTTTAGTTGCCTAAACCAGATTTAGTACTTTTGTTTTCGATAAATTCAATTTTATAACCATCTGGATCTTCAACAAAAGCAATGACGGTTGAGCCACCTTTAACTGGCCCAGCTTCGCGAGTAACGTTACCACCGCTTGCGCGAACGGCTTCACAAGTCGCATAAATATCATCTACACCGATAGCGATATGTCCATATGCTGTGCCGTGTTCATATTTATCTACGCCCCAGTTGTATGTTAATTCAATTTCTGCCGCACTTTCACCATCTTCGTAACCTAAAAAAGCCAGCGTATATTTGTATTCTGGGTTTTCACTGGTGCGTAATAAGCGCATACCTAAAACATCCTGATAGAATTTGATTGAACGATCTAAATCGCCCACGCGTAACATAGTGTGTAAAATTCGCATCGGTTTAATCCTTTTGTGATAAAAAGTGCGGGCATTATGCCATAAAAAAGTTGAATTAAATAAATTTGTTATGAATTATTTAACCGCAATCATTGAGCCAAAATTAAAGCATTGGAACCAAAGTTCTACTTGTGAAAATCCTACATTTTTTAACCGCATTTTGTGTGTTTCGATAGAATCTGTACGCATCACATTTTCAAGTGCGGTACGTTTCTGACTCACTTCAAGCTCGCTATAACCATTAGCACGTTTGAATTGGTGGTGGAGATCAATCAGTAGCTCATTTACCTTTTCATCTTCAAAACGGAATTTTTCTGATAACACGAGTACGCCGTTTGGATTTAAACCTTCATAGATTTTGGTAAGCAATGCGATACGATCTTCAGGCGGTAAAAATTGTAAGGTGAAGTTGAGAATGACCATTGAGGCATTTTTAATCTCAATGTGGCGAATATCGTCACAGAGAATTTCTACAGGTACCTCACTATGATATGCCGCAATATGTTGGCGACAACGTTCAACCATAGGTTGAGAATTATCGATGCCAATAATTTTTACGTTTGGTTGATGAATATTTCGACGAGCGGAAAGTGTGGCAGCCCCTCGTGAGCAACCAAGATCATAAACATTACTATCAGCCGTGACGAAACGTTCTGCCAGCATACCGATTGCAGTAATAATGTTGGAATAGCCTGGTACGGAGCGTTGAATCATATCTGGAAAGACTTCGGCAACGTTTTCATCAAAGGTAAAATCGCCTAGTTTTTCAATGGGCGCGGAAAAAATAGTATCTTTCATGGTTTACATTGTGTGGGGTATGTGTGTTTTTTCAACTTTTCACACCCTACGGATTAGAAAATATTTAAAAAGTGCGGTCATTTTAAGGAAAGTTTTCAAGGGGTCAAATAAATTTCCGTTTAAGATTTAAAAGACGCGCCTTTTTCCGTATAATTCTGCAGTATTTTTCCATTTTTATAGAGAGTTAAGGAATTGAATATGATGCGTACACATTATTGCGGAGCATTAAACCGTAACAATATCGGACAAGAGGTAACATTAAGCGGTTGGGTTCACCGCCGTCGTGATTTAGGTGGCTTGATTTTTATTGATATGCGCGATCGTGATGGTATCGTGCAAGTTTGTTTTGATCCGAAATATCAAGATGCATTGACAGCGGCTGCGGGTTTACGTAACGAATTTTGTATCCAAATTAAAGGTGAAGTGATCGCGCGTCCTGATAATCAAGTTAATAAAAATATGGCAACAGGCGAAGTAGAAGTATTAGCGAAAGAATTACGCATTTACAATGCTTCTGACGTTTTACCACTAGACTTCAACCAAAATAATACTGAAGAACAACGTTTAAAATATCGTTATTTAGATTTACGTCGTCCAGAAATGGCACAACGTTTAAAAACTCGTGCGAAAATCACCAGCCTTGTGCGTCGCTTTATGGATGACAATGGTTTCCTTGATATCGAAACCCCAATGCTAACTAAAGCAACGCCAGAAGGTGCGCGTGACTATTTAGTGCCAAGCCGTGTGCATAAAGGCAAATTCTATGCATTGCCGCAATCACCGCAGCTTTTTAAACAGCTTTTAATGATGTCTGGTTTTGATCGTTATTATCAAATTGTAAAATGTTTCCGTGATGAAGACTTACGTGCAGACCGTCAGCCTGAATTTACCCAAATCGATGTGGAAACCTCTTTCTTAACTGCGCCAGAAGTACGTGAAATTATGGAACGTATGGTACACGGATTATGGCTTGATACCATTGGTGTAGATTTAGGTAAGTTCCCAGTGATGACTTGGCAAGAAGCAATGCGTCGTTTCGGTTCTGATAAACCAGATTTACGTAACCCGCTTGAATTAGTCGATGTGGCAGATATCGTTAAAGATGTTGAATTTAAAGTATTTAATGAGCCTGCAAACAATCCAAACGGTCGCGTGGCAGTCATTCGTGTACCAAATGGTACTGAAATCACGCGTAAACAAATTGATGAATATACACAATTTGTCGGTATTTACGGTGCAAAAGGTTTAGCTTGGGCGAAAGTAAATGACATTAATGCTGGTCTTGAAGGCGTACAAAGCCCGATTGCGAAATTCTTAAATGAAGAGGTATGGAAAGCCTTAGCTGAACGAGTGAATGCTCAAACTGGCGATATTTTGTTCTTTGGTGCAGACAAATGGCAAACCACTACGGATGCAATGGGCGCATTACGTTTAAAATTAGGTCGTGATCTTGGCTTAACTCGTTTAGACGAATGGCAACCACTTTGGGTGATCGATTTCCCAATGTTTGAACGTGATGAAGACGGTAATCTTGCTGCAATGCACCACCCATTCACTTCACCAAAAGATTTTACGCCGGAACAATTAGAAGCGAATCCAACCGATGCGGTAGCAAATGCTTACGATATGGTGATCAACGGCTATGAAGTAGGTGGTGGTTCTGTCCGTATTTTCGATCCGAAAATGCAGCAAACCGTATTCCGCATTCTTGGTATCAATGAACAAGAACAACGTGAAAAATTTGGTTTCTTATTAGATGCATTAAAATTTGGTACACCGCCACATGCTGGTCTAGCATTTGGTTTAGACCGTTTAACCATGCTTTTAACTGGAACGGAAAATATTCGTGATGTGATTGCATTCCCTAAAACTACTGCGGCAGCGTGCTTAATGACAGAAGCTCCTAGCTTTGCGAATCCGCAAGCGTTGGAAGAGTTGGCAATTTCTGTCGTTAAAGCAGAATAAGTTTGAAATATTAGGAATGAAGTGCGGTCAGATTTGGCCGCATTTTTACATTTTTGTGAAAAAATTTTATTCACTTAAACATATTACTTTTCTGGTATGAATATGCTTTAATGTCATTTATTTTAAAATTATATTCTGAAAAATATCCATAATCAGATTTTTGTTCTTTTATTGTTCCTTTTTGTTGGGTTTTGTCTACTTTACCCAAGAATAAAATTCTATTATAAATAAGGCCTTTTTCGATTTATGGTCAATTTATAAGAGAACATTTTATGAGTGAAGTTTCAACTCCAGTGGAAAAATCAACATGGGCGAGTAAATTCTCTGCCTTAGGCCCGGGCATCGTGATGGCATCAGCAGCTGTTGGTGGTTCGCATATTATTGCATCTACCCAAGCGGGGGCGATCTATGGTTGGGAATTAGTGAGCATTGTTATTCTTGCTAACTTATTTAAATATCCTTTCTTCCGTTTCGGTGTTCAATATACCCTAGATACGGGTAATACCTTGTTAGAGGGTTACCGTCAAAAAGGGAAATTCTATCTTTGGTTATTTCTTGCTTTAAACATTTTTGCGACGGTGATTAATACTGCTGCAGTGGGGTTGTTAACGGCTGCAATTTTAACGTTTATTACGCCAATTCCATTACCAATGCCCGTGTTAAGCTCATTAGTGATTCTTGTAACAACCGGCATTTTATTATTGGGTAAATACCGTTTATTAGATAGTTTATCGAAAATCATCATGATTGCTTTAACGGTAACAACCGTAAGCGCCGTTGTGATTGCCTTTATGCGTAACGGCATCCATGGTGTAGCCGCACCTGATTTTGTCGCGCCTTCTCCATGGGAATTAAGCAAATTAGCATTTTTAGTTGCTTTAATGGGCTGGATGCCTGCGCCAATTGAAATCTCTGCAATTAATTCCATGTGGGTGGTGGCAAAACGTCGTTTAACCAAAGTGTCTTATCAAGATGGTTTATTTGACTTCAACGTGGGTTACATCGGTACCGCCATTTTAGCCGTTGTTTTCTTAGCCCTTGGCGCATTGGTACAATATGGTTCTCCTGAAACCGTAGAGATGGTGGGTGGAAAATATATTGCGCAACTTATCAATATGTATGCAAGTACTATCGGTGAATGGGCACGTTTATTAATTGCAGTAATCGCGTTCATGTGTATGTTTGGTACAACAATCACGGTAATTGATGGTTATTCGCGTACCAATGTTGAATCTTTACGTATTTTATTCGGTAAACAAGAAAGCTCAGTGAGAATTCTTAATATCGGTATGATTTTGGCCGCATTGTCTGGTTTAGCGATTATTTTCTACTTTAATAATGCCGTTGGGCCGATGTTGAAATTCGCAATGATTGCTTCATTTGTTTCAGCCCCAATTTTTGCTTGGTTAAATTTATCTCTGACTAAGCATGCGAAACACAGTGTAAAAGGCGGATTGTTATGGTTATCTCTTATTGGTTTATTCTACTTAACTGCCTTTGCAGGATTATTTATTGTCCAACAAGTTGGCTGGTTAAACTAAATAATTGAGATCATTACCGCCCTTTAGTTTTAAAGTGCGGTAATTTTTTTGAAAGTTTTTAATAGAAAAGGTATGATGCGCCCATTCTCAATCATGTAAATGATAAGTTTGAAATATAAAAATAATCAATCGGTTCTCGTGGTAATTTATGCGAAAAGCTCGAATCGTGTTCTTATGCTTCAACGTCAAGATGATTCCACTTTTTGGCAATCTGTCACAGGTACATTGGAAGCGAATGAAACACCAAGAGCAACGGCGATTCGAGAAGTTTGGGAAGAAGTTGGATTAAAAATAGAAGAAAATTCCACCGCACTTTTTGATTGCAAAGAGAGCATAGAATTTGAAATTTTTCCACATTTCCGATATAAATACGCACCGAATGTGACTCAATGTCATGAACATTGGTTTTTATTGGCAGTTGAGCAGGAATTTGAACCGATATTAAGTGAGCATTTGGCGTATCAATGGGTTTCACCTAAAAAAGCGATCCAAATGACGAAATCTTCCAATAATGCGGAAGCAATTAGAAAATATATTCTTAAAGTTAAATAGAAGGAAAACAACATGGCAGGCCATAGTAAGTGGGCTAATATTAAACACCGCAAAGCAGCACAAGATGCACAACGCGGTAAAATTTTTACTAAATTAATTCGTGAACTTGTTACTGCAGCTAAAATTGGTGGCGGCGATGTGAGTGCTAACCCGCGTTTACGTGCAGCAGTTGATAAAGCGCTTAGCAATAATATGACGCGTGATACTATCAACCGCGCCATTGATCGTGGTGTAGGTGGTGGCGATGACACCAATATGGAAACCAAAATTTATGAAGGTTATGGTCCAGGTGGAACTGCTGTGATGGTTGAGTGTCTAAGTGACAACGCAAACCGTACGATCTCACAAGTTCGCCCAAGTTTCACTAAATGTGGTGGTAATTTAGGGACTGAGGGATCGGTTGGTTATTTGTTTAGTAAAAAAGGTTTAATTCTAATTACTGAAGCAGACGAAGATGCGTTAACTGAAGCAGCAATTGAAGCAGGTGCTGATGATATTCAACCCCAAGATGATGGTTCATTTGAAATCTACACCGCTTGGGAAGATTTAGGTTCGGTGCGTGATGGTATTGAAGCAGCTGGCTTTAAAGTTCAAGAAGCTGAAGTGACAATGATTCCATCAACTACCGTCGATCTTGATCTTGAAACTGCGCCTAAATTGTTGCGTTTAATTGATATGTTAGAAGACTGTGATGATGTACAAAACGTATATCATAACGGTGAAATTAGTGATGAAATTGCAGCTCAGCTGTAATTTTAAGGAGATAATAATGAAATTAGTAAAAGTATTGCCTGTAATGGCTGCGTTTGTTGTATTATCCGCTTGTGCAAGTGAAACAGCAAAAATGGAATCAAAACCAGCTCAAGCTGCAATGCCAACCGTAACAGATAAAACAGTTGTTTATTCTTGTAATAAAAAAACGGTTACGGCAGTTTATCAATTTGAGAATCAGGAAGCCACAGCTGCAATGGTGATGGTTGGTAACAAAGTTATCGCGAAAGATTTTTCTCGTGATACAGCGCAAAAAGATTTTACTTCATTTACTTCAGGTAAATATGTTTGGAACGTAGATAGTGGTTTAACGTTAAATAAATTTGATTCTGTAGTGCCTGTAAATCTTTTAGAAAAAGGTGAAAAATCAGATAAAATTCTAGTAAAGAATTGCGATGTTAATATAAAAGCTACAGCAAAAGCAAACAGATAATAAAAAAATAAAACGGCTAGTGTTAATAGATTAGCCGTTTATTTTTATTCTTATGAGTATTATTTTAGGTATTGACCCAGGCTCTCGCGTAACTGGTTACGGTGTGATTCGTCAAACAGGAAGACATTTGGAATATCTCGGCAGTGGCGCAATCCGTACTCAAGTTGAAGATTTACCAACCCGTTTGAAACGCATTTATGCTGGAGTAACTGAAATCATTACGCAATTTCAACCTGATATGTTTGCAATTGAGCAAGTGTTTATGGCGAAGAATGCAGATTCAGCTTTAAAACTTGGGCAGGCACGTGGTACGGCGATTGTTGCTGCAGTAAATCATGATTTACCTGTTTTTGAATATGCCGCACGTTTAGTAAAACAAACGGTTGTGGGCATTGGTTCCGCAGATAAAGTGCAAGTGCAAGAAATGGTGACTCGTATTTTGAAATTGTCAGATAAACCTCAAGCCGATGCTGCGGATGCATTAGCTATCGCGATTACACACGCTCATTCTATTCAACATTCTTTACATATTGCCAATTCTGTGAAAATGGCAGAAACGCAAGAAAAAATGACCGCACTTTTGAAGACCAGATATAGTCGAGGACGCTTTAGATTAAAAATTTAACTGGATGTTCGTCCAGTTTTATTTTATTCTATGTGTTAAGTTTTTTATCATTCGGAAGAATTATGATCGGTCGCTTACAAGGCATTCTTTTAGAAAAACAACCTCCAGAAATTTTACTTAATGTGCAAGGCGTAGGCTATGAATTGCTTTTGCCTATGACGAGTTTCTATGATTTACCAGAAATTGGTCAAGAAACTACTTTGTTCACCCATCTTGTTGTTCGTGAAGATGCTCACTTACTCTTTGGATTTGCCCAAAAAACAGACCGCACTTTATTTCGTGAATTAATTAAAACAAATGGGGTGGGGCCTAAATTAGCCTTAGCGATTTTATCCGCCATGTCGGTCGAACAATTTGCTTATGCAATTGAGAGAGAAGAGCTTTCTAAACTCACCAAAATTCCTGGTGTTGGCAAAAAAACAGCTGAACGTTTATTAGTTGAACTCAAAGGTAAATTCAAAGGCGTAAAACAAAGTGATTTCTTTGTCGAAAGTACTCATATTCCATCAGCGCCATCTATTGAATCGCGTGCAGAAAATTCATCTGATGAAGCTATTTCAGCCTTGATTGCTTTAGGTTATAAACCTTCAGAAGCAGAAAAAATGGTGAAACGAGTAGCTAAACCTGATTTAACAAGCGAGCAAGTTATTCGCGAAGCTTTAAAAGCCGCACTGTAGGTGAGACATGATTGAAGCAGATAGAATTATTAGCGGGCAAGCTAAGCTTGATGAAGATGTTATTGACCGCGCTATTCGTCCGAAATTATTAGCAGATTATGTTGGGCAACCACAAGTGCGAGAGCAGATGGATATTTTCATCAAGGCAGCTAAATTACGTCAAGATGCCTTAGATCATTTATTGATTTTTGGCCCTCCAGGTTTGGGAAAAACAACCCTTGCTAATATTGTGGCAAATGAAATGGGCGTGAATATTCGTACGACGTCAGGGCCTGTATTAGAAAAAGCAGGAGATTTGGCTGCAATGCTAACCAATCTTGAACCGCATGATGTGTTATTTATTGATGAAATTCATCGACTTTCCCCTGCTATTGAAGAAGTCCTTTATCCGGCAATGGAAGATTATCAATTGGATATTATGATTGGTGAGGGGCCTGCTGCTCGTTCTATTAAATTAGATTTGCCACCTTTTACTTTGGTTGGCGCGACGACTAGAGCGGGATCTTTGACTTCGCCATTGCGTGATCGTTTTGGGATTGTGCAACGTTTGGAATTCTATTCTGTAGAAGATTTAACATCTATCGTTGCAAGAAGTGCGGGGTGTTTGAATCTTGAATTAGAACGGCAAGCCGCTTTCGAGGTTGCTCGTCGTTCACGAGGTACACCTCGAATTGCAAACCGTTTATTACGACGCGTGCGTGATTATGCAGATGTGCGTAATGGTGGCATCATTTCTGTAGATGTGGCAAAAAAAGCGCTTTCAATGCTGGATGTAGACGATGCCGGATTCGATTATTTAGATAGAAAATTATTGTCTGCAGTTATTGAGCGTTTTGACGGCGGGCCAGTAGGGCTGGATAATCTTGCTGCTGCAATCGGCGAAGAACGCGATACTATTGAGGATGTTTTAGAACCTTATTTGATTCAGCAAGGTTTTTTACAACGTACCCCACGTGGGCGAATTGCTACATCACAGACTTATCGACATTTTGGTTTACAGAAGTTAACAGATTAAATATTATTTATGAGAGAACGCGTAATAAAGTTGGATGAAACTCCGTTTTTTGTACTAAATTTCTGCTATATATTTTCACAACGATAAATGAAATAGCGGTGGAAAAAAATATTAATATTGTACGAAGAATTTCATTGTGGCTAATATAATCAGAAATTAATGTACTTAATACCAGTGTTAAAAGTGGCGCAATATACATTAATAAGGCAGAAAGTAGCATTGATTTTTCTTCTAATCCAATTTCAACAATTTGACCTTCGTGTAATGGCATTAATGTTTCTACATTAAAAATATGCTCGCCACGTTTACCATTTAATTCGGAAAGGCTTGATGTTCCACAACTGTTTTTAGCGGCGCATTGGCCACAGGCACTTTGGGATTGGCATTTCACTTTGGCAATGCCATTTTCATAGCTAATAACAACGGCACTTTCTCTTAGCATTGGGATGCTCCCATATAAATATCAAAGCGATGATTTTTCGTTTCACGGCTAAAGTGCGGTTGTTTACCACCAAGAAACTCTGCATAGTCAGGACGCTTCACAACCACACGTTTTTTCGCTAATTGCAGTGCAGGTAACAGCAATCCATCAGCATCTAAATCAGCCCCGACTAAATGCTGGAATACGCGCATTTCTTTTTTTACTAGCGCAGATTTTTGTTTATGCGGATACATCGGATCAAGGTAAACCACATCGGCATAATCGGTATTAGGATCAAGTTCATTAATATGATGAACATTCAGCAAGCACAAATTTTGTTGCAACATCTCACCGATTTCTTCATCTTGATAAGCACGATTTAAACCATCTTGTAGAAGTAAAAAAACGACAGGATGACGTTCCACTAAGCGAACTTGGCAACCAATCGAGGCTAGCACAAAGGCATCTCGTCCTAGACCAGCTGTGGCATCAATAACGGTTGGTAATTCCGAACCTTTAATCCCTACCGCTTTCGCTACAGCTTCACCGCGACCACCACCAAATTTACGACGATGAGCCATTGTGCCTCCTACAAAATCAACATAAACCGCCCCGAGTTTAGGTTCATCTAATTTACGAAGTTCTAAACGTTCATCGGTTTGAACAAGAGCAAGTGGGCTTTGTTCATCATGAATAATGTTATGTTCAGTACAAAGTGCGGTCAATTCTGCTAATGTTTTTTCTGAAGATTCAGAAATTAGTTGAATACCTACTTGCGAATGAGCCATACGCCGCTTTCCATGTGGTCAGTGTAAGGGAATTGGTCAAATAACGCAGCTTTTTCAATGCGGTGCGTTTTTGAAAATTCAACAAGATTATCGCACAGCGTATGTGGATTACAGGAAATATACAAAATGCGATCGTAATTTTGTACAAGTTTCACTGTATCTGGATCAAGCCCTGCTCGAGGTGGATCGACAAAAATAGTATTACATTCGTAAGATTTTAAATCAATCCCTTTCAAGCGGTTAAAGGCTCGAACCCCATTCATAGCCTGCGTAAATTCTTCTGCCGACATACGGATAATTTGTAAATTATCGACTTTATTTTCAGCGATATTAAACTGTGCGGCGGCTACGGAAGGTTTGGCGATTTCTGTTGCTAATACCTTGCGGAAATTTTGTGCAAGTGCGATAGAAAAATTACCGTTTCCGCAGTAAAGTTCTAATAAATCACCTTCGCTATTTTGGGTACAAGCAATTGCCCATTCAAGCATTTTGCAGTTTACCGTTGCGTTTGGCTGGGTAAAACTATTCTCGACTTGGCGATAAACATAATTTCTGCCATTCACAGGTAAAACTTCATCCACATAATCTTGCTCAAAACAGATTTTTTGTTTACTTGCACGCCCGATTATTTGCACATCAAAATCTTGCTTTTCGAGTAAATCTTTCAGATTTTTAGCCGCACTTTCCCATTCTTCAGTGAGTGTTTTATGATAAAGCAAGCTCACAATAATCTTATTACTCAAGGTGCTAAGGTAATCAATTTGAAATAATTTTTTGTGTAGCACCTCTTGTTTTTTTAACAAAGGTAATAAGGTTTGCATCATACGATTAATCAGCGTGCTAGCGATTGGAAATTCATCCACGCGATAACGCTGTAGCGTCGCTTGATCAAACATAATATGGTAAAAATCATCTTGCTCGTGCCAAATACGAAACTCCGCACGCATACGATAATGACTTGTTGGAGAGTCAAAAACCTGAATATCAGGTGCATTGAAAGGGCGTAAAAGTGCGGTTAATTTTTCAAGTTTTTTTTGTAGCAGTTCGTTGTATTGAGAAATCGGTAATTGCATAGAAATTAGTATTCATAGGGTGTATGAAGACGAATCATTCATACAAAGATAGGAGAATAAAGTTATCAGCCGTGAATTACGCAAGATTTCACAAGCTATTCAAAAACAAAAGGCAGACTCCCGCCTGCCTTATTTAAGGTATCTTATTCGCCGGAATAATCTTCACCGCCAGAGGCAGCTTCACTCACATCACCAGATAAGGTGTAAACACGTTTTTTAGTATTAATACGAGTGCGATATTTATTCCAAGTTTTTTCAAAGAAAGTCTCTGCTGCGCGCTCACCACGGCAAAAAGCGACGAAATCTTTTTCTTCTTTAGTCGCTGGCTCACGTTCCCCTAAGTCTAATGCTTTGAACGCTTGGCCATATTGCTCAAGCACCTGTGATTCTTTGATTGTGTAATCACCGTGACGGGAAAAACCACGTGGGTAGTTTTTGTCGTCAAAGAAACGACGTGTTACGCTAAAACTTGCAGCCATAATATTCTCTCTTCTTTCATTAATATTTACAAAATAGGGCAGGCATTAAACCAATTTTTCGTTATTTTTGCAATAAACCTTTTACGGTTTGTACATAATCTTTCACGAAATCATCGTAATTTAGCCCTTCAGGGTTTACACGGAATTTACCATTGACATAAAAATCAGGTACGCCACGCACTTTAAATTGTTCTGCTGCATTCACTTGTTTATTAACCAAACCATTCACTGCAAAACTATTAATGCCACCATCAAATTGCTCGGCGGTGACTCCATTTGATAAGAAAATAGCTCGAATATCATCCATTGATTTTAAGGCATCCTTTTGAGCCGCTTCAAATAATGGTGCCTTTACTTTGCTTTCAGCACCTAATGCCATTGCTAACGCCCAAGCACGAGTTAAGTTTTCAGACTGGCGACCTAAGAAATTCACATGATATTGTTTAAATTTCACGTCTTTTGGTAAAGCATCTGCGACTTGTTGTGGAATTTTGTATTCCATTTCAAAGGCGTAACAATGCGGACAGTAGAATGAGAAAAATTCAATCACTTCTTTTTGCTGTGAAGCCTGTTGACTCACTTGAACATATTGTTTGCCTTCTTGTAAATCTGCAGCAAAACTATTTACAGACATAAGCGCGCTGATACCTAAACCTAACGCAAGTAATACTTTTTTCATTTGCTTTCCTTCTTATTTAATGATACCGCGAGCACGGAGCAATGCGGTTTTAAAATCTTCTTCGTAATCTTTTTTGAGACCAGGAATTGGCTCATGTTTATCTGTACCATCCATTTTTAACTGATAAATAATCACTTCATCAGTTAATTCATTTAATGGCTTTTGGAAACCTGATTCATTGGCAATTTTTTGCAAAATTTCCATTAAGCTCAAGTCTGGGGCTTTAGACCAATAAGGCTGTAAAAGTTCCAAAACTTCATTTAAACGCTTACATTTCATTGCTATTTCCTTTTTAATCGTAAAAAATAGGCAAATGATACTTGAAATAACGATAGATTAAAATATGACAATCACAATAAGCGCGGTAATTTTGGCAGGTGGCAAAGCACGCAGAATGGGTGGGCAAGATAAGGGATTACAGATTTTGGGTAAACAATCTTTAATTGAACATATTGTTAATCGCTTGCAACCACAAATTCATGATATTTCGATTAACGCTAACCGAAATCAAACAGAATATGCAAAATTTGGTTTTCCTGTTTTTTCCGATGAACTACCCGATTTTCAAGGGCCATTAAGTGGCATGCTAACAGCCCTAGAAAAGACAAAAAGTGACTTTATCCTTTTTACACCTTGTGATACGCCTTTTTTCCCTACGAATCTTTTAGATAAACTTAAAAGTGCGGTTAAAAATAACCGCACTTTAATTGCCTATGCTTGCGATGAAGAACGTGAACATCCCGTTTTTTGTTTGATGTCCGTTCAGCTAAAAGAAAAATTGCGACACTACTTAGCATCGGGTGAACGACGTCTTTTACAGTTTATGAAAGAAAATGATGGAATTTCAGTAAAATTTACGAAAGAAGAAGGGCATTTCGAGAATTTTAATACATTGGATGATTTAGATTCTTATAGTTCGGATGATTTTAAAGAGGGCTAATAATGAAAAATATAAAGCATTTTGCACAGCGTTACGTTGATTGGGTCATTCGTTTAGGACGAATTCGTTTTTCTTTATTAGGCGTAACGATTTTGGCTATTTTTGCACTATGTACCCAAATTTTATTTAGTTTTTTTATTGTGCATACTATCTCTTGGGGCGATATTATTCGATCAGTTACATTTGGATTGCTCACTGCACCTTTTGTGATTTATTTTTTTACGTTGCTTGTTGAAAGATTGGAACGTTCACGTTTAGAGCTATCTTGTTCTGTTAATCGATTAGAAAAGGAAGTAAATGAGCGAATCATTGCTCAGCAAAAACTTTCCGATGCGCTAGAAAAATTAGAAAAACATAATAGAGATAAAAGCACTTTACTTGCTACTATTAGCCATGAGTTGCGTACACCATTAAATGGTATTGTGGGTTTAAGCCAAATTTTACTTGATGATAAATTAGATGATAAACAACGCAATTATTTGAAAACGATCAATATAAGTGCGGTAAGCTTAGGGTATATTTTTAGTGATATTATTGATTTAGAGAAAATTGATGCAAGCCGGATAGAGTTAAATCTACAACCAACAGATTTTCCTGCATTATTGAATGATATTTATAATTTCGCTAGTTTTTTAGCAAAGCAAAAACATCTTACCTTTCATTTGATTACAGAGACAGGTTTACCTAATTATTTAACCTTAGATCGTGTTCGTTTAAGCCAGATTTTATGGAATTTAATTAGTAATGCAGTGAAATTTACTGAACATGGGGAAATTACATTAAAAGTAAGTAGGGAAAAAGATTATTATTATTTTAATGTGATTGATACAGGAATGGGGATCGCACCAAAAGAGCAGTCTCGTATTTTTGAACTTTATTACCAAGTAAAAGAGAGTCGTCAGCAAAGTGCGGGCAGTGGTATTGGGTTAGCAATATCTAAAAATCTTGCTAGATTAATGCGGGGGGATTTGATAGTTGAAAGTGAAT
Organism: Haemophilus sp. SZY H36; assembly: GCF_018829625.1. Taxonomy (NCBI): domain Bacteria; kingdom Pseudomonadati; phylum Pseudomonadota; class Gammaproteobacteria; order Pasteurellales; family Pasteurellaceae; genus Haemophilus; species Haemophilus sp. SZY H36. The sequence continues at coordinate 254,766 of NZ_JAHKKA010000002.1, read as the reverse complement.
TAGGAAAGGGATCAACATTCTATTTATCTATTCAGGCGGAAGAAACGCAAATTAACACAATTAATCATCAAGTTATTCCTCATTTACATATTCTTTTAGTTGAAGATGTTGAACTCAATGTTATTGTTGCAAAAACAATTCTAGAGAAGTTAGGGCATCGGGTAGATGTGGCGATAAATGGTCAGCAAGCCATCGCACTATTTGAAAAAAACTCCTATGATTTACTATTGCTTGATATTAAATTGCCAGATATGACGGGGTTTGATATTGCGCAATATTTACGAAAAAATTATGAAGAAGGGATTTATGATTTTTTACCACCGATGATCGCATTCACGGCTAATGTGATGCATAGTGAGAAAGACTATCTTGAAATGGGGATGGATGGTGTATTGCGTAAACCTATTTTAATTAAAGACTTACAGCATTGTCTGCAATACTTTTTCTCAGATGAATCTCATTCTACTGTAAAAATACAAGAAAATGATAATACAGAAGTATTTGATTTGGATCTCATTGAAACTTTAGGTAAAGCACAAGTTTTGGCTAATTTAGATATTTTTAAACAAGTAATGCCCACCTATTTGTCTAAACTATCAGTTAATAATTTAAAAGAAACGGAATCCTTTGCTCATAAAATTAAAGGAGCTGCAGCATCGGTAGGACTCATTCAATTACATAAGTTGGCTGAAGATTTAGAAAAGGCAGCTCAGGTTTCTAATAAGATTATTATTGAGAAATGGATTGAATTAATGAATAAGAACTGGAAAGATGAGGTGGATAGTTTAATTCAATTTTTAAATTATAAACGTTAACTTCAATTTTGATTTTTGAAAATATCTAAAATATTTCTCATTTATTAGATTTTTTCTTTGTTATTGCTGTTTTTTTTGTTGAGTCGCTTAAAAATTATCGAAATTATACCTTGAATTCATATAATTAGATTTTTACTTTTTGAGGGGGGGTTATGGAGTTTGAATTTTCTAAAATTTTGGAACAAGCATTAAGTTGGATTGTTTCACACATTGATGCTCCTTTATGGGATATCACTATTATTATTTTATTAGGTACAGGATTGTTTTTTACTATAACAACTGGATTTGTACAGTTTCGCCTTTTCCCAGCAAGTATTCGAGAAATGTGGTTTGGTAGAGCAACCGAGGGGAATTCTCTTACACCATTTCAAGCCTTTGCTACAGGATTAGCTAGCCGTGTAGGAGTAGGCAATATTGGTGGGGTAGCAACGGCTATTGCATTGGGTGGAGAAGGTGCAGTATTCTGGATGTGGGTGACTGCATTTATTGGTATGTCAAGTGCTTTTGCTGAATCAACCTTGGCACAATTATTTAAAGTTCAAGATAAAGATGGCTCATTTCGCGGTGGCCCCGCATACTACATTATTCAAGGATTACAATCACGTTGCATGGCAGTCTCATTTGCCGTGGCATTAATTTTTACCTTCGGTTTCGCATTTAATTCTGTTCAGGCTAATTCTATTGTTGAAGCAACTCAAAATGCTTGGAATTGGCAAGGTGAATACGTTGGTCTTGCATTAGTGATTTTAACTGCGCTTATTATTTTTGGTGGAATTAAGCGTATTGCAGTAATTTCAAGTAGCTTAGTCCCAATGATGGCACTTTTTTATCTCATTATGGCTGTGATCATTTTGGGAATGCATACAGAAATGATTCCCAGTGTTTTAAGTAATATTATTAAAAGTGCATTTAATTTTGATGCTGCAGCAGGAGGCATGTTTGGAGCATTAGTGTCAAAAGCTATGATGATGGGGATTAAACGTGGGTTATTTTCGAACGAAGCAGGAATGGGATCGGCACCAAATGCTGCAGCCGCAGCCCATGTAAAACACCCAGTTAGTCAAGGATTAGTTCAAATGCTGGGAGTGTTTGTTGATACCATGATTGTTTGTACTTGTACGGCAATTATTATTTTGCTTTCCAATAATTATGGTAATGAAACACTTAAAAGTATTTCTCTTACGCAAACGGCATTACAATATCATGTCGGTGAATTTGGCGTGCATTTTCTTGCTTTTATTTTATTGTTATTTGCTTATTCTTCCATTATTGGGAACTATGCCTATGCGGAGAGTAATATTCGTTTTATTAAGAATAAACCTTGGTTTATTTTTTTATTCCGATTAATGGTACTCTTTTTCGTTTATTTTGGTGCAGTGCGATCAGGAAATGTTGTTTGGAGTTTTGCGGATACTGTGATGGCGGTGATGGCTATTATTAATTTAGTGGCTATTTTAATGCTTTCTCCTATTGTATGGAAATTAATGAAAGACTATCAATGTCAACTTAGATCTGGAAAAACACCTGAATTTAATATCAGTAATTATCCAGAGTTAAGTAAGAGAGTATTAGATTATCGTATTTGGAAGTAAATATTTAAATGGCTACTCAATTAGGTAGTCATTTTTATTGTAAAAGATCTTATTTAGCACTAGAATGCTCGCCCTCAATTCGTAGTTCGCAAACCTCCTACATAAAAAAACTAGGTAAAATATGAATATTTCCAATCCAAATTATAATCGTAAAGCGATTGTTATCTTTTCTGGTGGGCAAGACTCCACCACCTGTTTGTTTCAAGCTATTGCTGAATATGGCAAAGAAAATGTTGAAACTATGACATTTCAGTATGGACAACGTCATTCAATTGAATTAGAAAAAGCAAAATGGATTGCACAAGATTTAGGCGTGAAACAAACATTTATTGATACTTCTGTTATTAAAGCTATCACTCACAATGCTTTAATGGATGAGAACATGCATATTGAACAAAAAGACAATAAATTACCCAATACTTTTGTTGATGGCCGTAATGCATTGTTTTTGCTTTATGCTGCAATTTATGCCAAGGGACAGGGTATTCAGGATATTATTACCGGTGTTTGTGAAACGGATTTTAGTGGTTATCCTGATTGTCGAGACGTGTTTATAAAGTCTATGAATGTCACATTAAATCTTGCAATGGATTATCAATTTAACATCAAAACGCCATTAATGTATCTCACCAAAGCACAGACTTGGCAACTTGCTGATGAATTAGGAGTGCTAGACTATGTGCGTAACTATACTCATACTTGTTATGAAGGTGTAGATGGAGGATGTAGTCAATGCCCAAGTTGTATTTTACGCGGTAAAGGTCTGAAGGAGTATTTGGCTCAGAAAGGTGGAAAAAATGTTTAAAATTTCCAAAGAATTTAGCTTTGATATGGCTCATTTATTAGATGGGCATGATGGGAAATGTCAAAATTTACATGGACACACATATAAATTACAAGTTGAAATTTCGGGTGATTTATATGAGTCTGGTGCAAAAAAAGCAATGGTCATTGATTTTTCAGATCTAAAGTCTATTGTGAAAAAAACTATTTTAGATCCGATGGATCATGCATTTATTTATGATCAAACCAGTGAGCGAGAAAGTCAAATTGCCGCGCTATTGCAAGAGTTAAACTCAAAAACCTTTGGTGTTCCTTTTAGAACAACGGCAGAAGAAATGGCTCGTTTTATTTTTAATCGTTTAAAACATGATGAACAACTGGCTATATCAGCCATTCGTTTATGGGAAACTCCAACTTCGTTTTGTGAGTATCAGGAGTAAGTGTTGGTGGAAAAATATCATGAGTTTGAACCGTACTTTAATATAGTTGAGATTTTTGAAAGTCTGCAAGGAGAAGGGTTCAATACGGGAATGCCAAGTATTTTTGTTCGATTTGGTAAATGTAATCTGGACTGTCCTTGGTGTGATACGCCTTATAATGATTTTAAACGCTGGTCTGCATCACAGATTTTGGAAAAAGTGCGGTCCTTTCCATCAAGAAATATTATCATCACTGGTGGTGAGCCAACAATTGTGCCAAAAATTGAATACTTACTTGAGCAATTTAAAGCAGATGGCTATTTTCTTGCAATTGAAACTAATGGTCTAAAGACAGTTCCTGCTCAAATAGATTATATTGCGGCGAGTCCTAAGAGCCTTTATGCGCATAAGTATGAAAAGCGCTGTATTCCATTTGCAAATGAAGTACGTATTGTCATGGATGGTAATGTATCATCATTTTGTGAATTGATTGAGAAAAAAATAAAAGCAGAGAATTACTATCTTTCACCTTGTGAAATTGCGGGGGAAATGAATTTACTTGAGACTATCACTTTACTTGGTCAGTTGAATCAACGCCCAAATAAACCTAAATGGCAGCTAAGTTTACAAACACATAAATTGATTGGTATTGAGTAATAGAAAGAAATATTATTTTTTTATTAATCGATATATAATTTAGTATATAATGATTCCTGTTTTAGATAGTAATCATAATCAAACCTGGCTAGCACACTTCCCCCACTCCTTTGTGCTAGCCATTTTTTTTGGAATTTTGTACCATATCTTATCTTTTTCCTATTTATATTAATTATGAATAACATTGAACTTGAGCAACTTCTTAACCTAAAACTTAATTCTGAAAAAATCACTGACTATGCGCCAAATGGTTTGCAAGTAGAAGGCAAAGCAAATGTTCATAAAATCATTACAGGAGTTACAGCAAGTCAAGCATTGATTAATTATGCCATTGAGCAAGATGCTGATGCTATTATTGTTCATCATGGCTATTTTTGGAAAAGCGAAAATCCTTGTATTCGAGGAATGAAAGGTAAACGAATAAAAAGTTTGCTTGTGAATGATATAAATTTATATAGCTATCATTTACCATTAGATATTCATTCTGAATTAGGAAATAACGCCCAGTTAGCAGAATTACTTGGTATTGAACAGTTACACCCACTAGAAAAGCCGCCGATGAGCATTCCTGTTTGGGGGGAATTGCGATCCCCTATGACGGGAGAAGAATTTGCAGAGAAAATAGAAAAAGTTTTGAATAGAAAGCCATTAATTTGTATTGAAAATGGTCCGTGCCTGATTCGAAAAGTAGGAATTTGTACAGGAGGAGGACAAGGTTATATTGATCTTGCTGCTGCGCAAGGCTGTGATGCATTTGTTACAGGTGAAGTATCTGAGCAAACTATTCATTCTGCACGTGAACAGGGCATTCATTTTTTTGCCGCGGGTCATCACGCAACAGAACGCTATGGTATAAAAATATTAGGAGAATGGCTTTCTAAAGCATATGGTTTTGATGTTGAGTTTAAGGATATAGATAATCCTGCTTAATATTATTCGAAAATGTTTTACCCCACTTTTGATATACCTACAAATCTTATTGTTTCAAAAGAGAAATAGGATTATAATAACTGTAAATTTGAACAGTTTAATTGTTATGGATATTTCTGAATTACTTGACGGACTTAACGATAAACAACGCGAAGCCGTAGCTGCTCCTCTAGGTAATCACTTAGTGCTAGCTGGTGCAGGCTCTGGTAAAACGCGTGTATTGACGCACCGCATCGCTTGGTTAATTGCGGTAGAAAATATTTCTGAAGGCAGTATTATGGCGGTGACGTTTACCAATAAAGCGGCAGCAGAAATGCGTCATCGTATTCAAGCAACACTTGCCAAACACGCCCAACATCAATTATTTGGTATGTGGATTGGAACCTTTCACAGCATTGCCCATCGTTTATTGCGAGCTCATCATTTAGATGTAGGATTGCCACAAGATTTCCAAATTTTGGATTCAGAAGATCAACTTCGTTTAATTAAACGGTTATTAAAATTACATAATTTTGATGAAAAAGCTTTTCCTCCTAAACAGGCTTGTTGGTACATCAATAACAAAAAAGATGAAGGCTTGCGCCCAAACGATATTGAAGATTTTAATGATCGTCAGGAGCGTGAATGGATTAAAATCTATAAGATCTATCAAGACACCTGCGATCGCGCAGGATTGGTCGATTTTGCTGAATTATTAATTCGGGCCTATGAATTATTTGAGAAAAAACCATTAATTTTGCAACGTTATCAACAACGTTTTCAGCATATTTTGGTGGATGAATTTCAAGACACCAATAAAATCCAATATAAATGGATCAAAATTCTCGCGGGAGAAACTGGCAAAGTCATGATCGTGGGCGATGATGATCAATCTATTTATGGCTGGCGTGGCGCACAAATCGAAAATATTCAAAAATTCTTGAAAGATTTCAAAGCCGAAACAATTCGCCTTGAACAAAACTATCGTTCTACCGCCAATATCCTAAACAGCGCAAATGAATTAATTGCAAACAATAGTGATCGTCTTGGTAAAAATTTATGGACAGAGGGTGAAAAAGGCGATCCGGTTGGCATCTATGCCGCTTTTAATGAATTGGACGAAGCAAAATTCGTTGCTTCACAAATTCAGGATTGGGTAGAACATGGTGGAAAACTTGATGATTGTGCTGTACTTTATCGTAGTAATAGCCAATCACGCGTTATTGAAGAAGCCTTAATTCGTTGTCAAATTCCATATCGTATTTATGGCGGTATGCGTTTCTTCGAACGTCAAGAAATTAAAGATGCTTTAGCCTATCTTCGTTTAATTAATAATCGTCAAGATGATGCTGCTTTTGAGCGTGTAATTAATACGCCAACCCGTGGTATTGGTGACCGCACTTTAGATATATTGCGCAACTTAACACGCGAACGTCAAATTACCTTATGGCAAGCAGTACAAATCGGGACACAAGAAAATATGTTGGCAGGGCGAGCCTCAACAGCATTATTGCGTTTCCAAGAATTAATTAATTCACTACAACGTGATACCGCAGAAATGCCGCTTTTCGCACAAACTGATTTTGTGATTAAACATTCGGGTTTATATGAAATGTATAAACAAGAAAAAGGTGAAAAAGGCGAAGTCCGTATTGAAAACTTGGAAGAATTGGTTACCGCAACCCGTGAATTCATCAAACCTGATGATGCAGAAGATATGACTGAGCTTACCGCCTTTTTAACTCACGCCTCTTTAGAAGCTGGTGAAGAACAAGCCTCTCCGCATCAATCTTGTGTAGAAATGATGACATTACACTCCGCTAAAGGCTTGGAATTTCCTCGTGTATTTATGGTTGGCGTAGAAGAAGGTTTATTCCCAAGTTTCCGTTCTTTTGAAGAACCTGGGCGTTTAGAAGAAGAACGTCGTTTAGCTTACGTCGGTATTACTCGCGCGAAGAAAAAACTGACCATCTCTTATGCGGAAAGCCGTCGATTATATGCCAAAGAAGAACGCCATTTACCATCACGTTTTATCGCCGAATTACCTAGAGAATGTATCCAAGAAATTCGTTTACGAGGAACTGTCACGCGCGCAATGAATCTAGCAAAAGTCGGTTCATTGTCTAATACAAGTGCGGTCGAAAATGAATGGAAAATGGGTCAAAAAGTCAAACATGAAAAATTCGGTTTTGGCACCGTCATTAATGTCGAAGGATCAGATAACAATACTCGCCTCCAAATTGCCTTCCAAGCGCAAGGCATTAAATGGCTCATTGCACATTTGGCAAAACTGGAAAAAGTGCGGTAGAATCCAAGAGAGTTTTACTTCTACCGATTAATTTCTTTGAAAAGTGCGGTGAATTTTAACTGCACTTTTTTTGTATTTGAGTGATTGAATGTTTAAATTTTTCTTCAAGCGTATCTTAATGGTAATTCCAACCTTTATTGCCATTACTTTTATCACTTTTGCCCTTGTGCATTTTATTCCTGGCGATCCAGTTGAGATAATGATGGGGGAACGTGGCTTAACACCTGAAATACATCAACAAATGATGCATCAATTAGGATTAGATCTTCCTTTGCATGAACAATATTTTCATTATATTGCTAAAGTGCTACAAGGTGATTTTGGGGCATCATTCCGCACTCAACAATCTGTTCTTACTGAATTTTTTACACTTTTCCCTGCCACAGCTGAATTAGCATTTTTTGCGTTATTTTGGTCGTTATTAGGCGGGGTGATTTTAGGGACGATTGCAGCAGTAAAAAAAGATAGTTGGATTTCTCACACGGTTACAGCTGCATCGCTCACAGGTTATTCTATGCCAATTTTCTGGTGGGGATTGATTTTAATTTTATACGTTTCACCACAACTCGGTTTACCGCAAGGCGGACGTTTAGATAATGAATTTTGGATCGATACACCAACAGGATTTATGCTCATTGACAGCTGGCTTTCTGGTATGCCAGGCGCCTTCGAAAATGCAGTTAAATCATTAATTCTTCCTGCAATCGTCCTAGGCACAGTTCCTTTGGCTATTATTACTCGTATGACACGCTCTGCGATGTTGGAAGTATTAGGCGAAGATTACATTCGCACGGCAAAAGCAAAAGGCCTAAGTTATACTCGAATCGTCATTGTTCATGCATTGCGTAATGCGTTAATTCCTGTTGTCACTGTGGTCGGATTAATCATTGGTCAATTGCTTTCCGGTGCCGTACTCACAGAAACCATTTTTTCATGGCCGGGAATTGGAAAATGGATTATTGATGCGATTCAAGCGCGCGATTATCCGGTATTACAAGGTTCTGTACTGATTATTGCGACAATTATTATTGTGGTGAATTTAACCGTCGATTTACTTTACGGCGTGGTCAATCCGCGTATCCGTCATTAATTGTGGGAGAGATTATGTCTGGCACGCCTTCAACTTTCGCGCCGAAAACGCCCTTACAAGAATTTTGGTTTTACTTCAAACAAAACCGAGGCGCGCTAATCGGTTTAACCTTTATTGTGATTGTTGCCTTAATCAGCATTTTCGCACCTTATATTGCGCCTTTTGATCCAACAGAACAAAATCGTACCGCACTTTTACTTCCTCCCTCTTGGTATGAAGGAGGCAATCCGGCCTATTTACTCGGCACAGATGATATTGGGCGAGATATCCTTTCTCGCATCATTTACGGAACGCGAATTTCTGTCTTTGCGGGATTTGTTATCGTATTGCTATCCTGCGCCTTTGGTACTAGCCTTGGCTTGATTTCTGGCTATTATGGCGGTGTGCTAGATACAATTATTATTCGCCTAATTGATATTATGCTCGCGATTCCAAACTTACTCTTGACGATTGTAGTCGTCTCTATTTTAGAGCCATCACTCGCCAATGCCACTTTAGCGATCGCCGTTGTATCAATTCCTAGCTATGTGCGTTTAACTCGAGCAGCGGTGATGAATGAAAAAAATCGTGATTATGTCACCTCCTCTAAAGTCGCTGGCGCAGGTGTTCTTCGCCTCATGTTTATTGTGATTTTACCCAACTGTTTAGCACCCTTGATTGTGCAAATGACGATGGGGATTTCTAATGCAATCTTAGAACTCGCAACACTTGGTTTCTTAGGCATTGGAGCAAAACCACCGACACCTGAGCTTGGCACAATGCTTTCAGAAGCACGTGGTTTTATGCAAGCAGCAAACTGGTTGGTTACAATTCCTGGCTTAGTTATTTTATCTTTAGTGCTCGCCTTTAACTTAATGGGTGATGGCTTGCGTGATGCACTTGATCCGAAACTCAAACAATAGGAAAACAGAATGGCATTATTAGACGTAAAAGAACTTTCTGTTCACTTTGGCGATAAAAATACGCCATTTAAAGCAGTGGATCGCATCAGCTATCAAGTCGCACAAGGTGAAGTGCTTGGCATTGTGGGAGAATCGGGGTCAGGTAAATCTGTGAGTTCTCTCGCAATTATGGGGCTAATTGATCATCCAGGACGTGTATCTGCAGAATACTTGCAATTTGAAAACACAAATTTACTCACTTTAGAGAGTAAAGCTAAACGCCAGCTTATTGGTGCTGATGTTGCGATGATTTTCCAAGATCCAATGACAAGCTTGAATCCAGCTTATACTGTGGGTTTCCAAATTATGGAAGCGTTAAAAACTCATGAAGGCGGTACAAAAAAGGCAAGAAAAGACCGCACTTTAGAGCTTTTAAGATTGGTCGGTATTCCTGATCCTGAATCTCGGATTGATGTTTATCCCCATCAGCTTTCTGGCGGAATGAGTCAGCGTGTGATGATTGCGATGGCAATAGCTTGCAGACCTAAATTATTGATTGCTGACGAGCCAACTACTGCATTGGACGTAACCATTCAAGCACAAATTATGGAGCTCTTACTCGAATTGCAGAAAAAAGAATGCATGTCACTGATTTTGATTACCCATGATCTTGCGCTTGTTGCTGAAGCTGCAGATCGAATTATCGTGATGTATGCGGGACAAATCGTTGAAGAAGGCACCGCAAAAGATATTTTCCGCGAGCCAAAACATCCTTACACTCAGGCCTTGTTACGTTCATTACCTGAATTTGCAGAAGGAAAATCTCGCTTAGCGTCGTTACAAGGTGTGGTACCTGGAAAATACGATCGCCCAACAGGCTGCTTATTAAATCCTCGCTGTCCTTATGCCACTGAATATTGCCGCCAAGTCGAACCTCTATTACATCAGATCGGTTCACGTAAAGTAAAATGCCATACTCCGCTGAACGAGCAAGGCAATCCTGTTGAATATCAAGGAGCTTAATAATGACGAATGAAGTAAAAGAAAATACGCCATTATTAAATGCGATTGGCTTAAAAAAATATTACCCTGTAAGAAAAGGCTTGTTTGCAAAACCACAGCAAGTAAAAGCGTTAGATGGTGTCTCTTTTCAGCTTAAACGAGGTAAAACTTTAGCTATCGTGGGGGAGTCAGGTTGTGGAAAATCAACGCTAGGGCGTTTGCTAACCATGATTGAACAACCAACCGAAGGCGAATTGTATTACAAAGGGCACAATTTTTTAGAAAATGATTCCGAAACAAAGGCGCTACGTCGTAAAAAAATTCAAATAGTTTTCCAAAATCCTTATGCGTCATTAAATCCACGTAAAAAAATTGGTTCAATTTTGGAAGAACCATTGATCATCAATACAAAACTTTCTGCCAAAGAACGTCGAGAAACAGTTTTATCAATGATGGAAAAAGTAGGGTTGCGTGCTGAATTTTATGATCGTTATCCTCACATGTTCTCTGGCGGACAACGTCAGCGTATCGCCATCGCTCGTGGTTTAATGTTAGATCCCGATGTTGTTGTTGCCGATGAACCTGTTTCTGCATTGGATGTTTCCGTGCGTGCGCAAGTACTCAATTTAATGATGGATTTACAAGATGAATTAGGCTTGTCTTACGTGTTCATTTCACACGATCTTTCTGTGGTAGAACATATCGCTGATGAAGTGATGGTAATGTATCTAGGTCGTTGTGTCGAAAAAGGAACAACAGAACAAATTTTCTCTAATCCTCAACATCCTTATACCAAAGCGTTACTTTCAGCAACGCCACGTTTGTCACCAAACTTGCGCCGTGAACGTATAAAGCTAACGGGCGAATTGCCAAGTCCGATTAATCCACCTAAAGGCTGTGCATTTAATCCTCGTTGTTGGAAAGCGACAGAAAAATGTCGTGAAAATCAACCGCACTTGGAACAATATACTGATGGCAAATTAATCGCTTGTTTCCATATTGATTAAATTCATTTTGTCAGATTTATAAATAGGCTCATTTTTTCTCTCTCCAATAGGTTGCAAATCGAGGTTTTCCACGACTCGTGAGACCTCGATATTTATAAGTAATCACAGATCCTATCGGAGGGGGATTTTCTCGTTCGCTTAAATTAAAACCCGAACCGATTTTAAATTCTCCCCGATGATTTTTACAGGTTAAAGCGCCCATCATATTTTCAAATTGTCCTTTGCCTTTATGGTGTGCAATGACCGTACATTCTTCATCTTGAGTCGTTTTTAATTTTAAAATCCGATTGCTACGTTTTCGTTCGTAAGGTGCATTAGGATCTCGAACAACGACGCCTTCCCCCTTCAAAGATTCTATTTGATTAAGAAACTCATATAAATGCGCTTTATCTCTCACTGGAATTTGTTCAATAATTTCAATATAAGTTGTTGGATGTTCAAGTAAATACGTTTTCAATTTAGCTAAACGCTCAAATAAATTGCCTTCTGCATCAGGGACATCAAAAACATATAATTTAAGTTTTTCCCAACCATCGCCTTTAAAGGATTTTGTGATTGATGAAATTTCCTCAAAATGATTCTGCTCACTAAATAGTTCACCATCAATCGCAAAAGGCGGAAAATCTTTAATGAAATAGGCTGGAGGAGATAAATGTTGCCCCTGCCTGGTTAATAATTGCTTTCCATCCCAATAACCTCGTACACCATCTAATTTTTCAGACATGACCCAACCTTCTATTGATTGATTATCGTAAGTATGAAGAAGCATTAAATCTGGGCTAGACAAAGTAAAAGAACTCACGAAGAAAAGTAATAAAGTGCAGTAAAATTTCATGATATTTTTGTAAATTTTAGTACTGTTCATTTTCCTCAGAATAAGTGTATCTGAAATAATCTAAAAGCACGCAAATTCACTATTACGATCTAAATCGCAAAAAATCATCACTTCATCGGGAAAAGATGAATTTTTATTTACGCTAGCGAAGAATGTTTATCTGCTATACAATGCCATCGCGATTTTATTCCCAACAAGGAGCAATCAATGTATTTAGAGCAAATCAAAGCAGAACTTGTGGAAGCACAAGATGTGTTAAACAAATTTATTTCTGATGAAAATAACATTAAATTAATTCAAGAAGCCGCATTATTAATTTCAAATAGCTTCAAACAAGGAGGCAAAGTGCTTTCTTGTGGTAATGGCGGTTCGCACTGTGATGCGATGCATTTTGCAGAAGAATTAACGGGTCGTTATCGTGAAAATCGTCCTGGCTACCCCGCTATTGCGATTTCAGATGTAAGTCATTTAAGCTGTGTAAGTAATGATTTTGGTTATGAATATGTCTTTTCACGCTATGTTGAAGCGGTGGGTCAAAAAGGTGATGTGTTATTCGGTTTATCAACCTCTGGCAATTCAAAAAACATTTTAAACGCCATTGAAGCTGCAAAAGCAAAAGGCATGAAAGTTATTGCGATGACAGGTAAAGACGGCGGAAAAATGGCTGGATTAGCAGATGTTGAAATCCGTGTACCACATTTCCGTTATGCAGATCGTATTCAAGAAATCCATATCAAAGTCATTCATATTTTAATGATGTTAATTGAGTTTGAAATGGCTAAAGAAGCTTAAAGTGCGGTTGATTTCAATCGAATTTCTAAAATCCCAAATTTTTTTGGGATTTTTTATTCACACCACTTGCATAATTATTCATAAAAATGTAATATTTTTTCATCTTAAAAGACGAGAAAATTGAAATGACTATTCGTGTTAAAAATCTAAATTTCTTTTACGGTTCATCTCAAGCATTATTTGATATTAATCTTGAAGCTAATGAGGGTGATACCGTTGTATTGCTTGGCCCAAGTGGCGCAGGTAAAAGCACATTGATTCGCACATTAAATTTATTAGAAGTACCAAAATCTGGCGAATTAAGTATTGCAAATAATGATTTTAATTTATCCAATGCAATGGCAAATCCCAAAGCAATCCGACAATTACGCCAAGATGTAGGAATGGTATTTCAACAATATCACCTTTGGCCGCACTTAACTGTTATTGAAAACTTAATTGAAGCGCCAATGAAAGTGCGTGGCGTAAGTGAAAATGAAGCCAAAGCAGATGCAATGGAGTTGTTAAAACGTTTACGTTTAGAACAATTTGCAGATCGCTTTCCATTACACTTATCAGGCGGTCAGCAACAACGTGTTGCAATAGCCCGCGCACTGATGATGAAGCCACAAGTTCTACTATTTGATGAACCAACGGCTGCATTGGATCCTGAAATTACGGCACAAGTTGTAGATATTATTAAAGAATTACAAGAAACCGGCATTACTCAGGTGATTGTGACCCACGAAGTCAATGTTGCACAAAAAGTAGCAACGAAAGTAGTATATATGGAACAGGGAAAAATTGTCGAAATAGGCTCGGCAGATTGTTTTGAAAACCCGAAAACTGAACAATTTAAACAATATCTTTCTCACTAGAGAATAAGGATTTTATTATGAAAAAAACATTATTAACTGCAATTTTATTCGGCGCATCCGTAACAGCAAGCGCACAAGAGCTTACTTTTGCAATGGAACCTAGCTATCCACCATTTGAAACCACAAATGAAAAAGGCGAGATTATTGGTTTTGATGTCGATGTGGCGAATGCAATTTGTAAAGAAATCCAAGCAACCTGTAAATTCAAAGGCGAAGCTTTTGATGCATTAATTCCAAATTTAAAAGCAAAACGCTTTGATGCATCCATTTCCGCTATTGATATTACCGATGCAAGAGCAAAACAGGTTTTATTCTCTGATGCATATTACGATAGCACTGCAAGCTATGTAACCCTTAAAGGAAAAGCAACGTTAGAAAGTGCAAAAAATGTTGGCGTTCAAAATGGAACCACATTCCAACAATACACAGTAGCAGAAACCAAACAATATACAACTAAGGCTTATGCTAGCTTACAGAGCGCAATTTTAGACTTAAAGAGCGGTAGAATTGATATGATTTTTGGTGATACCGCAGTACTTGCAGATATGATTAGCAAAGAACCAGAAATGCAATTTGTAGGCGAAAAGGTAGCAAATAAAAAATATTTTGGTAATGGTTTAGGCATTGCAATGCATAAATCAAATAAAGAATTAGCGGAGCAATTAAACAAAGGTTTAGCTGCAATTAAAGCAAATGGTGAATACCAAAAAATCTATGATAAATGGATGACAAAATAATCTATGAGTTCTGATTTTCTTTCTTTAATGTTTACCGCAGCCCTAATGACTTTAGGGCTTGCGGTCTGTTCATTAATCCTAGGGTTATTTTTAAGCCTAATTTTTGTCGTACTTGAAGCAAATCGTTTTGTTGGAAAACCAACGGCAGTATTCATTGCCTTATTGCGTGGCTTACCTGAAATTCTCGTTGTATTACTCGTATATTTTGGTTCCACTGAATTAGTAGAAATGCTAACAGGAGAATACATTGAATTTGGGGCATTTGGCTGCGGTGTATTTGCGCTTTCTCTCATTTTTGCAGCTTATGCTTCACAAACATTACGCGGCGCAATTCAAGCTATTCCGAAAGGTCAATGGGAGTCTGGTGCGGCGTTAGGCTTAAGCAAAAGTTATACGTTCATCCACATTGTCATGCCACAAGTATGGCGTCATGCCTTACCAGGTTTAAGCAATCAATGGCTTGTATTACTAAAAGATACAGCATTGGTTTCATTGATTGGTGTGGACGATTTGATGCGCCAAGCGGATCTGATTAATACCAATACACATCAACCCTTTACTTGGTACGGTATTGCTGCGTTAATTTATTTAGCGGTAACATTAATTAGCCAAGTTGGTATTCGAAAATTAGAGCTACGTTTTACTCGTTTTGAAAGGGGCGTGAAATAATGTTTCAAGAATATTTAAGCGTGATCGCACAAGGGATTCCAACGAGTTTGTTGCTTACAGTCGTATCATTACTGATTGCCTTCTGTTTGGCATTATTTCTCACTTTTTTACTTTCAATGGAAAATAAATGGGTAAAAAGAGCGATTAATTTATACCTTACTTTATTCACTGGCACGCCACTGTTAGTTCAGTTCTTTTTAATTTATGCGGGGCCGGGCCAATTTCAGTGGATTATTGACAGCCCATTATGGTATCTCTTATCCAATGCCTGGTTCTGTGCAGCATTAGCTTTAGCGCTAAACAGTGCAGCCTACTCCACACAATTATTTCATGGTGCAGTGAAAGCCATTCCAAAAGGACAATGGGAAAGTTGTGCAGCATTAGGATTAAACCGCATACAAACTTTAAAAATTTTAATTCCTTATGCCTTAAAACGTGCTTTGCCGTCTTACAGTAACGAAATTATTTTGGTATTTAAAGGCACGGCATTAGCCTCCACTATTACAATTATGGACATTATGGGCTATGCTCGCCAACTTTATGGTACAGAATATGATGCACTGACAATTTACGGCATTGCGGGAGGCATCTATTTAATTATTACGGGTATTGCGACTTTATTGCTACGTAAATTAGAGAAAAAAGTATTGGCATTTGAACGTTTTGAAGTAAGCAAAGCATAAAGTGCGGTAGAATCTTTAGTCATTTTTAAATCCCAACCTAGGTTGGGATTTTTTAATTAAATTTATTTATAAGTCTTAAATTCATTGAAATTGAGAGCAAGCTTAAGTCTCAAAATAGTTACTCTGATATTAATTAGTAATACAGGGAGCCAGAATTCTTTATATTAATAGAGAAGAGGATTTTGAAAGTATTGTTGATTATTGTGGACAGTAAAAAAGAGGGGTGAGTAGAGCAAGAGAGAATGTTTGAACAATAATATAAATAATTTTAAATAGAAGCCGTTAAACATAATCAATTCATAATCTTTTTTTAGAAAGGATTTAATGATAAGACTCTTAGTTATAGAAGATAAATAGACACTAATAATTTGACGTATGGAAGAAGTATAGATTTAGATTTTAGAGATGTAATATGAGTGGTTATTTGGTGGGTCGTGAAGGATTCGAACCTTCGACCAACGGATTAAAAGTCCGCTGCTCTACCGACTGAGCTAACGACCCATAAAAATAAAGAGCGTCTATCATATCCAGTTTATTTTTATATGCAAGAATAAATTTATCTTTTTTCTATGAGTGAGTAAATTATAATCAGAAAATAAAACAGGGCCTATCATTTGATAGGCCCTGTTCCTTGTTAGTATTAAGAATACTAAAAATTAGTATGCTAACACTGCACGACGGTTTTTAGAGTATGCAGCTTCATCGTGACCTTGAACTGCTGGTTTTTCTTCACCGTAAGATACAGTGCTTAATTTACCTGCTTCTACGCCTTTACCTGCTAAGTAACCCTTAACAGCATCAGCACGACGTTGACCTAACGCAATATTGTACTCAGGAGTACCACGTTCGTCGGTGTTACCTTCAACTAATACTTTAGCTGATGGTGTTGCTGTTAAGTATGCTGCGTGTGCATCTAAGATTTGAACGTATTCACCTTCGATGTTGTATTTGTCAAAACCGAAATATACGGTGTTGTAACGTTGTTGAAGATCAGCAACAGAGTATCCACCGAAAGTTTGACCAGCACCATTGCCTGCAGCATCGTTGTTAGATGAGCTACAAGCTGCTAATGCAGCTACAGAACCTGCAACTAATAATGATTTAACAAATTTGTTCATTAGATTTCTCCTCAATGAGTTTTTTTATTTAGTTAAGTATGGTGACCAAGCTGGAAATTTTACTTGGCCATTACTTCCTGGAAGGCTCGCCTTAAAGCGACCATCTGCAGAAACCAATTGTAACACCTTTCCTAGGCCTTGTGTAGAGCTATAAATAATCATAATTCCATTTGGTGAAAGACTTGGACTTTCACCTAAGAATGATGTGCTGAGTACTTCAGAAGCTCCAGTTGTAAGATCTTGTTTAACTACATTATTGTTACCATTAATCATTACAAGGGTTTTACCATCAGCACTAATTTGTGCACTACCACGACCACCAACAGGCGTTGCACTACCACCATTCGCACTCATGCGATAAACTTGTGGTGAGCCCCCTCTATCAGAGGTAAAAAGAATTGAACTACCATCTGGTGACCAAGATGGTTCAGTATTATTACCTGCCCCACGAGTTAATTGAGTTGGTGTACCACCATGAGAATTCATCACATAAATATTTAATAGTCCATCTTGCGAAGAGGCAAACGCTAAACGTGAACCGTCCGGTGAAAATGCTGGTGCACCATTATGACCAGGGAAAGATGCTACCACTTTACGAGCACCAGAATTTAAATCTTGTACAACAAGTTGTGATTTTTTATTTTCAAAAGACACATAAGCTAAACGTTGACCATCTGGAGACCAAGCTGGTGACATAATTGGTTGAGAGCTACGATTTACGATAAATTGATTATAGCCATCGTAGTCTGCAACACGAACTTCATAGGGCTGTGAACCACCATTTTTTTGCACAACATAAGCGATACGAGTTCTAAATGCACCACGAATCGCAGTTAATTTTTCAAAAACTTCATCACTAACAGTATGAGCACCATAGCGTAACCATTTATTTGTCACTGTATAGCTATTTTGCATTAATACCGCTCCAGGCGTACCTGATGCACCAACGGTGTCAATTAATTGATAAGTAATACTATAACCATTACCAGATGGAACAACTTGTCCGACCACAATTGCGTCAATTCCAATATTAGACCAAGCTTCAGGATTTACCTCTGCTGCTGAAGTTGGACGTTGAGGCATCTGAGATACTGCAATAGGATTAAATTTACCGCTGTTACGTAAATCATCAGCAACAATTTTGCTAATATCTTCTGGTGCAGATCCAGCAAACGGCACAACAGCTATAGGACGTGCACCATCAACCCCTTCATCAATTACAATGCGAACTTCATCATCAGCGAATGCATTGTTTGCAACAGCAAGTACAATCGCTAATACGCTCACTAAACGTTTTAATAATTTCATTTTGTTACCTTTAAAATTTAACAATAAATTTTTATAAAGAATTATCGAATATCAAAGTCAATAATTGGCGATTTATATTTCTCATAAATAGCATCCGATGGAGCTGCAGGAACTTTTTTCGTTCTAGCCACCGCACTTAATGCTGCTGTACAAATATCATCAGGACCTGAAATTTTTTGATATCCCAAGATTGTTCCATCTCGACTCAATTGAATTTTAATACGACAAACTTTTCCTGCAAAACTTGGATCTTTTAAGAAACGACGTTGAATCTCTTTCTTAATTACTCCAGCGTATTGATCTCCTACTTTGCCACCATCGCCAGAACCAAGCGCAGCACCGCTACCTTGAGTTCCACCTTTGTTAGCATTTCCGCCTTTAGATGCACTACCGCCACCAATATCTCCGCCATTTAAGAAATCATCTAAACTGGCTTGGTCCGCTTTTCGTTTTGCTGCATCCGCTTTAGCTTTAGCATCGGCAGCAGCCTTAGCTTTCGCCTCTGCATCAGCTTTTGCTTTAGCATCAGCTGCGGCTTTAGCTTTTGCATCGGCTTCAGCTTTTGCTTTAGCATCGGCAGCGGCTTTAGCTTTTGCATCTGCTTCAGCTTTCGCTTTAGCCTCAGCTTTTGCTTTAGCTGCGGCTTCAGCTTTTGCCTTGGCTTCAGCCTCTTGTTTTGCTTTTTGTGCTGCAAGTTCTGCTGCTTTAGCTTTCGCCTCTTCTTCAGCTTGTTTTGCTGCTGCAGCTAAACGTTTAGCTTCTGCATCTGCTTTTAATTTTGCAGCTTCAGCAGCTTGTTTTGCTTTTGCCTCTTCAGCTTGTTTCTGTTTTTCCAACGCTTCTTGACGAGCTTGCTCTTGTTGTTTTTTTATTTCTTGCTGACGTTGCTGTTCTTGCTGACGTTTTAACTCTTCTTGTCGTTGAACTTCCTGTTGACGCTTAATCTCTTCTTGATTAGGTTGTGGCGGTTTTTCTTCAACAACGGGTTCTGGACGTTTCTGTTTATCCGCTTGCCCTTTTTTCTGTTGTTGAATTCTACCCCATTCTTGCGCTGCAGAGCCAGTATCGACCATTACTGCGCCCATAGCATCACCATCACCTTCGCCACCACCCATAATTTCAACTGTATGGTAGAAAGAGCTGACAATCAACAATCCAAACAAAACAAGGTGCATCACTATAGAAATAACAAATGCATTTGCGCCTTTTTTTTGTCGATTATTTTGCACGGTTACCTACTTAGTTAAATTGGGTTTGTCATTAAACCAACAGATTTAATTCCAGCAAGGTGGAGCAGATTAAGTGCTTTAATCACTTCTTCATAGGGAACTTCCTTAGCTCCACCCACTAAAAATAGTGTGTTATTATCTTTATCAAATTCTTGTCGAGATAACTGTGTCACCATTTCTTCCGTTAACCCTTCTTGACGTTCTCCGCCAATAGAAATCGCATATTGTCCAATCCCTGAAACCTCAAGAATTACCGGCACTTTATCTTCATTAGATACATTTTGACTTTGCACTGAATCCGGCAATTCCACTTGTACGCTTTGGCTAATAATTGGTGCTGTTGCCATAAAGATCAACACAAGCACTAACAATACATCCAAAAACGGGACAATATTAATTTCAGATTTAATATCTTTACGCTGACGACGAGCCATAATTCAAATCTCTCTTATTTTTCACCGCACTTAACGAAAGAGTGCGGTGTATTTTTTCTATATTTTAGTGTGGTGCTTTGCCGAAAGCTTGGCGATGTAAAATCGTCGTAAATTCATCAATAAAGTTACCATAATTCTGTTCGATAGCATTCACGCGTAAACTTAAACGGTTATAAGCCATTACAGCCGGAATCGCAGCAAACAAACCGATTGCAGTAGCAATCAAAGCCTCAGCGATACCAGGAGCAACCATTTGTAAAGTTGCTTGTTTAGCACCACTTAATGCCATAAAAGCGTGCATGATACCCCAAACAGTTCCGAATAAACCAATATAAGGGCTAACAGAAGCTACTGTAGCCAAAAATGGTACGCGACTTTCAAGGCTTTCAACTTCACGATTCATTGTAAGATTCATTGCTCGCGTAGTTCCTTTAATAATCGCCTCAGGCGCATCAGGATTCACTTGTTTCAAGCGAGAAAACTCTTTGAAACCAACAAAGAAAATCTGTTCACTACCCGTTAAAATATCACGACGATTTGATAATCCTTCATATAGCTTATTCAAATCCTCACCAGACCAAAAACGGTCTTCAAAAGTATTCGCTTCTTTTAAAGCTGCCGTTAAAACTCGGCTACGTTGAATAATAATTGCCCAAGAAATAATTGAGAATGAAATCAAAATCACAATTACAAGTTGAACAACAATACTTGCTTTTAGAAAAAGATCTAAAAAATTCAATTCTGCAGTCATTGCACACTCCGAAAAGTTTATTTTAGGTTGTAAAACGCAGCTTTTACTTCTTTAGGAAGAGCCACAGGTTTCATATTGCCAAGATGAACACTGGCTACCTTGACTGTAGCCTTTGATAACATCACCGTATCACGCATAAGTCGTTGCTCAAAAAGGATTGTTGCGCCTTTTATCTCTATGACATCTGTTTCTACCGTGAGTAAATCATCCAATTTTGCCGCAACGCAATAATCAATAGCGAGCGATTTGACAACAAACGCGAGTTGTTGTTCTTGTAATAAAGTTTGCTGCGTAAAATTTAACGCTCGCAAATATTCTGTTCTAGCCCGCTCAAAAAAATGCAAATAACGAGCATGATACACAACGCCACCAGCATCAGTATCTTCATAATATACTCGAACGGGAAGATAGAAGGTTTTTTCTGACATTATTAAGCTTTGCCCACCGCAATAGGTCGGATATTTTAGAACCTGTTTTTTAGATAAGCAATATGCCGAAGAAAAAAATCATCCTCGTAGATAAAAATGCTCTACAGCACTAATCAATATAATGATATAAGCGATATAAGGTAAGAAAATTAGTTTCCAAATTACGCTTTTAATTTCAAATCCTATTCCATGAATCCAAACCGTAATCAATCCCCAAAAGATCATTAAAATCCACCAAGGAGAATCATTTCGTAACAACGTTGAAAAATTATCAATATTAAAGAAAAATACGGCTGTTAGTCCTAGCGCTAAAATAAATGAAAGGGTTCGAAACGAACCCTTATTAATTAATTGATAGAGTGAATGAATCATATTACTCGTCAAATTTTCCTGCTTTTTCTTTGCCAATGGTTAATTTTGCACTGGCAAATATAGCTAATAACACACCCACTACCCAAATTACATATAACATATTAATCTCCTTAGTATAATGAGTGTTTATTTTCATCAATGAAATTCGCATCTAAGCGACCAAACATCTTCGAATAAGACCAAATAGTATAAACCAAAGAAATAGCCACAAAGATAAGTGCAAAAATCAACATTAACGTTAATGTTAATTCACTTGAAGTTGCATCCCACATTAACAAACTTTGTTCAGGATGTGAGCTTGAAGGCATCACAAATGGGAACATAGATACTGCAGCAGTAATAATCACGCCAGCCATTGTTAATGCAGAGAAAAAGAATGCGAAACCACAACGATTAGCTTTAGAAAATGCCGCATTTAATAATGCAGCAACTACTGCTAATACTGGGAAAATCCAAAGAATTGGCATTTCATTGAAATTTCTAAACCACGCACCAGTTTCAACAGCAACTTCTTTATTCATTGGAGATGATGGCGCGTAATGATCCACAACACTCGTTACTACATAACCCTCTTTAAAGTATAACCATGCTCCAGCTAATACGAATGCAATTAAAGTCACAATAGCACCGATTTGGCTCACTGAACGAGCGCGATCACGCAATTCTTCGGTTGTTTTCATTTGTAACCAGTTCGCACCGTGAGTCACAAGCATTGATAAGCTAATAACACCACACAATAATGCAAATGGATTTAATAATTCAAAGAATGAACCGGTATAAGTTACTTGAGTCAATTCGTTGAAATGGAATGGAACGCCTTGTAATAAATTACCAAAAGCCACCCCAAATACTAATGATGGTACAAAACCACCTGCGAATAGCCCCCAATCCCAAACAGAACGCCAAGTCGGGTTATCAATCTTTGCACGATATTCAAAACCCAATGGGCGCAAGAATAACGCAGCTAAAACCAATACTAAAGCGATGTAGAAACCTGAGAATGAAACGGCATATACAATTGGCCATGCCGCAAATACTGCGCCGCCTGCAGTTAATAACCAAACTTGGTTACCATCCCAATGGGGGGCAATAGAGTTGATCATAATACGGCGCTCCACTTCTTTTTTGCCTGTTACAGGTAAAAGTGCGGTCACGCCCATATCGAATCCGTCGGTAACAGAAAAACCGATCAACAATACAATAACTAACACCCACCAAATAAAACGTAGAAATTCATAATCAATCATAATTCATCTCCTGCTTATTTAGATGATTGTTCAAAGTAGTATTTGCCGGTTTTTAACGCACTTGGACCCAAACGCGCATATTTAAACATCAAATACATCTCAACAATAATGAACGCAAGATAAAGCGCACAAATTAAACCAATAGAGAACCATAAATCGCCAGTACTTAACTGAGACGCTGATACCCCAACAGGTAAAACTTCATAGATTGCCCAAGGTTGACGACCAGACTCAGCTAAGAACCAACCAAATTCAATTGCTAAGATTGGCAATGGGATACACCAAAGCAATGCTTTAAGCAATAAGCGAGAAGAAGTGACTTTGTTACGTAAATTTTGAACAAATGCTCCGAAGGTCAGTAAAATAATTAAACCACCGGCTGCTAACATCCCACGGAATGCCCAGAAGTTAGGACCTACGTTTGGAATAGTATCGCGAGCAGCTTGTTTAATTTGTTCATCTGTTGCATCTACAACTTTATCTGTGTAACGTTTTAATAATAAACCAAAACCTAAATCACCTTTTACTTCATCAAATTTTGCTTTAGTTTCTGGATTTACGTGGCCTGCTGATTTTTTCTCTGCTTTTAATTGCGTGAATAAATCGTAAGCGACCATACCGTTACGAACACGACCTTCATTTTTCGCTTGAATATCTTTCAAACCAACAATTTCAGTATCTAAAGAACGCGTTGCAATTACCCCCCCCAAATATGGGATCTCAATCGCAAAATCATTTTTCATTTCTGCAGTATTTGGAATTGCAACTGGATGAAATGGCGCTGGCGCAGGATGAGTTTCAAACTCGGCTTCCATTGCCGCCAATTTCACTGGTTGTGCTTTACCAATGTCGTAACCTGATTCATCCCCCATAATTAACACCGCTGATGCCGCGATAAAACCAAAGGTTGCAGCAACAGAGAATGAACGTTTGGCAAAACCAATATCACGACCTTTTAATAAATAGAATGCACTAATACCTAATACAAACATTGCACCAGTCGAATAACCTGCTGTTAACGTGTGCAAGAATTTACTTTGGGCAACTGGATTTAGCCAAAGGTCTAAGAAGCTCGTCATTTCCATACGTACTGTCTCAAAATTAAATTCTGAGCCAGCTGGAGACTGCATCCAACCATTAGCAACTAAAATCCACATTGCAGATAAGTTCGAACCGAAAGCTACACAATATGTAGCAAGTAAGTGTTTACCTTTAGTTAAACGATCCCAACCAAAGAAGAATAACCCCACAAAAGTTGATTCTAAGAAAAAGGCTAGTAACGCTTCAATCGCTAATGGCGCACCAAAAATATCACCTACATAATGAGAATAATAAGACCAGTTAGTACCGAATTGGAATTCCATAATGATACCTGTGGTCACCCCAAGGGCGAAGTTAATACCAAATAACTTACCCCAGAATCTTGTCATATCTTTATAAACTTCTTTGCCTGTCGCCACATAAATAGTTTCCATAATCACAAGGACGAATGACAAACCTAATGTCAGCGGCACGAAAATGAAGTGATACAACGCAGTTAAAGCAAACTGCAAGCGAGAAAGGTCAACAACGTCCAACATTCTCAACTCCTCTGTATAAACAACATTAGTTCCAACAATGATTAAAAAGGCAAAGCCTTAAATAATCCCTAATCACTCAACTCCAATTAGCTAAGTTTAAATTGGTTTATCTACATAATCACTACACAACGATGAAAAATAGAAAATCACTACAAAGATAACCCAAATTGGTGGTTATTTTACTACTAAACGTAAGGATAAAAAATACTAAAAAACGTTATCTGGTTCATATTTTTGATGTAAGTTATGAAATACCTATTATTTGTTAAAGTTTGTAAAATTGATCTATATCAAATTTGTAACTTTTTCAAAAAAATATAGCTCTAGTTTAGATTCTATTATTAATTAGCATAGTAAAATCCGTTTAAGTCTGGACATATTGATTGTATTTTGTTATTTTCTTACTATCTTCAGTTTTGAAATTTTCTAGGATAAAGAGAAGAAAGGATCTAAAAATGAAAAAAACATTCCTTATTTTGACTGCATTTTTCTCTGTCATATCACCTACTGTTTTAGCTGTGCCTAACTCGGTTCCACAGCAATGTGAACAGTTGTTTAAAGAAACAGAAAGTTTAATAAATCAGGCCGAGAGACAGCCTGGTACACATATTCAGGTAAATAAAATTAAAAGTAAACTTAACCAGAGTAAACAACAAATTCTACAAATGGAACTTGCTACTCAATTGAAAAGCTGTGAGCTTGGTTTAGCAAAATTAAGTAATTTGAAAAGTTATAGTGAATAGTAAAAAGCCTTATTGAATACAATAAGGCTTTTTATATTGGAGTTTATTCCATTTGGTTAAAACTCGAGTAATTAGAATTTAAGGATTACATGATGAATAGAGCAATACCTTTGTTAGGGATTACCGGTTATAGCGGTAGTGGTAAAACAACATTATTAGAAAAACTTATCCCAGAACTTATCGCTCGTCACATTCGCGTTTCAGTGATTAAACATAGCCATCACAATATGCAAGTTGATAAGGAAGGAAAAGATAGTTGGCGTATGAAAGAGGCGGGTTCCTCTCAAGTCATTTTAGCGAATGATGAACGCTGGGCGATCATGACGGAAACACCCAAACCTGTTTCATTGGATTATTTAGCACAACAATTTGACCGCACTTTAACGGATTTAGTGTTGGTAGAAGGCTTTAAACAAGAGCCAATTCCAAAGATTTTGCTCCATCGTCAGGAAATGACAAAACCTTTACCCGAAATTGACGAATATGTGCTCGCAGTTGCAACGAATTATCCCCTTGAAATTGACCGCACTTTGTTGGATATTAACTGTATTCCGCAAATTGCCGATTTTATTGAAAATTGGTTGCACCATTTTCACGGAGCACGATGACTGAATCCAATGCTTATCGCGGTTTAGCTTGGGTAGCGGCAATGGCGCTTTTTATGCAGAGCCTAGATGCCACTATTCTTAATACCGCCTTACCGGCGATATCCTCCGATTTACATAAACCCGCCTTTGAAATGCAAATGGCGATTATTGCTTATTCTTTAGCCGTTGCATTATTTATTCCTCTTACCGCTTGGGCGGCTGCAAAATTTGGGACATTGACCGTTTTTCGCGCTGCAGTGTTGACTTTTATTTTAGGTTCTATTGCTTGTGCTGCTGCGCCTAATTTAGAAAGTTTAATCTTAGCCAGAGTGATTCAGGGGATGGGCGGTGCTTTTATGATGCCGGTGGCGCGTTTAGCTATTATTCAAGCTGTCCCGAAACAACAATTAGTGAATGCTTGGAATTTAATGGCAACTGCAGGTTTGATTGGGCCAATTCTAGGGCCTATTTTAGGGGGATGGTTAGTCATTCACGCCAGTTGGCACTGGATTTTTTTAATTAATATTCCAATTGGTGCACTAGGGATTTTGGCATCGGGCAGCGTGATGAGTAACATCAAAGGCGAAGCAGAGAAACTAGATTGGACAGGTTTTTTACTGTTTGCATTGGGGTTAGTTAGCATCACGCTTGGTTTGGATTTACTCGGTGAAAGCCAACATAGCCCAATTACAACCTATAGTGTGTTAGTTGTTGGCGTTCTGTTACTCGTGGCTTATTTTAGTTATGCTAAAAACAATGAAGATTCCATTTTACCTTTATCCCTTTTCCGCACTCGTACATTCAGATTAGGCATCATTGCCAATATTTTTATCCGATTATCTGCATCTGGCGTTCCTTTTTTATTGCCTTTGATGTTCCAATTATCTTTCGGTTATAGTGCTGAAATGTCAGGCTGGCTATTAGCACCAATTGCGTTAATTTCGGTGATTTTGAAAATATTAATTGGACGAATTTTAAATCGTTGGGGCTATAAAACAACGCTAATTTCATCCGCACTTTTGATGGCTGGCTCTGTTATTTCAATGGCTTGGTTAGATAAACAAAGTTCTCTGACTTGGATTATTTGCAATCTCATGTGGTACGGTGCTTGTATGTCGATAATTTTCACTTCAATTAATACGTTGACTGTAGGCGATCTTTCAAAACAACAGGCAGGAACAGGTTCGACAGTATTAAGTATTGTGCAGCAAGTTGGAATTGGATTTGGTATTGCTATTTCATCGATAATTCTAAATCTCTATAGACATTTCTTTAGCGCGAGTGATGGCTTACAACAGGCATTTAGCTATACTTTCTTAACCTCATCACTTTTTGCAATCGCCTTAGTTTGGTCGCTTATGAAATTACATAAAAATGATGGCGATCATTTACGTAAGAATCCTTAGATTAATTTGTTATAATCCATGGAATTTTTTTATTTAAAAAAAGCGACATTTGCTTATATCTTATTAAACATTTATTTTATATAGGATTTATCTAGCATCATGGTTATATGACAATGCTCGAATAAATCTCTGCTAACAAAGTGAGGAACTATCATGAAGCTAAAAGCAACACTAACTCTTACGGCTGCAACGCTTGTATTAGCCGCTTGTGATCAATCAGGTTCAGCAAATAAACCGACTGCACAATCTGAAACCAAATCTGCATCTAACAATACTTTCGTTTACTGTACAGCAAAAGCACCTTTAGGATTTAGCCCTGCACTTGTAATGGAGGGAACATCTTATAATGCAAGCTCACAACAAGTGTATAACCGCTTAGTTGAATTTAAAAAAGGCTCAACAGATATTGAACCAGCCTTAGCTGAAAGTTGGGAAATTAGCGATGATGGTTTAACTTATACATTCCATTTAAGAAAAGGTGTTAAATTCCATACAACAAAAGAATTTACCCCAACACGCGATTTTAATGCGGATGATGTTGTATTCTCATTCCAACGTCAGTTAGATCCAAATCATCCATATCACAATGTATCTAAGGGAACTTATCCATATTTCAAAGCCATGAAATTCCCTGAATTGTTAAAATCTGTGGAGAAAGTAGATGACAATACAATTCGTATTACCTTAAACAAGAAAGATGCGACTTTCTTGGCAAGTTTAGGCATGGATTTTATTTCTATTTATTCCGCAGAATATGCTGATTCAATGCTGAAAGCAGGTAAGCCAGAAACAATTGATAATCGCCCAGTGGGAACGGGGCCATTTGTTTTTGTTGATTACAAAACGGATCAAGCTGCTCAATATGTAGCAAACGAAAACTATTGGAAGGGTAGAACACCATTGGATCGTTTAGTTATCAATATTGTGCCAGATGCGACAACACGTTATGCAAAATTACAGGCGGGCTCTTGTGATTTAATTTTATTCCCGAATGTAGCGGATTTAGCCAAAATGAAAACAGATCCAAAAGTACAACTTTTGGAACAAAAAGGTTTGAACGTGGCGTATATCGCATTCAATACCGAAAAAGCACCGTTTGATAATGTCAAAGTTCGTCAAGCACTGAACTACGCAGTGGATAAAAAAGCGATTATTGAAGCGGTTTACCAAGGTGCAGGTACACCAGCTAAAAATCCACTTCCTCCAACAATTTGGAGTTACAACGATGAAGTTCAAGATTATCCGTATGATCCAGAAAAAGCAAAACAACTTTTAGCAGAAGCGGGTTACCCAAATGGTTTTGAAACTGATTTTTGGATTCAACCTGTTGTACGTGCGTCTAACCCAAATCCAAAACGTATGGCTGAACTTATCATGGCTGACTGGGCAAAAGTTGGTGTAAAAACCAACCCAGTTACCTATGAATGGGCTGATTACCAAAAACGTGCGAAAGCGGGGGAATTAACTGCGGGTATCTTTGGTTGGTCTGGTGATAATGGTGACCCTGATAACTTCTTATCTCCATTATTGGCAAGTTCAAATGCGGGTAATTCCAATATGGCTCGTTTTAAAAATCCAGAATTTGATGCATTACTAGATAAAGCAATCGGATTAACAAATAAGGAAGAACGCACCGCACTTTATAAACAAGCGCAAGTTATCGTTCATAATCAAGCACCTTGGATTCCAGTGGCACATTCTGTTGGTTTTGCACCACTTAGTCCACGCGTAAAGGGCTATGTACAAAGCCCATTTGGCTATGATTCATTCTACGGTGTGAGTGTTGATAATAAGTAAGTAATATTTTAAAGCCTTAGTTTTATACTAAGGCTTTTATTTTGACGGAGGGAAAATGGATTTACATCATATTCGTGAAGAATATAGAAAACGTGTGTTATCACAACAAAATTGTCAAGATAATCCGATTTCGCAATTTGAATTGTGGATGAATGAGGCTATTAATAGCTAGGTTTGCGAACCGACAGCAATGAATATCTCGACAGTAGATAAAGAGGGGAGACCTAGTAGTCGAGTAGTCTTGTTGAAAGAAGTTAATTCAGAGGGTTTTGTCTTTTTTACGAATTATCATAGTCATAAAGGACAAGATATAGCCAATAATCCCAATGTGGCAATTGCTTTTTTCTGGCCAGAGTTAGAGCGTCAAGTTCGAATTGAAGGGAAAGCGGAAAAAATTCCTACAGAACAATCTGATGAGTATTTTGCTAGTCGTCCTTATACCAGTCAGATGGGGGCTTGGGCAAGTGAGCAAAGTACGGTTATTTCGGGCTATAAATTTTTATTAAGCGAAGCAGCATTAATTGCCGCTAGATATCCATTTCATGTACCACGGCCGATGCATTGGGGAGGCTATTTAATTCGTCCAGAAATAGTTGAGTTTTGGCAAGGTCGTCCAAGTCGTTTACATGATCGGATTTATTATAGAAAAGGAAATGGCAATTGGATCCGTGAAAGATTATCACCTTAAATTTTGAATTTGGTTGCTTTAAGAGAAATTAGGTTAAGTATAAAAATGCTTAACCTAATTAATATAAATAATTTTTGAGTAATTGTTTAACCAGAGATCATCCAAAGTCCACCTAACATATCAAGCATTAGGTTATTTAAGAACAATAAGATAAATACGACGACCATAGGGGAAAAATCAATCATGCCTAATGTTGGCAAGAATCGACGGATAGGTCTTAAAAGTGGTTCTGATAGTTGATAAAACGCATAAATCACAGGGCTATTGCCACGATTAAACCAACTTAGAACAGCGCCAATAAAAAGCACATAAAAAATTGCTAAACCAATGCTTTTCAATACAGTTAATACACCCAATATTAAGAGAAAATTAACTGATAAACCAAAATAAAAAATACCTTTCAACATACCGATAATAAATATTAGCAGTAAAGCAGAAGTATCGATATTTTTCACTGTAGGCGCAATTTTACGCAGAGGTTTTAATACTGGATCAGTCATTTTTACTGTAAATGTTGAAACAGGATTGTAATAATCCACTCGAGCAAACTGTAACCAAGCTCGTAAGATTAAGACTAGTGCATAAAGATTAATAATTGATCCGATAAATAATGCGGTTTGGGATAATTCCATCATAACCATCCTTTTCTTCTAAAATAAATATATGGTGTCAATGCGGCTGCGATCATTAATCCAATTGCCATTGGATAGCCATATTTAAAATGTAATTCAGGCATAAAATCAAAATTCATACCATAGGTAGACGCGACCAATGTTGCAGGAAGGAACATCACAGAAACAACTGAGAAGAATTTCATAATTTTGTTCTGTTCAATATTGATGTAACCCATTGCAGCTTGCATTAAAAAGTTTACTTTTTGGAACAAGGATTCATTATGCGGTTGCAAAGATTCGATATCTCGTAATATTTCTCGTGCTTGTTCTAACTGGTTTGTTGGTAAGCGCGTTTTGCGAACCAAGAAACCTAATGCACGTTGGGTATCCATTAAACACAAACGAACTTTTGAGCTCGTATCTTCTTGTTCCGTGAGCGTATTTAATGCTTCATCAAAGGCTTCATCTTGTTTTCCGTTTAAAATAACACGACTCAACTCTTCCAAATCTGCATAAACGTTTTCAATCACGTCTGCTAACTGCTCAATTTTCGTTTCAAATAAATCTAGCAAAACTTCATAAGAATTACATTCTAATAAACGCTGGCTACGTGAACGCATACGATATAAACGGAATGCGGGTAGCTCGCGATCACGCAACGTAAATAAACGACCATCACGAATAGTAAAAGCAACGCTAGCTAAATCAGCATAATTGTCTTCATCTTCGCAATAAAAAAATGAGTGAAGGTGTAGACCATCTTCATCTTCAAAGAAACGGGCGGAAGCTTCGATATCTTCCAATTCTAGAAAAGAAGCTAAGCTCTGGCCTAAACCTTCTTGTAGCATTTCACGTTCTTCGCCTGTCGGCTCAAGTAAATCAAGCCAAATGGCAGTATTGAGATCAGTTTGGTCTTCGTCAATGCGAACCAAGCGGGAATCATTGATAGCAAACGCGTTGATCATTTCATACTCCTTATAGGATTATGAACAGCTAACAGTGAACAAATTAAAGAAGAAACGAAAGTGTGGTGAAAAATCACAAAGTTTTCGTTAAGAGATGCCGAAACAACGGTAAATTTACCGGCGAACGCGCGCCGATAATAAAAAAGGCGGGCGTCTAGAGCGATATTCGGTATCGACTATGACTGTCCAAAGTGTGTGTCCTTCTCGTTAAAAAATCGGGCGAATGTTACGCTTGAAAGCGGTGTTCGTCAAGTTTTAATCTTAATAAAAAAGGGCAAAATTGCCCTTATAATTAGTTTGTATATTGATTAATCGCAGCGGATACTTCTTGATCTTGATAAATGTTATTCACAATATCGTTAAATGTTTGAGACAGAACTTTTTGAATTTCGTCATTATCCGCGTTTAATGCGCCTTCTTGTGAACGAGTAGCATTAAATGCTTTGTTATATGAACCTTTCGCACCTTGAACATAAACAGTCGCTTGAATTTTGGTATTAAGTTTATAACGAAGATTACCTTGTTCTACTTGCGTAGCAAATTCACGCACATCCACAGTTACCCAGGCATTTGATCCATTGGATTGCCCAATTCTGAAACCTTTACTAATAAGATTTTGTTGCATCACTTGTTGGAATAATTGTGTAACACTTGGTGATGAATTTAATTTAATGAGTTCTCCACGTTTGGTATAGCTCGCGATATCTTGCGTTGTGCGGCTATCTTTCGTTGTTACATACACAATCGCATTTTGATTAATGTTCATTGTGGCATTCGGTGCCGGTGGTGTGAACGTTAATGTATTTGATTGTGCTTGGCAGCCAGCAAGGAACAGCGTAGCTGCTGCAATACTTGCTGCTGATAATGTTTTGATTTTGTTTGATAATGTCATAATTTCCCCAATGAGCCAGTTAAAACTGTGTTATTCTTGCAAACTTCATTGCTAATGTATAGCGTTTCATTGTGATTTTGTGGAGATTTATGATGTCTGTTCAACAAACTATCGAACAAAAAATTCAACTAGAATTTCAACCGCACTTTTTTACTGTAGAAAATGAAAGCCACTTACATAGTTCTGGTCGTGGTGCTGAATCTCATTTTAAATGTGTGATTGTGAGTAATGTTTTTGAAGGAATGCGTAAAGTACAGCGTCATCAACGTGTTTATCAATTGCTTGCAGATGAGCTTAATAGCGGTGTTCATGCGTTAGCATTGCACTTGTTTACCGTAGAGGAATGGGGCGAGTTAAATGAGAAAATTCCCGCTTCAACTAAATGCGCAGGCGTTGGACATTAATTTTTTATGTTATGAAGATGTAACATTTTTTTGATATATCGCAAAAGGTTTTTACAAAAAAGTAGGCGTTTAAGTAGCGAAAAAAGCAGATTTTCGCTAGAATAAGGCGTTTAATTTTATCCAAATTCAATTTCTCGATAATGATGTTTATCGTGAAGTTAACCGATTTGAGTTTTTTATTTTTGTGGCATTGATGTCTTTACTAAAGGTGTTTTGTCACGCTCAAACACGAGATTGCATTTAACTTGTTTATCTGCAATTGTATTTTTAACCTTGAAAAGTAGTGCAAACAGTATGATTACAATTAAGAAAGGCTTGGATCTCCCAATTGCGGGAAAACCAGCACAAGTAATCCACAACGGAAATGTTGTGAATCAAGTTGCGATTCTAGGTGAGGAGTATGTGGGGATGCGTCCTTCGATGAAGGTACGTGAAGGTGATGTTGTAAAAAAAGGCCAAGTGCTTTTTGAAGACAAGAAAAATCCAGGTGTGATTTTTACAGCCCCTGCAAGTGGTACTATCACTGTAATCAATCGTGGTGAGAAGCGCGTGTTACAATCTGTCGTAATTAATGTGGAAGGAAATGAGCAAATCACTTTCGCAAAATATAGTGCAGAACAATTGAATTCGCTTTCTTCTGAACAAGTAAGACAAAACCTTGTTGAATCAGGTTTATGGACTGCATTACGTACTCGTCCATTTAGCAAAGTACCTGCGATTGATAGTGAACCAGCCTCAATTTTCGTGAATGCAATGGATACCAATCCATTAGCCGCAGATCCTGCAATCGTGCTAAAAGAATTTTGGCAAGATTTCACGAATGGTTTGACAGTATTAAGTCGTTTATTCCCTTCAAAACCGTTACACTTGTGTAAAGCAGGTGATACCAATATCCCAACTGTTGATCTTGAAAATTTACAGATTCATGATTTTGGTGGCGTTCACCCTGCAGGTCTTGTTGGTACTCATATTCATTTTATTGATCCTGTTGGTGTAAATAAAACAGTATGGCACATCAATTATCAAGATGTGATCGCAGTGGGTAAATTATTTACAACAGGCGAGCTTTATGTTGAACGTGTTATTTCTCTTGCTGGTCCGCAAGTGAAAGAACCTCGTTTAATTCGCACTGTAATTGGCGCTAATCTTTCTCAATTAACCCAAAATGAATTAAGTGCGGGTGAAAATCGCGTAATTTCTGGTTCAGTGCTTTGTGGACAAACCGCAAAAGGTGCTCATGACTATTTAAGTCGCTATGCATTGCAAGTATCGGTAATTGCTGAAGGTAATGAGAAAGAATTCCTTGGTTGGATTACACCGCAATCAAATAAATATTCAATTACTCGTACAGTGTTAGGTCACTTCGGTAAGAAATTATTCAACTTCACTACGGCTGAAAATGGTGGTGAGCGTGCAATGGTTCCAATTGGTAGCTATGAGCGTGTTATGCCGTTGGATATTTTACCGACATTATTATTACGTGATTTAATCGTGGGTGATACCGATGGTGCGCAAGCGTTAGGTTGTCTTGAGTTAGATGAAGAAGACTTAGCGTTATGTTCTTTCGTTTGCCCGGGCAAATATGAATACGGTTCAATCTTGCGTCAAGTATTAGATAAGATTGAGAAGGAAGGTTAAAAATGGGTTTAAAAAATCTTTTTGAAAAAATGGAACCCGCGTTTTTACCAGGTGGTAAATACAGCAAGCTTTATCCGATCTTTGAATCGATTTATACCTTGCTTTATACACCAGGTACGGTAACGCACAAAAATACTCACGTTCGTGATGCGTTAGACTCAAAACGTATGATGATTACGGTTTTCCTTGCGTTGTTCCCTGCGATTTTCTACGGGATGTACAATGTGGGTAACCAAGCGATTCCAGCCTTAAATCAATTAGGCAATTTAGATCAACTAATTGCTAACGATTGGCATTATGCCTTTGCAAGTTCATTAGGTTTAGATTTAACAGCCAATGCAACTTGGGGCTCAAAAATGGCTCTGGGAGCGATCTTCTTCTTACCAATTTACTTAGTGGTGTTTACCGTTTGTACAATTTGGGAGTTGTTGTTCTCAGTGGTGCGTGGTCATGAAGTAAATGAAGGGATGTTCGTTTCAACCATTTTATTTGCGTTAATCGTTCCACCAACATTGCCATTATGGCAAGCCGCATTAGGTATTACTTTTGGTATCGTTGTTGCAAAAGAAATTTTTGGTGGCGTTGGTCGTAACTTCATGAACCCTGCACTTGCAGGCCGAGCTTTCTTGTTCTTCGCCTATCCAGCTCAAATTTCAGGTGATACTGTTTGGACTGCTGCTGATGGTTTCTCTGGCGCAACCGCACTTTCACAATGGTCACAAGGTGGTCAGGGAGCATTACAACATACAGTCACTGGCGCTCCAATTACTTGGATGGATGCTTTTGTTGGTAACTTACCTGGTTCAATGGGTGAAGTTTCTACGCTTGCAATTTTAATCGGTGGCGCAGTGATTGTGTTCACTCGTATTGCTGCATGGCGCATCATTGCTGGAGTGATGATTGGTATGATTGCAACTTCAACTCTATTCAATTTAGTTGGTTCTGATACTAACCCAATGTTCTCAATGCCTTGGCATTGGCACCTTGTTTTAGGTGGATTTGCATTAGGTATGGTATTTATGGCAACAGATCCTGTTTCAGCATCCTTTACCAATACCGGTAAGTGGTGGTATGGTGCATTAATTGGTGTAATGGCTGTATTAATTCGTACTGTAAACCCAGCTTATCCGGAAGGCATGATGTTAGCGATTTTATTTGCAAACTTATTTGCACCGATTTTCGACTACATCGTTGTTCAAGCAAATATCAAACGTCGGAGAGCAAGAACAAATGGCTAAGTTTAATAAAGACAGCGTAGGCGGTACAGTTACCGTTGTTGTATTGCTAAGTTTGGTGTGTTCTATCATTGTTTCCGGTGCCGCGGTGGCATTGAAATCGAAACAAGATGAGCAAAAAGCACTGGATGTTCAACGTAATATTTTAACGGTTGCTGGCTTAATGAAAGAAGATAATGCTTCCATCATTAAAGACACTTATAACAAGTTTATTGAACCACGTTTAGTGGATTTGCAAAGTGGTGATTTTGTTCAAGCATCAAAAGAGGATGTAGAAAAATTTGATCCAAAAACAGCAGTAAAATCGACTGCACTTAGTCAAGCCATTCCGGTGGAACAAGATAAAGCCGGAATTAAAGTGCGTGCCAATCAAGCGCGAGTTTACCTTGTAAAAGATGAACAAGGTCAAGTCAATCAAGTCATATTGCCAATGTACGGTCGCGGTTTATGGTCAACAATGTACGGTTTTGTTGCGGTTGCCCCAGATGCCAATACCATCAAAGGTATTACTTACTATGATCAAGGTGAAACAGCAGGTCTTGGTGGTGAAATTGCCAATCCGCGTTGGCAAGCACTTTTCGTAGATAAAAAACTGTTTGATGATGATCAACGTGTGGCTATTCGTATTGCTAAAAATGCTTCTTCTAACAAAGAATACGGTGTTGATGCTTTATCAGGTGCAACTTTAACCTCAAATGGTGTGCAAGGTTCCTTTGATTATTGGTTTAGTCAAAACGGTTTTGGTCCATTC
This sequence comes from Haemophilus sp. SZY H36, assembly GCF_018829625.1. NCBI lineage: Bacteria > Pseudomonadati > Pseudomonadota > Gammaproteobacteria > Pasteurellales > Pasteurellaceae > Haemophilus > Haemophilus sp. SZY H36. Next base: position 218,543 of record NZ_JAHKKA010000002.1, on the reverse strand, counting down.
TTAGCAAAATTTAAAGCGGGGGCAAGATAATGGCTGATGCAAAAAGCAATTTAAAAGCACTTTTGCTTGATCCGATCGTAAAAAATAACCCGATTGCGCTGCAAATTTTGGGTATTTGTTCTGCATTAGCGGTCACAACTCAATTACAAACCGCGATCGTTATGGCCATTGCGGTAAGTTTAGTAACTGGTTTTTCCAGTATGTTTATTTCAATGATTCGTCATTACATTCCAAATAGTATTCGTATCATTGTACAACTGGCAATTATCGCTTCTTTGGTAATCTTAGTTGACCAAGTATTGAAAGCTTTTGCTTATGGTTTATCTAAGCAGCTCTCGGTATTTGTAGGCTTGATTATTACTAACTGTATCGTGATGGGCCGGGCAGAAGCTTTTGCGATGAAATCTCGTCCACTTGAGAGCTTTGTTGATGGTATCGGTAACGGTTTAGGTTACGGTGCAATTTTATTAATTGTTGCAACGTTACGTGAGTTAATCGGTTCTGGTCGTTTACTTGGCTTTCCAGTATTCCAAACCATTCAAGATGGTGGCTGGTATCAACCAAACGGCTTGTTCCTTCTTGCACCAAGTGCGTTCTTTATTATCGGCTTCATCATTTGGGGTTTAAGAACGTGGAAACCTGAGCAACAGGAGAAATAATCAATGGAACATTATATTAGCCTATTTGTGAAGGCGATCTTCATTGAAAATATGGCGCTTTCTTTCTTCTTAGGGATGTGTACTTTCCTTGCTGTATCAAAAAAAGTGTCAACCGCATTCGGCTTAGGGGTTGCAGTAACAGTTGTGCTTGGCATTTCTGTGCCAGCAAACCAATTTGTATTTGAACATGTGTTAAAAGATGGCGCATTAGTTGAAGGGGTAGATTTATCCTTCTTAAGCTTTATTACGTTTATCGGTATTATCGCGGGTATCGTTCAAATTCTTGAAATGACACTCGATAAATTCTTCCCAGCACTGTATAACGCATTGGGGATTTTCCTTCCGCTTATTGCCGTAAACTGTGCGATCTTTGGTGGCGTATCCTTTGCGATTCAACGTGAATATACCTTCGCAGAATCTGCCGTGTACGGTATTGGTGCAGGCTTGGGGTGGATGTTAGCAATTGTTGCGCTTGCAGGTTTAACTGAAAAAATGAAATATGCTGATGTACCGGCAGGCTTGAAAGGATTAGGAATAACCTTTATTTCTGCGGGATTGATGGCGCTTGGCTTTATGTCATTCTCTGGTATTCAATTATAAGGAGGCATAAATGAGCGAATCTTCAATTTTATTATTAGGTGTTGCAGCATTTACCGCTATTATTTTAGTACTCGTTGCGATTATCTTGTTTGCCAAGTCAAAACTAGTCGATTCTGGTGATATTACTATTGGTATCAATAACGATCCAGAGAAAGCGATTACATTACCTGCAGGTGGCAAATTATTAGGTGCTCTAGCAAGTAAAGGTATTTTCGTGTCTTCTGCTTGTGGCGGCGGCGGCTCTTGTGGTCAATGTGTGGTAAAAGTGAAAAATGGTGGCGGAGAAATTCTTCCAACCGAACTTTCTCACATTAACAAACGTGAAGCAAAAGAAGGTTATCGTCTAGCTTGTCAAGTTAACGTGAAAGGTAATATGGAAGTTGAACTTCCTGAAGAAATCTTCGGTGTGAAAAAATGGGAATGTACTGTTATTTCTAACGATAACAAAGCAACCTTTATCAAAGAACTTAAATTAGCGATTCCTGAAGGTGAGGAAGTACCTTTCCGCGCGGGTGGTTATATTCAAATCGAAGCTGATCCACACGTGGTGAACTATAAAGATTTCGATATTCCTGAAGAATACCACGAAGACTGGGATAAATATGATTTATGGCGTTATGTCTCTAAAGTTGACGAGCATATTATTCGTGCTTACTCAATGGCTTCATACCCTGAAGAGAAAGGCATCATTATGCTTAATGTACGTATTGCAACGCCTCCTCCACGTCAACCTGATGCACCTCCAGGTCAAATGTCTTCATACATTTGGTCATTAAAAGCGGGTGATAAAGTCACTATTTCTGGTCCATTTGGTGAATTCTTTGCTAAAGAGACTGATGCAGAAATGGTATTTATCGGTGGCGGTGCGGGTATGGCGCCAATGCGTTCTCATATTTTTGACCAATTAAAACGTCTTCACTCTAAACGTAAAATGTCATTCTGGTATGGTGCACGTTCTAAACGTGAAATCTTCTATCAAGAAGACTTTGACCAATTACAAGCTGAAAATCCAAACTTTGTATGGCATGTTGCATTATCGGACGCATTGCCTGAAGATAATTGGACTGGCTATACAGGCTTTATTCACAATGTGCTTTATGAAAACTACTTGAAAAATCATGAAGCACCAGAAGATTGTGAATACTATATGTGTGGACCTCCGGTGATGAATGCAGCTGTAATTAAAATGTTGAAAGATCTTGGTGTTGAAGATGAAAACATTTTATTAGATGACTTTGGTGGCTGATTTTAGTTAATCAATTCATCATAAAAACTGACCGCACTTTGTGATGAAGTGCGGTCAAAATTTAAGGTGTTTTTAGAAAATTTTCTATGATTACAGGTAAGTTTTGTTGAGTTTGCCAGTAATTCACAGATGTAGGAAATCCAGATGAAAAAATTAATAAGCGGTATCATGGCGGTAGCAATGGCATTAAGTCTTGCAGCCTGTCAAAAAGAAACAAAAGTTATCTCATTAAGTGGTAAAACAATGGGAACAACTTATCATGTTAAATACCTTGATGAAGGCTTAATGAGAGCAACATCTGAAAAGACGCATGAAGAAATTGAAGCAATCTTAAAAGATGTAAACGCGAAAATGTCCACTTACAAAAAAGATTCGGAACTGAGCCGTTTCAATCAAAATACCCAAGTGAATACACCGATTGAGATTTCAGCAGATTTTGCCAAAGTATTAGCTGAAGCGATTCGTTTAAACAAAGTGACTGAAGGTGCATTGGATGTAACTGTTGGTCCTGTTGTGAATTTATGGGGATTTGGTCCTGAAAAACGCCCAGAAAAACAACCTATGCCAGAACAATTAGCTGAACGCCAAGCTTGGGTTGGTATTGATAAAATTGCCCTTGATATGAGTGGTGCAAAACCGACATTAAGCAAAGCACTTCCTCAAGTTTATGTCGATTTGTCCTCGATTGCTAAAGGCTTTGGCGTTGATCAGGTGGCTGAAAAGTTAGAACAACTAAATGCTCAGAATTATATGGTTGAAATCGGCGGTGAAATTCGTGCGAAAGGAAAAAATATTGAAGGCAAACCTTGGCAGATCGCAATCGAAAAACCAACTACAACAGGTGAAAGAGCGGTTGAAGCTGTAATTGGATTAGACAATATGGGAATGGCAAGTTCTGGCGATTATCGTATTTACTTTGAAGAAAATGGTAAACGCTTTGCTCATGAAATTGATCCGAAAACAGGTTACCCGATTCAGCATCATTTAGCCTCAATTACGGTACTTGCGCCAACCTCAATGACTGCAGATGGCCTATCAACAGGTTTATTTGTGCTAGGTGAAGACAAGGCGTTAGAAGTGGCTGAGAAAAATAATCTTGCTGTTTACTTAATCATTAAAACAGATAATGGTTTTATCACAAAATCATCCTCTGCTTTCAAAAAATTAACAGAAATAAAAGAATAGTTATGCAAACTTTATTTTTTACTTTGATCGCTTTCGTCGCAATTATATTGTTGATGTCTATCGGATTTATTATCAAAAAACAAAGTTTAAAAGGCAGCTGCGGTGGTTTATCTGCCCTTGGTATTGCTAAAGCTTGCGATTGTGATAAACCTTGTGACACGCTTCAATCAAAATTAGATGCGGGCGATGAACAAGCGAAAGCTGAATATGAGCAAAAATTTGCGAAAAAAGATGATGATTCGCAATTTTATGAAGTGAAATAACTTGCTCAAAAATGACCGCACTTTATGTGCAAAATAAAATTAACGGCAAAATTATTTTGCCGTTTTCTCATTCAATGACCAATGTGCTTCGCCTTAACCGAAGTTACGGGAGAACTATGTTAATTTCAAATACTTATAATCAACACTTTCCTCAACTTACACAAGAACAGCTTGCGAGAAATGCTACCAAAAAAGTGATTTGTGGTATGTCTGGCGGAGTGGATTCTTCTGTGTCAGCTTTTATTCTTCAACAGCAAGGCTATCAGGTGGAAGGCCTGTTTATGAAAAACTGGGAAGAAGATGATGATACGGATTACTGTACTGCAGCAGCTGATCTTGCAGATGCTCAAGCAGTATGTGATAAATTGGGTATCAAGCTACATAAAATTAATTTTGCAGCAGAATATTGGGATAATGTATTTGAGCATTTTTTAACTGAATATAAAGCAGGGCGCACGCCGAACCCAGATATTTTGTGTAATAAAGAAATTAAATTTAAAGCGTTTTTAGAATATGCAGCTGAAGATCTTGGTGCCCATTATATTGCAACAGGGCATTATGTACGTAGAGCCGGTGATGATGAAAATGCAAAATTATTACGTGGTCTAGACGCCAATAAAGATCAAAGTTATTTTCTTTATACCTTAAGCTATAAACAAGTGGGGCAAAGCTTATTCCCCGTTGGTGAAATCGAGAAGCCAATTGTTCGCGCTATTGCTGAAGATCTTGGTTTAATTACAGCGAAGAAAAAAGACTCTACTGGTATTTGTTTTATTGGTGAGCGTAAATTTAAGGATTTTTTAGCTCGCTACTTACCTGCGCAACCTGGTGATATTCGTACTGTTGAGGGGAAAATTATTGGTCGTCATGATGGTTTGATGTATCACACGTTGGGACAGCGTAAAGGATTAGGCATTGGTGGTTTAAAAAATGCGGGTGATGAGGCTTGGTATGTGGTAGATAAGGATGTAGAAAATAACGAACTTATTGTCGCTCAGGGGTATGACCATCCTCGTTTATTTTCTAAAGGTTTGATTGCTAGCCAATTACATTGGGTTGAGCGCGAACCAATTCGAGATTTATTACATTGCACGGTGAAAACTCGTTATCGCCAACAAGATATTCCTTGTGTGATTGAACCGATTGATGATGAAACTATTCGAGTGATTTTCGATGAACCTCAATCAGCCGTCACACCAGGACAATCTGCCGTATTTTACCTTGGTGAAGTTTGTTTGGGCGGTGGTATTATCGAAGAACGGATTAAATAACCTAACAAAAAAGGCTTGGAAACCCAAGCCTTTTCTTTTGCGAAATTATTCGCCCAAACGCTCTTTGATACGAGCAGATTTACCTGAACGTTCACGTAAGTAGTAAAGTTTAGCTTTACGTACCGCACCTTTACGTTTAACTGCGATAGAATCTACAGCTGGAGAGTGAGTTTGGAATACACGCTCAACGCCTACGCCGTTAGATACTTTACGTAAAGTAAATGCTGAGTGCAAGCCACGGTTACGAATTGCAATAACCACGCCTTCGAATGCTTGCAAACGACGTTTGCTACCTTCAACTACCCATACTTTAACTTCTAAAGTATCACCAGGGCGGAAGCTAGGTACGTTTTGTTTTAATTGTTCTTGTTCAAGTTGTTTGATAATGTTAGACATTGTTTGATCCTTTATTGATCCTAGATGTAACTGAAACTAACTGCTATGCTCGGCTTGCGCCTCTTTTAACAGTTTACGTTGTTCGTCAGTCAGAGCTAGGCCTTCTAAGAGCTCAGGGCGTCGGAGCCATGTTCTTTGTAACGATTGTTTTAATCGCCATTTCCGAATTTTTTCGTGGTGTCCCGACATCAGCACGGATGGTACAGTTAATCCTTCTAACACTTCCGGTCTGGTATAATGCGGGCAATCTAATAAACCATCTGCAAAAGAATCTTCTTCTGCGGAGGCTTGCTTGCCTAGTACACCGGGAATAAAACGCGCAACAGCATCAATTAATGTCATTGCCGGCAATTCTCCACCGGTTAGAACGTAATCGCCAATTGACCATTCTTCATCAATTTCAGTTTGAATCAATCGCTCATCAATACCTTCGTAACGCCCACATACCAAAATCAATTTCTGATTTTGAGCAAGCTCTGTTACGCCGCCTTGATCGAGTTTACGTCCTTGTGGCGAAAGGTAAATTACCTTTGCGCCTTCTCCTGCCGCTGCTTTCGCAGCATGAATCGCATCCCGTAAAGGTTGCACCATCATCAGCATTCCTGGGCCACCACCATAAGGTCGGTCATCCACGGTTTTATGCTTGTCGAACGTAAAATCTCTTGGATTCCAACATTCCACTTGCAGAAGATTATGTTTTACGGCTCTACCTGTAACCCCAAATTCCGTAATTGCTTTAAACATTTCGGGGAATAATGAAATCACCCCTATCCACATAAAAAGCCTACTACATTACGTTTGTGCATACTTGAGATTAGAAACCAGCGTCCCAATCCACTTCAATTGTTTTCGTGGTGAGATCGACTCTTTTAACTACTTGTTCATACAAAAACGGAATTAACCGCTCTTGTTTTCCAAAAGCATCTTTCGTATTGGCTTTCACCACTAACACATCATTAGAACCGGTTTCCATCATCTCTGTTACAGTTCCCATTGTATAACCTTCTAGATTTATGACTGAGCAACCAATTAAATCGTGCCAGTAATAATCGCCTTCTTCCAGTTCTGGGAAAACAGATAAATCCACACCAATTTCAACATTTGCTAAAATTTGTGCGGCTTCACGATCATCAACGCCTTTTAATTTCACGATGATTTCGTGATTATGATGACGCCAGTTTTCTAATTCTGTTGGCTGCCATTCACCTTTGATTTTTAAAAACCAAGGTTGATACTCAAAAATGCTTTCAACTTGTTCTGTTGATGAATAAATACGTAACCACCCACGAATACCGTAGGTTGAGCCTAATTTGCCCACAACTTCAATACGTTGTTGTTCCATATTTCTCACCTATCTTAGTTTAAGAACTAAATCAAAAAGCAAAATTATGCTGCTTTTTGTGCTTCTTTTACCAAGCTAGCAACACGATCAGAAAGTGATGCACCTTGACCAACCCAGTGGTTAACACGGTCTAGGTCGATACGAACACGTTCTGCGTTACCTTGTGCGATTGGGTTGAAGAAACCTACACGCTCAATGAAACGACCGTCACGTGGTGAACGGCTGTCAGCTACTACGATTTGATAAAATGGGCGTTTTTTAGCTCCGCCACGAGATAAACGAATGGTTACCATAACCTTCCTCTAAATGTTTAATTACTAAAAGAATATTCCCAAATTCGAAAGTGATTTAAGAATATAGCTTACTTTTTTCTCTGTATATATAGACAAAAAGCCTGCGAATTTTATACTTTTTGAACAAAATTGCAAGTTTTGGATGAGCATTCTAATCGGTACGTTATTTTCTCTTGAAAAGGTAAATATTATCATTCACATGCAATTTTGTTTTACGTATAATCTAAGAAACTCTCAAGCAGTTTTAGGTCAAGTTTACGCGTTAAGCGGTATTTCACATTGATAAAATATCAGTTAAATGAGGTTTATTATGAAAATCGGTTTTCATTCAGTGTTACTTGGATTAGCGTCATGTATTGGCATTCAACAATCTGTGGTAGCGAGTCCTCCTTCGTCTTCTCAACAATCAGTATCTACTGAGTCCGCTGAGGCTTTAAAACAACAATTTTCAATCGCTTTAGCCAAACAAGAAAAGCAACAAGTTTCGATTTTACAGAAAAAACTCACCGCACTTTTTTCTTTACCTCCTCAATTCCTAGATAATCAGATCCAAATAAGCGAAAAAATCCTCACTCGTATTTTTAAAACAGATAAAAATCTCACTCCTAAATTTCTTGATTACTTATACTTTGAGCCGATAAATACTAGTGATGCTAATTTAATTCAGGAAATGAAGAAAAACTTACTGGTGTCTTTTTTAGCGAATGAGCAGGCAAAAATTTATATTCGTCAAACAGATAATTCGGAGCAATTTGTTCAGGCTTTACTAGAAAGGGGAGCAAAAGCAGATCAAATCATATTATTGTCTTTGGATGCTAAAGGCATATTTCAAAAAATTATTGAACAGATACGTCAAGATTTTCCTAATCAAACAACTTTTTCTATTACCGAGAATCGAATGAGTTTGATAACCCCTTCTTCAGAAATTAAGCCCCGTCTCGCTCTAGCTAATATGATGTTTGCTCGCCAATTTAAAGGGGTGGAGATTGATGATTTTTCGTATTTAGATCAAGCACGTGAAAATCTTCAACACAATAACTATGCTATTCGTTATAAGACTTTCCAAGCAATGCTTGAAGGCTTAAATTAATCCGTTTACTCATAAGGAGCCATTATGTTTTTATCTAAAAAATCAGTTACCTTTGCAGTTAGTGCGTTAGCAATGCTTTGCTCTGGTTCAACCTTTGCTAAAGAAGCGCCACAAGCTCATAAAGCTGTGGAGTTAAGTATCTTACATATTAATGACCACCATTCTTACTTGGAACCGCACGAAGCGAGAATTAATTTAAATGGTCAACAAACAAAGGTTGATATTGGTGGTTTTTCTGCTGTGAATGGAAAACTTTATGAGTTACGCAAAAAGTATAAAAATCCATTAGTGCTACATGCTGGTGATGCGATTACGGGTACGCTGTATTTCACCCTTTTTGGCGGTTCCGCTGATGCGGCTGTCATGAATGCAGGTAATTTTGATTATTTTACTTTGGGTAATCATGAATTTGATGCGGGCAATGAAGGTTTATTAAAACTACTTGAGCCATTAAAAATTCCAGTACTTTCAGCCAATGTTATTCCTGATAAAAATTCAATTTTATATAACAAATGGAAACCTTACGATATTTTCACTGTGGATGGAGAAAAAATTGCCATTATCGGTTTAGATACCGTGAATAAAACGGTTAATTCCTCTTCACCAGGTAAAGATGTGAAGTTCTATGATGAAATTGCTACCGCACAAATTATGGCAAATGCGCTAAAACAACAAGGTATTAATAAAATCATCCTACTTTCACACGCAGGTAGTGAAAAAAATATCGAAATCGCGCAAAAAGTTAATGATATTGATGTGATCGTTACTGGCGATTCGCATTATTTATACGGAAATGATGAATTACGTGGTTTAAAACTTCCAGTAATCTATGAATATCCACTTGAATTTAAAAATCCAAATGGCGAACCGGTATTTGTAATGGAGGGTTGGGCTTATTCTGCTGTTGTGGGTGACTTAGGTGTTAAATTCAGTCCTGAAGGTATTGCATCTATTACTCGTAAAATTCCTCATGTGTTAATGAGTTCTCATAAACTTCAAGTGAAAAATGCGGAAGGTAAATGGACTGAATTAACAGGCGATGAACGTAAAAAAGCGCTTGATACTTTAAAATCAATGAAGAGTATTTCACTTGATGATCATGATGCAAAAACAGACATGCTTATTTCAAAATATAAAAGTGAAAAAGATCGTTTAGCACAAGAAATTGTTGGTGTTATCACTGGTTCTGCAATGCCGGGTGGTTCAGCAAACCGTATCCCAAATAAAGCAGGCTCAAATCCAGAAGGTTCTATTGCGACACGCTTTATTGCAGAAACAATGTATAACGAACTCAAAACAGTGGATTTAACCATTCAAAATGCAGGTGGTGTGCGTGCGGATATTTTACCGGGCAATGTGACTTTTAATGATGCTTATACTTTCTTACCTTTCGGAAATACGTTATATACCTATAAAATGGAAGGTTCGTTAGTGAAACAAGTGCTTGAAGATGCGATGCAATTTGCTTTAGTTGATGGCTCTACAGGGGCATTCCCTTATGGTGCAGGCATTCGTTATGAAGCGAATGAAACACCAAATTCGGAAGGTAAACGTTTAGTCAGCGTGGAAGTCTTGAATAAACAAACCCAACAATGGGAACCAATTGATGATAATAAACGTTATCTCGTTGGTACCAATGCTTATGTAGCTAGCGGTAAAGATGGTTACAAAACTTTTGGTAAATTATTTAATGATCCAAAATATGAAGGCGTTGATACATACTTGCCTGATGCGGAAAGTTTCATTAAATTTATGAAAAAACATCCGCACTTTGAGGCTTACACTTCATCAAATGTAAAATTTAATGCTTCGACTGATGCGTTACCTAAAAAATAAAATTTAAAAATAGCGTGTATTTAACACTCGATTTTATACCTCAGGCAAACCCACTTTATAGACCATCTGGTATAAAGGTGGGTTTTGTCTCTTTCTATTACATTTCACTTTAGATTGCCATTCAAGCAGTCAGTTTCGTAGAGTTTTTCCCTTGCTCCGATGACTTAACTACATTGGTGTTTTCTATCGTAGCTTGATAAGTGTGTCAGGTAATCAGCCTTTCGGCTTTTTATTTTTGTCGGGCGACGATAATCAAATACACTAATAACCTCTCGGCGAGCCAAGCTTTCTGTGATAGGGACGGTAAAATAGCCAGCATCAAGTCTGACGGCTTTTTTTAGGAGGAGCTGAAAGCGTTATGTCGAGGAATCAAGGTGAGCAATATAGGGTTAGTTGTCATTGATATTACCTGCCCGAGGCAAAGGTATTTAAAATAATCCTATGCTTGCCTTGATGTCTTTGATTTCTGCCACTTTTTCACTCGCTTTTAACGGCTTCTTTCCTTTTTTTCGTATTTTCACCACATCTTGGGTGAGCATATCAATATACTGACTGACTTGTACCTTATACTTTTTATTATGTTTTTCGTTCTTATTAGAGCTGGCTTTAAATGGGTACTGTCTGTAAACGGATACTTGCCCCCATCAAGCCTTTTTCAATTGCTTTCCATACGATACAAGTAAAAAATATGCTCAAATACATCCGCACCATTAAAACGACGAAGATTATTTTGGCTAAGTGTGCTGGTGTCAATCACTTTTTTGTTAAGGACATCCCTAAAACCAGTGGTAAACCACATTGGCTTATCCATTGCCGTTCACTTTTAATACCAAAGAGATAGCCCAACAGTATTATTTTAAACTATCAAATAGGGTCAACAGCTGGATGACCGTTATCCTGACAATAAAGATGAACGCCCTCATCATGGATAAATTCAAAATCAATGGATCTCGCTACTTTGTGAACAAGATGGTCTTGTTGAACCAATTGCTAAAGACTTATCATCTTGAGTTCATATAGAGGAGGGGCAGTATTTTTAAGCATAGGCATTTTCTTGTTTGATATGTCTATTAGATCAAACTTCTAGAGCTATGTTAGCGGTCTAAAATAACACGTATTTAACGCGCTATTTCTGTTTTAAAGTAGCCTCTTAGTAATTAATATTTAGATGTTATTAGAAATAACAAAATGCTATATAGCAAGAATTCAGTAATTTTAGGATTCAATCAAAAGAAAATCATTATCAATTCATTTTTTTTGTGTATAATTACCTCGTTTTTATTACTGGAGGACATGTCATGAAAAAATTATTAAAAACAACTCTCACTTCTGTATTGTTAATGGCATCTACTTTCGCCGGTGCAGTAACGGTAAAAGATGCTAATGGTGAGTTTACCCTTGATAAAACCCCAACCAGAGTGGTGGCATTAGAGTATTCTTTCGTAGATGCCCTAGCACAAGTGGGGGTAAGTCCTGTGGGAGTGGCTGACGATAATAAAGTTGAGCGTATTTTGCCGCAAGTACGCGAAAAAATTGCTGCATGGCAATCCGTTGGTACGCGTTCTCAACCTAGTCTTGAAGTGATTGCTTCTCTCAAACCCGATTTAATTATTGCTGATCCTTCCCGTCACACAGCGGTGTTTGAAGAATTGAAAAAAATTGCGCCAACAGTGATGTTCGATTCTCGTCATGAAAGTTATCAAGAAAATCTTGAAACTGCGCAAAAAATTGGTGATTTAGTGGGTAAAAGTGCTGAAATGAAAGCGAAGATCAATGAACATAATGATTACATTGCCAACATCGCAAAAAATTTAGGTGTGCAAGGCAAAAAAGCCTCATTTGGTACTTCCCGAGAAGATAAATTTAATATCCAAAATGACAATGGCTATGTGGGTAGTTTCTTAACGACATTAGGTTTTGCCCCAACTAAACTCAATAGTGATCAAGCTTTCGTAGAAATCAACCTTGAACAATTAGTAATGGAAAAACCGGAATACTTGTTCATCGCCCATTATCGTGATGAAAGTATCGCGCGCAAATGGGAAGCTGAACCACTTTGGAAAGCCATTCCTGCCGTAAAAGCAAACCATGTTTACAGCGTTGATGCCGACATGTGGGCTCGCGGTCGTGGCTTAGAAGCGAGCAAAATTATGGCAAAACAAATTGAAGGTTTCGTGAAACAAAAATAATGATGAAGTCCACTTTCCGTTGGGGACTTCCCCTTATCATTCTGGCTTTCCTATTATGGGGAAGCCTGTTTTTGTATTATCCCATCGAAATCCGACCGCTTGCAGCGTTACAAGCGTTCCTTCCCGATGGAGATGAAATTGTCAAAATTACGGTTACCGATTTACGCCTACCACGTGCATTAGTTAGCATGATTTTAGGCGCCAATCTTGCGGTGGCGGGTGCGTTGTTACAAACCATTACGCGCAATCCATTGGCCTCGCCTACATTACTCAGCGTGAACTCGGGAGCCAGTCTTGCCATGGTCACCGCCAGTGCTTTTAGCCCTTTGATTCTTTCTGGTTATAGTATTGCTTTAGTGGCTAGCATCGGCGGCGGTCTGAGTTGGTTTGTGGTAATGCTGATCAGCAATGGTTGGAAAGACAACAGTGGAGATCGTAGCCGAGTGATTTTAGCGGGGATTGCCGTATCACTACTGTGTGCAGCGCTCACAAAATTAGTGCTCATTATCGCGGAAGATCATGCCTTCGGTATTATGAGCTGGCTAGCGGGTGGCATTGCACATGCCCGTTGGAATGAATTATTGACGTTATTTCCATTCTTTATTTTGACCGCACTTTTCTGTCTGCTTTTTGCTAGCCGTTTAAATTTACTCAATTTAAGTGATGAATCCGCGCGTTCACTAGGCATCAATCTCTTTCGTTTACGCTGGTACGCTAATATCATTGCATTATTGATTGTGGGTTCAAGCGTGAGTGTTGCCGGCCCAGTTGCCTTTATCGGCTTACTCGTGCCCCATCTTGCCCGCTATTGGATTGGTTATGACTTGCGAAAATTGCTCCCTATGGCGATGTTACTCGGTGCAATTTTAATGCTCGCTGCAGATACCATTGCCCGCGCGGTCAACTTCCCTAGTGAAGTACCTGCTGGTGCGGTGCTTGCCTTAATCGGTGCACCAGTCTTTGTATTATTTGCCAGAGGAAGACACTAATGCGAACCTCTCATGTATCTTTTCGTGCTATCAGCTTTTATGTTGTCACGCTCAGTCTGATGGTACTACTCTTTGGATTGAGTATTCGCCTTGGCACTTATACGCTTTCCTTTGAGGAAATTTGGGCGGCCTTTCAGCCTGATGATAAAAACTATTTTACCTTGATGGAATATCGCCTCCCCCGTGCTGTGTTAGCCATTTTATTAGGCGGAGCCTTAGCAATTTCTGGTGTATTAGTACAAAGTGTGGTGCGCAATCCACTTGCCTCTCCCGATATTTTAGGGATTAACAATGCGGCAGGGTTGGTTGCCGTTTCGGTATTGATGTTCTTGCCAAACTTAGCATTTTACTGGATGCCAATTTTTGCCTTTTTAGGCGGCGTACTCTCTTTTGTCATTTTATGGGTCGTGTGCGGTTTTAACTTCCGCCCTATCAAAATGGCAATTATTGGGGTCGCACTATCCGCGTTATGGGCAGCCATTAGTCATTATCTGATGCTTACTAATCCAGTCGAGATCAATACGGCAATGTTATGGCTCACAGGAAGCCTGTGGGGGCGCAGCTGGTCTTATTTAAATGTGGTATTACCATGGTTAGTAGTGTTGCTACCCTTGCCATTTATTTTCTGTCGCGATCTCGATACCCTTGGTTTAGGTGAAAACAAAGCTTCCACCTTGGGGGTGACCGTAAATAAAGTGCAAATTAGCGTTTTAGTGCTAGCGGTAGCCCTTTCTACTACAGCCGTGGCAATTTGTGGTCCGATTGCCTTTTTAGGCTTAGTTGCTCCGCATCTTGCTCGCCGTTTAGTCGGTGGCAGGCATCGCACCCTATTACCGGCAGCCTTGATTATTGGCGCCCTCTTATTACAACTTTCGGATATTTTGGCGCGGGTAATTGACCCACCAACTGAACTCCCAGCGGGTATTCTGACTGCAATTATCGGTGCGCCATATTTCTTCTACTTATTGATGAGAACTAAATAATGAGCATTGAAATCAATAATTTATCTTTGGGTTATCAAGATAAACTCGTGGTTAAAAATCTGTCGCTAAAATTCCCGAAAAATAAAGTGATTGCATTAATCGGCCCAAATGGTTGCTGTAAGTCCACCACATTAAAAGCGGTGGCTCGTTTGCTCAAACCGAAGCAAGGTTCAATCACCCATAAAGGTCAGGATATTTGGCAAAAAAGCCCTAAAGAATATGCCCAAGAATTGGCTTTTCTCCCGCAGCAACACCTGGTACCAGAAGGGATTAAAGTGCGAGAATTGATCGCCTACGGGCGTTCGCCTTACTTAAATCTCTGGGGCAAACTCAGCCAAAAAGATGAAGAATTGGTCACTTGGGCGATGGATCAAACACAAACTGCCGAACTTGCCGAACAGTTGGTTTCTGATTTATCTGGTGGTCAGCAACAACGCGTCTTCTTAGCCATGACTCTTGCGCAAGATGCTGAATTAGTGCTACTCGATGAGCCTACCACTTATCTGGATTTAAACCGCCAAGCTGAACTCATGGGCATGATGCGACAAATGCAGCAGAATGGAAAAACAGTGATTACTGTATTGCATGATCTTAATCAAGCTTGTCGTTATTGCGATTATTTAATTGTGATGAAAAGAGGTGCTGTAATGGCACAGGGAGCCCCGGATGAAGTGATGACAGAGGATTTGTTAAAAGAAGTGTTTGATTTGGACGTCATTATTCACCGTGATCCAATCAGTGATACGCCGATGTTTATATTAAAATAAATCGAAATTTGGTTGTACTTATGATAAAGCCATTTAGTATTAACTAAATGGCTTCTTTTAATTGGTTATTGTCTTGTTTGGACTTTGTTATCTATATAATCAACAATGACTTGTCCTGGCAATAAGTGACCTGATAATATTTCCTGAGCTAAACCATTTTCAATTTCTTGTTGAATTGCACGTTTCAATGGACGTGCACCATAAATTGGGTCGTAACCCACTTCACCAATGAAATCTAATAAAGCGTCAGTAAACACCAATTCATAGCCGCGAGTTTCCATACGTTTTGCTAAGCGCTCTAATTGAATATTTGCAATCGCACGAATATTCTCTTTACCAAGCGGATGGAATACCACTGTCTCATCAATACGGTTGATAAATTCCGGACGGAAATGTTGGCTAACAACCGACATCACTAAGGACTTCATTTCGCTATAGCTTTCCTCTTTGTTACCTTGGATTAAATCAGAACCCAAGTTAGAGGTCATTATCACCACCGTATTACGGAAGTCCACGGTACGACCTTGACCATCAGTCAAACGACCATCATCCAATACTTGTAACAAGATATTGAATACATCCGCATGAGCTTTTTCAACTTCATCTAATAAGATCACTGAATACGGACGACGACGAACAGCTTCAGTTAAATAACCGCCTTCTTCATAACCAACATAACCTGGAGGTGCCCCGACTAAGCGAGAGACACTGTGTTTTTCCATAAACTCAGACATATCAATGCGCACCATGGCATCTTCACTATCAAACAAGAATTTAGCCAAAGTTTTGCAAAGCTCTGTTTTACCTACACCTGTCGGACCGAGGAACAAGAAAGAACCAATTGGGCGGTTAGGATCGGAAAGACCAGCACGACTACGACGAATCGCGTTTGCGACGGCATCAACTGCTTCTTCTTGGCCAATCACTCGTTTATGTAGTTCATCTTCCATGCGCAAGAGTTTTTCTTTCTCGCCTTCCATCATTTTTGATACTGGAATGCCTGTAGCTTTAGAAAGCACTTCTGCGATTTCTTCGTCTGTGACGCGATAGCGTAAAAGTGTCATTTCTTTTCCTTCGCTGGTTTCAGCTTGCTCGAGTTGCTTTTCAAGAGCAGGGATGCGGCCATATTGCAACTCAGACATTTTAGCTAAATCACCTGCGCGACGAGCTTGTTCTAGTTCGGTTTTTGCAGTATCTAACTCTTGTTTAATATGTTGAGAGCCAGAAAGCGTTGCTTTTTCAGATTTCCACACTTCTTCAAGTTCGGCATATTCACGTTCTTTGTCAGCCAATTCTTTCTCTAACATTTCTAAACGTTTGCGACTTGCTTCGTCTTCTTCTTTTTGTAATGCCTGTTGTTCCAATTTTAATTGGATAATACGACGTTCAAGACGATCAAGCGGTTCAGGTTTAGAATCTATTTCCATACGGATGCTAGACGCTGCTTCATCGATTAAGTCAATGGCTTTATCCGGCAATTGACGATCGGAAATATAACGATGTGAAAGCGTTGCTGCTGCGACAATCGCTGGGTCAGTAATATCTACATGGTGATGTATTTCATAGCGTTCTTTCAAACCACGTAAGATCGCAATCGTATCTTCTACACTTGGTTCATCCACAAAGACTTTCTGGAAACGACGTTCAAGTGCGGCATCCTTTTCGATATATTGACGATATTCATCTAAAGTGGTTGCCCCCACGCAATGTAATTCACCGCGTGCTAAACTTGGTTTTAACAAGTTACCCGCATCCATCGCACCATCGGTTTTACCCGCGCCGACCATAGTATGAATTTCATCGATAAAGAGGATAACGCGACCTTCTTCTTTCGAAAGTTCATTGAGCACCGCTTTTAAACGTTCTTCAAATTCACCACGATATTTCGCACCAGCAATCAATGCGCCCATATCTAATGAAAGGACGCGTTTATTTTTCAAACCTTCAGGTACTTCACCATTTACAATACGTTGTGCCAAGCCTTCTACAATCGCCGTTTTTCCCACACCTGGTTCACCAATTAACACAGGGTTATTTTTGGTACGACGTTGTAATACCTGAATCGCTCGACGGATTTCTTCATCACGCCCAATTACAGGATCAAGTTTGCCACTTTCTGCACGAGCGGTTAAATCAATCGTATATTTTTCTAATGCTTGTCTGCTTTCTTCTGCATTTTGATCGTTCACGTTTTGTCCCCCTCTAATTTGCTGAATGGCTTGCGAAATTTGTTCTTTTTTCGCACCGCACTTTTTCAAAATATCGCTGAGTGCTCCTCGCTCCTCTAAGGCAGCAAGCAAAAACAATTCGCTCGAAATAAATTTATCTTGGTTTTGCTGTGCAAATTTATCACATAAATTAAGTAAATTAATGAGCTGGCGTGAAAGTTGTACATCACCGCCATTGCCAATCACTTGCGGCAATTTATTTAACTCAGTCTTTAACTCATTACGCAATAAAGCCACATTTGCGCCACTTGCAGTTAAAATTGGAGCAACGGAGCCTCCCTGTTGATTTAATAGTGCGGTCAATAAATGCACGGGTTCAATAAATTGATTATCTTTTCCGATAGCAAGTGATTGCGCTTCACTTAACGCTTCTTGGAACTTTGTTGTAAATTTTTCAATGTTCATACACTTTCCTCAATTTGGTTTTGGCTTTCGCCGTTTGCCCAAATTAAGTAAGATCGTTTGAAAGGATTTCAAGAGAAAAAATGAAATATTTTTGATTTTATCTATCGATAAAAATTTGATGATAGGTTTTAACCTACAAAAATATCGAATAGTGGGACATCCCAATGCTCAGTGGGAAGATTTTCTACTTGCTGACATTGATGTGCCAAACCAACAGGAATAAAAGACTTATTTTGCCAATTCTGCAACGTGCGATCATAAAACCCACCGCCCATGCCAAGGCGATTTCCCTGTTTATCAAAAGCCACTAATGGCGTGAATAAAATATCCAGTTCATTTAATGGCAAAACATTTTGAACATTCAGCTTAGGCTCCCAAATACCAAACTGATTTTGTTTCATTGGCGTATCAGGTAAATAGCGTAAAAACAATAAATGATGTTGAGTAAAAGGATGTAAAACAGGCAAATACACATTTTTGTTTTGCATCCAAAGGGATTGGATTAACGCTTTTGTCGAAATTTCACCATCAAAAGAAAAATATAATGCAATATTTTTGGCTTGTCGTTGCTCGATAAGATTTAACGCCTGTTGAGTCACTGATTGTTCAGCTTGTCGCTGTTGAAGTGCGGTTAAATTTGCTCGTATTTTTCGAATTTCAGAGCGGATTTGCTGGCGTTTTTGAATATTCATAGAAATGAAAGAAGAAGATAGGACCCAGAGTGCCGCTGCGGGCAGTAGTCCTTGAACCCGACGGTTCAAGGAAATCAGTTGATACCGTTTTCAGGTTTCTTAGCCCAATGAACGAGTCAAAGGTTAAGCCTACACACCAACGATAGGAAACCAATTTATAAGATTTAAAGTATCGGCTCAGGGACATAGCCCACTGACGAACACTCCAGGTAATTCTTATGAGATTATACTAGCCCAATTTTATTAGCTTGACTAGCATTTATTTTTTTATGTTGTAGAGTTGGTTATAAAATGAACCTTGGTGTTTGTGATAGTTTCAAAAAAGACCAAATCATTGTCTGCCTCAGACTATTAACTTATGCTAAAATACCAAGGATTATCTCTGATAAAAGGATGACTATGCTAGCTATTATTTCTCCCGCTAAAACTCTTGATTTTGAAAGTGCGGTAAAAAATTTTCCTGTTTCTCAACCGCACTTTACTGATTACAGCGAACAGCTTATTGAAGTTTGTCGTAAACTTTCCCCGCAAGATCTTTCATCACTTATGTCTATCAGCGATAAGTTAGCCGGTCTAAATGTTGCACGTTTTGCTGAATGGACAAAAATTCACAATGAAAACAATTCCCGTGCTGCATTATTTGCATTTAAAGGAGATGTTTATACTGGTTTAGATGCTGATTCACTTTCTGAGGATGATGTTGCCTTTGCACAATCCCATTTACGTATGCTTTCTGGCCTTTATGGACTTTTAAAACCGCTTGATTTAATGCAACCTTACCGATTAGAAATGGGCACAAAATTAGTCAATCCAAAAGGAAAAGATCTGTACGCCTTTTGGGGAAATGTGATTACCCAAGCGGTTCAACAAGCTATTGATGAACAAGGTGATAATATTCTGATAAATTTAGCCTCGGATGAATATTATAAATCGGTTAAAGAAAACCAGCTTAAGGCCAAGATAGTCAAACCTGTTTTCTTAGACAATAAAAATGGCAAATACAAAGTAATTAGCTTTTATGCTAAAAAAGCTCGAGGCTTAATGTGCCGTTATCTTATTCAAAATCGTTTAACCGAAATTGAACAATTAAAAGAATTTGATTTAGGTGGTTATTGGTTTGATTCAACATCATCAACTGAAACCGAATTTGTATTTAAGCGAGATATCAATGAATAAAATTTTTATCATATTGACCGCACTTTTACTTTCAGGCTGTGCAACTAAATTAACACAACTTAATATTCCTACCCAAATTGAGCATAATGGAAAAAATTATGTACTTGCGGGTAGTCAAGATTTAGATACGATAGCTCGATATGTTTATGTTGCGAAGCCAGATACCTTAGAAAATTGGCAGTCACAAATAGAGGTGCTTTTTGATCGTAATCATCCTCCGCGTTCAATAACATCGCGTATTGCGTTACGTGAGCGTATTTATCGCAATACGGGGGTAAAGCATTTTCATTTTGATATTGTTCCTGACAAATCTCCTAATGCGACTGAACTAGAGGGGTATGTGGTATATTCACCAACAAAAGAAAATCCCTCTTGGCAGGTAAATATGATGAGGGGCCGTGATTTGCCTCAGTGTGGTTTTGTGCAGTTTCAATATGCTCAAAAAGTACAACAACCTTATCTTTCAGCTCGTTTTTCTGATGAAAAAGTACGTAAATATATCCAAAAATATATTGTCGAAAAAGAGATTAAGCATTTGCAAGATCTAGAATGGTTATGGGATTGTAAGCATTAATATAAGTGTTACACAGAATCAAAATCTCGTAAGATTTCACTAGAGCAGATACCTCAAATGGTGTAATCTTAACAGTATTTTCAATTGAGATTAGAAGTAGGAAATTATGATTAAAAAAATTGCAGTATTAACAAGTGGAGGCGATGCGCCAGGTATGAATGCAGCAATCAGAGGGGTTGTTCGTTCAGCACTTGCCGAAGGCTTGGAAGTGTTTGGAATATATGATGGTTATCAAGGTTTATTTAATAATAAAATTAAACAACTAAACCGTTATAGTGTTTCTGATATTATTAATCGAGGCGGTACGTTTTTAGGTTCCGCCCGTTTTCCTGAATTTAAAGATTCTACTGTAAGAGCAAAATGTGCGGAAATTTTGCGTTCTCATGATATTGATGCATTAGTTGTTATTGGTGGTGATGGATCTTATATGGGGGCAAAATTATTAACGGAAGAGCATGGTTTTCCTTGTGTTGGTTTGCCTGGTACGATTGATAATGATGTAGCGGGTACTGATTATACAATTGGTTATCAAACTGCTTTGCAAACAGCTGTTGATGCTATCGACCGCTTACGTGATACATCAAGTTCTCATCAACGTATTTCAATTGTAGAAATTATGGGACGTCATTGTAGTGACTTAACGATTTCTGCGGGGATTGCGGGGGGATGTGAATATATTGTGGCGTCAGAAGTTGAATTTAATCGAGAAGAACTTATTCAACAAATAGAACGTAGTATTATCCGTGGTAAACGTCACGCAATTATTGCGATTACAGAATTATTAACTGATGTGCATTCTCTTGCGAAAGAAATTGAAGCGCGTGTAGGGCATGAAACTCGTGCAACCGTATTAGGTCACATTCAGCGTGGTGGCTCACCTTGTGCATTTGATAGAATACTTGCGTCTCGTATGGGCGCATATGCCGTTGATTTGTTACTTCAAGGCAAAGGTGGTTATTGCGTGGGAATTCAAAATGAACGACTTGTTCATCATGATATCATTGATGCTATTAACAATATGCAACGTGAGTTTAAAGCTGATTGGTTAGAAGTCGCAAAACGTTTAGAATAATCTTTTATTTAATCTTGAGCAGGCACATATTGTGCCTGTTTTTTATATTTCAGGATTAGTAATAGAATTTGATTAGTCTATTCTATCTACTTAGAACTTTTATAAAGTTCAATCGCTTTCGGCAATAAACGTCTCAAATTTTCTTGTCGAGACTCATCAGTAGGATGCGTTGATGACAGTGCTGCCAATACACCACCTGTATGGTCAGATGCCGTTTTCATTTTATCCCATAGCCCTGGCGCAGCCTGAGGATTAAAACCTGATTTAGCCATTAACATTAATCCAACTTCATCTGCTTCTGTTTCTGCACTACGTGAATAAGGTTTATCTAAAGCGTAATCTTTTACTAATCCGACAGCCAATCCGCTAGCCTCTTCTCCAATGGTTGTTGAAAGAGCTACATGAGTAAGCTGTGCAGCAATATTGGTGACTATTCCAAAATTTGTTTGAGATTTACCATGTTCTTTTAATGCATGTGCCATTTCATGTCCCATAACAGTCGCGATTTCATCATTAGTAAGTTTTAAACGATCCACTAATCCTGTATAGAATGCCATTTTTCCACCAGGCATTGCCCATGCATTGAGTTGATCCGATTTAATAACATTTATTTGCCATTTGAAAGGCAGATTAGTGTGATTTTCACGATCAGCATAAGGCACCATTTTTTCAAAGATTGAGTGAATGCGTTTTGCTGTTGTGGAGCTATAGTCTATTTCACCTCTTGCTTTCATTTTATTAATTTCTTGTCTGTAGTTGTGTTCTGATTGTTGGTTAACTTCAGCTGAACTTACGCAAGCAGCAAGAACAAAAGAGTTGAGAAGGATAAAAAACGGTTTTTTATAGTCTTTAAGCATATTGAACAATCTTATAAAAATATCTAGTAAACAATATAGATTGATTATAGGGATATTGTAACCATTTTACGAGAGATAAAATATTGCGTTTTATCATTGCACTACTATAATAGTGCGAATTTTTATTTTGAGAAAAGATTATGATACAAAAAAAACAGCCTTCTTTGCTTGGTGGAGCGATGATTATTGCCGGAACAGCAATTGGTGCAGGTATGTTAGCTAATCCAACTTCAACTGCTGGTGTATGGTTTATTGGTTCCATTTTAGCTTTGATTTATACCTGGTTTTGTATGACTACGTCAGGATTAATGATTCTAGAGGCTAACTTGCATTATCCGATGGGCGCAAGCTTTGATACGATTGTGAAAGATTTGCTAGGCAAGGGATGGAATCTTATAAATGGCTTATCGGTTGCTTTTGTACTTTATATTTTAACTTATGCCTATATAACCTCTGGTGGTGGTATTACACAAAGTTTATTAAATCAATTTTTGAGATCACCAGAAAGTGCGGTAGAAATTGGGCGTACTTCAGGTTCCTTAATTTTTTGTGTTGTTTTAGCTGTATTCGTTTGGTTTTCTACAAAAGCTGTGGATCGATTTACGACGGTTTTAATTGCGGGAATGGTTGTTGCTTTTTTTCTTTCAACGACGGGATTGCTTAGTTCGGTAAAAAAAGAGGTGTTATTGAATACCGTAAGCTCTGGTGAACAGCAATATTTACCTTATATATTGACCGCACTTCCTGTGTGTTTAGTCTCTTTTGGATTTCATGGCAATGTACCAAGCTTAGTGAAATATTATAATCGAGATGCTCAGCGAGTAATGAGAGCGATTTTTATTGGAACCAGTTTAGCGCTCGTTATTTATATTTTATGGCAATTAGCGATTCAAGGTAATTTACCGCGTACAGAATTTGCACCAGTAATAGAAAAAGGGGGGGATGTATCTGCTTTACTGGAAGCGTTACATAAATATATTGAAACTGATTATATCGCGATTATTCTGAATTTTTTTGCTTACATGGCGATTGCAAGTTCATTTTTAGGGGTAACATTAGGGTTATTTGATTATATTGCTGATTTATTAAAGTTTGATGATAGCTTTCTAGGACGAACAAAAACAACAATAGTGACATTTATTCCGCCTTTGTTGTTAAGCCTCCAGTTTCCCTATGGATTTGTGATTGCGATTGGTTATGCTGGGCTTGCTGCAACGATTTGGGCCGCTATTGTGCCTGCCTTGTTGGTTCGTGCAAGTCGTAAAAAATTTCCAATGGCAGATTATAAAGTCTATGGGGGAAGTATGATGATTGGCTTTATTATTTTGTTTGGATTATTAAATATAATTGCTCAGGTGGGTATAAATTTGGGATGGTTATCTAGCTTTACAGGCTAGTATTAAATAAAAGGTATTAGAATTAAATAAATAAAATGGTCGATAATTTTGTTTATCGACCATATAAATTTTTAATAGAGTGATATTGACGGCTTACACGTTAAAACGAAAATGCATCACATCGCCATCTTGTACAATGTAATCTTTGCCTTCTAAACGCCATTTACCCGCTTCTTTTGCACCGTTTTCGCCGTTGAATTGGATAAAGTCTTCATAAGCGATAACTTCTGCTCGGATAAAGCCTTTCTCAAAGTCGGTGTGAATTACTGCTGCTGCTTTTGGTGCGGTTGCGCCAACTGAAACAGTCCAAGCTCGCACTTCTTTTACACCTGCGGTAAAGTAAGTTTGGAGGTTTAAAAGTGCGTAACCCGCACGAATTACGCGGTTCAATCCTGGTTCTTCAATGCCTAAATCTTGTAAAAATTCGACTTTTTCTTCATCATCAAGTTCCGCAATTTCAGATTCAATTGCCGCACATACAGGAACAACAACTGCACCTTCTTTTGCAGCAATTTCACGAACGCGATCTAAATATGGGTTATTTTCAAAACCATCTTCATTTACGTTTGCGATATACATTGTTGGTTTTAAAGTTAAGAAGTTGTAACTCTTAATTGCTTGCAATTCTTCTTTGTCTAATCCAACAGAGCGAATCATTCCCGCATTTTCAAGTACAGGGAGGATTTTTTCCATAACAGAAAGTTCAAATTTAGCCTCTTTATCGCCACCTTTTGCACGTTTTTGTAAACGTTGGATCGCACGTTCACAGCTGTCTAAGTCTGCTAAGGCTAATTCGGTATTGATGGTATCAATGTCATCTTGTGGGTCAATTTTCCCCGCAACGTGCACGATATCGTCATTTTCAAAGCAACGAACGACGTGACCGATCGCATCGGTTTCACGAATATTAGCGAGGAATTTGTTACCTAAGCCTTCACCTTTACTTGCTCCCGCAACTAAGCCTGCGATGTCCACAAATTCCATCGTGGTAGGCAATACGCGTTCAGGCTTAACGATTTCTGCCAATGCATCTAAACGCGGATCTGGCATTGGCACGACACCAGTATTTGGTTCGATAGTACAGAATGGATAGTTTGCGGCTTCAATACCAGCTTTAGTGAGCGCGTTAAAAAGAGTAGATTTGCCGACATTTGGCAATCCCACAATACCACATTTGAATCCCATAATTTTTCCTTATTTTGAGTAAAACGGTTGTAAAAGTAACCGCACTTTTAAATTTTAAAACTGTTTAAACGGTTGGTCGCTTTGACCATTCCATCTTTGAAAATCATTTCTATACAATCAGTCGCTTCATCTAGCACTTTTTCAAGTGCATCGCGATCTGCCGGTGAGGGTTTATTTAAGACGTAACCTGCCACTAAATCACGATGGCCAGGATGCCCAATGCCAATACGTAAACGGTAGAAATTATTGTTATTGCCTAGTTGAGCCACAATATCTTTTAAGCCGTTGTGTCCACCGTGCCCGCCACCTTGTTTGAGTTTTGCTGTGCCTGGCGGTAAATCTAATTCATCATGAATAACTAAAATTTCTTCAGGTTTAATACGATAAAAACTTGCCAATGCCCCAACCGCTTTACCGCTTAAATTCATAAAAGTTGTCGGCACTAAAAGGCGAACTTCTTTTCCATTCACTAAAGTGCGGGCAGTTTTTCCGAAGAATTTACTTTCTGGATTTAGCGAAACGTTAAAACGACGTGCCAAGCGCTCAATAAGCCATTCGCCTGCATTGTGGCGTGTATCGGTATATTTATCGCCAGGATTTCCTAAACCAACAATGAGTTTTATTTCTGACATTTTTATTTGATGATGTAAAAAATAGTGGCGTATTGTAGCGAAAAAGAGAATGTTTTGAAAGGATAGTCTGTATTGGTAAAGACTGTTATATCAAAGAAAACCCGCTCAAGTGAGCGGGAAATTCGATTAATGACGACGTTTTAAAAAGAAGAGGGCAATAGTGGAAATTAAGAGAACAAATCCAACACCAATATATAAATTTTGTTTTTCCCAACCACTATCTAAAAGTTTACCTGCAACAGTAGGGGCTAAAATTGCGCCAATACGCCCAACACCGATAGACCAACCTACACCAGTACCACGAATATCAGCATCATAGGTGAGTGGATTTAATGTATATAATCCGCTAATACATCCATTCATTAATGCGCCAACAAGAATACCGAATACCATTGCTAACCATAAAATGGAGGCTGAACCAATAAATAACATCACGGATGCAGAAGATAATAGGGTAAATAAAATTAATACAGAACGGGCAGTCCAACGACTTGCAAGTAAGCCATAAATTAATGCGCCACAGGTTCCACCTAGTGAGATCATCATGCCTACACTAACACTTTGTTCGGTGGTCATTCCAGCCTCTTTTAGTAGGGCGGGTGTCCATGAGCTCACAAAATAGAAGCTGAACATAATGGCAAAGAACGAGGTCCAAATTAATAAGGTTGAACGCAAGTATTTTTCGCTGAATAACTGAGTAATAGGTAATTTAGTTTTTATTTTTTCTATTTTAGATGGTAATACCCATCCTTCACCTAAACCAATTTTTTTGGCTATCATATTTAAGCGTATTTCTGCATTTCTAGGCTGCTTGTTCGTTAAGAAATCAATTGATTCAGGTAACCAAATAAGCAAAATAAGAAAGCATAAGGCGGTTAAAATTGCTCCTGCTAAAAAGACGGAGCGCCAGCCATACTCACTTTGTAGCATAACGGAAAACATTCCACCCAATACGGCACCAATACCAAAACCCGCAGCGTATACACTAATGGCAAAACTACGCCATTTTTTTGATGAATATTCACTGGTAATCACATTGGTTCCAACTAAAATTCCACCTACACCAAGGCCTGTAATGACTCGCCAGAAACCGAGCATTTCATATTGGGCAATAAATGCTGAACCTAACATACCAACAGCTGATAAAAATACCGCAATTAAAAGTAATGGGCGGCGACCGATTTTATCTGCTAGTGGAGCAAGGAAAAGTGATCCCGCCGTCATGCCAAATAAACCCGCACTTAATAAATAACCTAACTCTATGCCAGATAGACTAAATTCGCTACGAATGGCCGTTGCAGTAAAGGCAAGTGCGAGGACATCAAAGCCATCTAATAAGTTCATAATGGCAGCCATCACGACAATTAACCATTGATAACCGCTCATAGGACTTTGTTCAATTTTTTCTCGAAGAGAAAGAGAATGTTGTGTCATTATTGTTCCTTTTTGTTGTTATAAAAAATCATGTGCATATTGCTATATTAAAGGTGCGTAGCGGTAAGTTTTTGCAGCTTTAGCAAAATCATATTTAGCACAATGCCATAAGCTGGCACAAATAGCATAATACCGACAAATAGCTTAAATAAATAATCGACAAAACCAAGTTGAGCCCAGTGTTCAGCCATAAATGGATCGGCACTTTCATAGAACGCAACGCTGAAGAAGACAAATGTATCAGCCATGGAGCCAAATGTCATTGAGCTAGTTGGTGCTATCCACCATGTTTTTAATTGGCGTAAACGGTTGAATACGATGACATCTAATAATTGTCCAACAACATAAGCGGAGAAGCTGGCAATTGCGATGCGAAATACAAATATATTAAATTGGGTTAATGCGTTAAAGCCTTGGAATTGGCTTTCGGAAAATAAAACAGAGACAACATAACTGACAATTAATGCCGGAAACATAACAACGAAAATAATTTTCCGCGCATCTTTTGCACCAAATACGCGCACTGTGAGATCTGTTGCTAAAAATATAAAAGGAAAAGTGAGGGTTCCCCAGGTGCTATGAAAAGAAAAATCATTGTCTGCACCAAGTGCGGTTAATTTTAACGTTATTTCGAAAGGAATCTGCACAAAATAATTGCTGGCTGCAATGATCAGAATATGAAAAAAACTCAGCCAAATAACGGCTCGATATTTTTGTTGTGCATTAAAGATTGGTGTATTTAATTTCATTTTGTACCTTTTTAAACTAAGAATCGGGGTGAGGGAACCCGAGATGTTCAGATGAGGCGGTAGATAATACGCAGATTTATTTGGATTGCAAGATAGTATCAGCGAAATAGCATGACAAAAATTTTCATTTTTTCTATGAAATTTATTACTTGACATAAAATACAAAAAAAAACGATAATTTTTATCAATTATATGCTTAAGGAAATAATATGAAAAAAACTAAATTTGCATTACTGCCTTTATCTGTTTTTATTGCAACTGTTAGCTATGCAAATCAGACCGAATCTTTAGATGAAATTAAAATTACTGCTGAGAATCAGGTAAAACAATCACTTGGTTCTTCTCTTGTTACTGCAAAAGATTTAGAGAAACGCCCAGCGACAAATGATATTTCTGAAGTATTACGTACCATGCCTGGCGTGAATTTAACGGGTAACTCATCCACAGGACAACGTGGTAATAAACGTCAAATTGATATTCGTGGTATGGGGCCTGAAAATACATTAATTCTAGTGGACGGAAAACCTGTTACCTCTCGTAATGCAGAGCGTTATGGTGTGCGTGGTGAGCGTAATTCTCGTGGCGACAGCAACTGGGTGCCAGTTGAAGCGATTGAAAAAATTGAAGTATTACGTGGTCCTTCAGCAGCACGCTATGGTTCAGGTGCAATGGGTGGGGTGGTTAATATCATCACTAAACCTGTTACCAATGATTTACACGGTAGCTTAAGCTATTACACTAACCAGCCGGAAGATAGCGACGAAGGCGCAACGAATCGTGTTGGTTTTAATCTAAGTGGTGCGTTAATTAAAGATGTATTGCAATTCCGTTTATATGGTAACTGGAACAAAACTCTAGCGGATGAAGTCGGTATTAATGGAAATCCTGCGATTGCTGGTCGTGAAGGTGTACGTAATAAAGATATTAATGGCCGTTTGGTGTGGAATATCAATGAAAAAAATAAATTAACCTTGGATTCCGGTTTTAGCCGTCAAGGTAATATTTATAACGGTGATACACAAAATAGTGCGACTGATCTTTACAATAGTATTAAAGCACCTTATACCAGACAACTTGCTAGCTCAAAGGCGGAAACTGCTCGTTTATACCGACAAAATTATGCGTTAACTTATGAAGGTAAGTTTGATCATTTTGATAACAAAACTTATATCGCGTTTGATAAAACTAAAAATAGCCGATTACCTGAAGGATTAGCCGGTGGTCCAGAGGGAAGTTATACCAGCACTACAGGTTTTACTAACTCAATTTTAAAAAATACGCGTTTAAGCTCAGAATTCTATATCCCATTTACATTCGGTGTAGAACACATGGTGACCTTGGGATTTGAAGGTACACATAGTAGCTTAGATGATAAGCAATCAATGACACAAAATCTTGGAGAAAAAGTGATTTTTGTGCCAAAAAATGGAGGTAAAAGAGAAAGGAAAATTATTTCTGATTCAACAGAAACATTCCCTGGTATTACAACAAATCGAGGTGGTTATTCTAGCCAGAGCGAATGGGCTATTTTCCTAGAAGATAATATTTCTGCGACTAATAAGCTTATTTTAACACCTTCGGCTCGTTATGATCATAATAGTTATTCGGGGGCGAATGTGAGCGGTGGGCTTAATTTCCTGTATGCTGTCACGGATAATGTGAATGTAAAGGGGGGAATTGCTAGAGCTTATAAAGCACCAAATCTTTATCAAACTAATCCAAATTATTTACTTTATACACGTGGACAAGGTTGCCCAACCGCAGGTGATTATGCATGTTATTTCCAAGGTAATGAAGATTTAAAACCAGAAACCAGTTGGAATAAAGAGATTGGTGTGGAATACAATAAAGACGGTTATCTCGCATCTCTTACATACTTCCGTAATGATTATCGTAACAAAATTGTTCCATCAGATAAGCTCATTGGTGTGACTTCTAATAAAAATGAAGTATACCAATGGAGTAATGCGAATCGTGCACTTGTTGAAGGTCTAGAGGGAAATTTAACCTTACCATTAATCGAGAATAAATTATCTTGGGTTAATAACTTCACTTATATGCACAAAACCAAAAATAAAGATACTGGCAATCCGCTTTCTATTGTGCCGAAATATACGTTAAATTCTAGCTTGAGCTATCAGATTACAGATGGTTTTGATGCAATGCTGACTTATACACAATATGGTAAACAAGTAGGTCGTAAAGTAAAAGAGATTAGAATGGAAAATGCGGTAGCATTAGCTAACTCAACTGAAATCGGTAGTTATGCCGTTTGGGGATTAAGTGCAGGCTATAACTGGAAAGATACGATTAGTGTACGTATTGGCGTGAGCAACTTATTTGATAAACATGTTTATCGCAAAAATAATGGAGCAAGCACTTACAATGAGCCGGGGCGTGCATATTACGCAACGGTAAAATATACTTTCTAAGTAAGAATAGATGATTCAAGCCCTGTTTATACAGGGCTTTTTTACGTGTAGCCAACTTAGATCACAAAAACGCAAAGAGATTTTGGATTTAATACACAAAATAAATAACAAATATTATCGAAGCCACAGCCAACGTGCAGGTGTGTCAACATTGCCTGAACCTGGTCGTGATATTCGCTTTAATGTAAATTATACATTCTAGATTAATTTTTAATTATTCAATACTCATAACTATCTGCACCTCAAGAGCCTTAACTTAGGAAACTTTTGAGGTGCAGATTTTTTATTATTTAAGCATAAAAATTTTATCGCAAACGTTTGCTTAACCTGTTAAAATCAATTTCGATTTTATTTCTCCAATATCTCAATAGGAAAAAAATAGTGAGTAAACCATCATTAAGCTATAAAGATGCCGGTGTAGATATTAATGCTGGCAATGCCTTGGTTGACCGAATTAAACCGGAAGTAAAACGCACAACACGGCCAGAAGTCATTGGTGGATTAGGTGGGTTCGGTGCCTTATGTTCAATTCCAAGTAAATATAAAGAACCTATTTTAGTTTCTGGCACAGATGGAGTTGGTACGAAGTTACGTTTAGCAATTGATTTAAAAAAACACGATACTATTGGTGTAGATTTAGTTGCTATGTGTGTGAATGATTTAGTTGTGCAAGGTGCCGAACCGCTGTTTTTCTTAGATTATTATGCCACGGGTAAACTTGAAGTAAATATAGCTACTGATGTTGTGAAAGGTATTGCAGATGGTTGTGTAGAGGCTGGTTGTGCTTTAGTGGGAGGGGAAACTGCTGAGATGCCTGGCATGTATCACGAGGGTGATTATGATTTGGCTGGCTTCTGCGTAGGTGTAGTGGAAAGATCTGAAATAATTGATGGTAGTCAGGTACGTCATGGAGATGCTTTAATTGCATTAGGCTCTAGTGGACCACATTCTAATGGGTATTCTTTGGTACGTAAAGTTATTGAGGTTGCAGATGTTAATCCAGCGACAGCGCTGCTTGAAGGAAAGCCATTGAGTGAACATTTACTTGCTCCAACAAAAATCTATGTGAAATCAGTATTAGCTTTAGTTAAACAAGTCAATGTTCATGCTATTGCGCATTTAACTGGCGGAGGTTTTTGGGAAAATATTCCTCGTGTTTTGCCCAAAAATGCTAAAGCGGTCATCTGCGAAAAAAGTTGGCAATGGCCTGTAATCTTTAAATGGTTACAAGAAAAGGGTAATATTGATACCTATGAAATGTACCGCACTTTTAATTGTGGTGTTGGAATGGTAATAGCTTTACCTCAAGATCAAATTGATACAGCATTGGCGATATTAAAACAAGCCGGTGAGAATGCATGGTTAATTGGCCACATAGAAGATGTTAAAGAAAATGATGAAAAGGTTGTGATCTTATAGCATATTATTATTCGGGTTTAGGGGCAGATTTTATATCTGCCCCTATGTTTTAGATATTAAAAGTGAAACTTATTGAGTACTATTTTATCGATAATATTATGAAAAAAATCGCCATTCTAATTTCTGGTCAAGGTAATAATTTACAAGCGATAATTGATGCTTGCCAAACACAGCAAATACCCGCGGAAATTGTTTGTGTTATAAGCAATAAAGCAAATGCTTTTGGTTTAATTCGGGCTCAAAGTGCGGGTATTTTTTCACGTGTTTTTTTACGCAATAATTTTGAGAGCAATTTGGCAATGGATCAATCTATTGCTGATGAGTTGGATAAATTTGATGTTGATTTAATTGTGCTGGCTGGTTATATGAAAATCCTGACACCTGAGTTTATACAACGTTTTGAGGGAAAGATTATTAATATTCATCCTTCACTTTTACCTAAATATCCGGGCTTGAATACTTATCAAAGAGCTTTAGACGCTGGCGATAGAGAACATGGTACGACAGTACATTTTGTCAATGAGGAAGTTGATAATGGTGCCATTATATTACAAGCCAAGGTGCCTATTTTTGATGATGATACGGTGGAAGTTATTGAAGCTCGTACTCGTGAACAAGAATATCGTATTTATCCGATCGTGGTGAAATGGTTTGTGGAAAATCGTTTAAAGCTTCAAAATGGTGTGGCTTATTTGGATGATATTCCTTTACCAGAGTAAGGCTATGCAAATAAATAATTAAAAAACGACAGAGTTTATTCTGTCGTTTTATGTATTAATAGCCTTCTTCTTGCATATTAGGTAAAAATTGAGCTTCTTGGATACGCTTTACTTGAGTGTAAATTGAACCATTTTCATGTAGCTCAATTTCACGCCAACCCGGTTGTAGATTATCCAGTGTAAAATGATGGCTATCCGGTTTAAACTGGATACTTGTGGCGGGTGTTGCCATTACTTGGTAGCCATTCCAAAGAGCATTAACTTCTTGATGAATATGCCCATATAAAATACCTTTTACATTGCTAAATTTCCCAAGTACTTCTGCCAGTTCATGTGAATTGCGCAAGTTATGTTGATCAAGCCAAGCAGAATTTGTTGGCAATAAGTGGTGATGTAGAACTACCAACGTATAGCGATTAGGATGTTGTGCAAGTTTTTCTTCTAATAAATTTAACTGGTGTTGGCTGAGTTGACCATGAGGAACACCATAAACTTGACTATCTAATAATAATGCTTGCCAATATTTACCCAATAAAAGATGCTTTGCACTTTCTATTGGTGTTTTGTTTAGGTGTTCTACCATTTTAGGTTGAAAATCATGGTTACCTGGTATCCAAAAAATAGGTTTATTTAGAGGCGTCACCATTTCTACAAAACGGTGGTATCCCTCATCACTCCCATCTTGAACTAGATCACCTGTAGCAAGGATAATATCAAATGTATTATTTTCTTGTTGGATTTCTTTTAATACTTGAGTGAAGCTTGCTTGTGTATTTACACCCAAAAGGGCAGTTTCTTTTTCTTTGAATAAATGCGGATCAGTAATTTGTAATAATTTTATGATAGATTTCTCTGTTTGATAGACAAAGGTATTTTTCATCGATGCCACCTAATTACGTAACCAACGTTTTTGTAATTGAGCATAATTTAATTGAAGCCACTGCAATCCAATGACCGCAATGCCGTTATCAATTTTCCCCTCGCACATCCATTGATACGCTTGCTCGCGCTTTACAACATGTACGCGAATGTCTTCATTCTCATCAGCCAAGCCGTGAATGCCTTTTGCCTGTGTACTATCTACCTTTCCAACAAATAAATGAAGCCTTTCTACCGTGCCACCAGGGCTATCCCAAACACTCAAGCAATGAGTTAAATTTTTTACGGTTATTCCTGCTTCTTCTTTGCTTTCACGTAAAGCGACTTCCTCTGGTTTTTCATCTTTCTCCACCATGCCCGCAATTAATTCGAGCAACCAAGGTGAACGCATGGGTTCAGGGTGATAAGCTGCACCAATACGTACTTGTTCAACTAAAACGACAGAATCAGCTTTAGGATCATAGGCAATAACTGCAGAAGCTGCACCTTTAACGAGTAACTCTCGCGTGACAATCCCGCTTTCACCACCAGCAAATAGCTTATGTTTAAATTGAATTTGTTTTAGCGTGAAAAAGCCTTTATATAGCGTTTTTTCCGCCACAATTTCCATATCTTCTTGACTAAATTGTTGAATGTCAGACATCTTTTTCTCCAATACTTCGCTGGAGATAATACGCTTAAAAGATGATAAAAAAAATAGAATGGGATTACTTTTTACTGAAAGTTTGAAGTGAGTCACAAAATATTATTAGGTATTGAGCAGAAAATATTCATTGATAATCACGTTTCCTGTTTTTGGGCGTTATCTAGAACAGGCAGTAAAATTCAGACTATAGAATGTGGTAAAGTGTGATAGATAGTGATAGAATCAGACGTGCTATGCAGCTTTTTTCTCGGTGTATGTTTTTTTATTGTCTATTTCGTGGTGCGACCAGCCTATAAAATAGTTGCAAGTTGATAAAAAATACATACACTAACTGCTCTTTTATGAGTTAAAACCAACAAAATAGGAAAAACAAATGAGTATTGAAGAACGCGTGAAAAAAATCATCGTTGAACAATTAGGTGTTAAAGAAGAAGATGTTAAATCTGAAGCTTCTTTCGTTGAAGATTTAGGTGCGGACTCTTTAGACACAGTTGAATTAGTAATGGCTTTAGAAGAAGAATTCGATATCGAAATTCCAGATGAAGAAGCTGAAAAAATCACAACTGTTCAATCTGCGATTGACTACGTGCAAAACAATCAATAATTTCAAGTTGGGCGACTTTTTAAGTCGCCTAATTTTTTTTCAAAAATTTCTTTCTAAAATCACCGCACTTTTCCCTTATTCCTGCATTGTAAAATTGATCTGAATTACCTTTTAATAAAATTCTTGCTCTAAAATTTAAAAAATATTTAGTTTTATGCCTCAAAAAGGGTATTATTTTCACAGTTTTTTTATTTTTGAGGTACTTATGCTTTATTTAGAATTTTTATTCTTATTATTAATGCTTTATATGGGAAGCCGTTACGGTGGTATCGGATTAGGCGTTGTTTCTGGTATTGGTCTTGCTATCGAAGTTTTTGTATTCCGTATGCCAGTGGGGAAAGCGCCGATTGATGTAATGCTCATCATTCTTGCGGTGGTGACTTGTGCATCCGTACTTGAAGCGGCAGGCGGTTTGAAATTTATGTTACAAATTGCCGAACGCATTCTCCGTAAAAATCCAAAACGTGTAACTTTACTCGGCCCATTAGTCGTGTATTTATTAACGTTTATGCTAGGTACAGGTCACTCTGTTTACACAATTATGCCAATCATCGGTGATGTTGCATTGAAAAACAAAATCCGTCCAGAGCGTCCAATGGCAGCGTCTTCGGTGGCATCTCAATTAGCGATCACATCTAGCCCACTTTCTGCAGCTGTTGTCTTCTATCTAGGTAAAATTACTGCAATGCCTGGTTTTGAGCATATTAGTTTGTTAGATATTATTTGTGTAACAGTTCCTGCAACCTTAGCGGGTACGATAGCGCTTTCTTTATATAGTATGCGTCGTGGTAAAGAGTTAGAACAAGATCCTGAATATCAACGTCGCTTACAAGATCCCGTATGGCGTGAACGTATTTTAAATACCACAAGCACAACATTGAATGAAGCCCTTCCACAAGGTGCTAAAAAATCAGTTTATTTGTTCTTATTAGCATTGGTGGTGATTGTTGCGATTGCGATGATTCCTGAAATTCGTACTATCGGTAGCGGAAAAGCAATTTCCATGTCGCTAATCATCCAAATGATGATGCTTTGCTTTGGTGGTGTGATTTTACTCGCAACGAAAACGAATCCTCAAATCGTGCCAAATGGCGTAGTATTTAAGTCTGGTATGGTGGCAGCGATTGCGATTTATGGTATTGCTTGGATGAGCGATACTTACTTCCAATATGCAATGCCAGAATTTAAAGCTGCGATTACTGATATGGTTCAAACATATCCTTGGACATTCGCATTGGCATTATTTGCAGTTTCTGTCGTAATTAACAGTCAAGCAGCAACCGCAGTTATGTTATTACCTGTTGGTATTGGTTTAGGTATTCCAGCACCAATCTTGGTTGGTTTAATGCCCGCAACTTATGCCTATTTCTTCATCCCAAATTATCCGTCAGATATTGCTACTGTAAACTTTGACGTAACGGGTACAACGAAAATTGGTAAATATTATTTTAACCACAGTTTCATGGTGCCAGGTTTAATTGGGGTTGTTGTTGCTTGCTTGGTCGGTGTTTCTGTGGCGGAATTAGTGATTCGCTAATTTACACATAAACTAAATCCTTTTAATATAAAAGCACCTTTGAATGGTGCTTTTATTTTATGACAACCTACATCGCCTACGGCAATATAAATCAACCTTTTTCTTTGGAATCCTTACCCGATGAACTGATTCCAGAAAATCTATATCAAATTGAAACGAATAGCTCGCGTGTTTTTCAGCGTCATCAGTGCCGTCGGCTTGCTCACTTATTACTTTTCCAACTTCTAAAAATCTCAGGAAAATCCACCGCACTTTTATCTCAAATTCATCGTACCGAAAGTGGCAGACCTTATTTTCTTGATGAGCGAATAGATTTTAATATTAGCCATTCTGGTGATTGGGTGGCGGTAATATTAGATATTAGAAATGAAGAAAAAAGTGCGGTGGGAATTGATATTGAATTTCCTAAAATAAGAAATTTTACGGCGTTGATGGAACATATTGCACCAAAAGAAGAAATTGATTGGTTTCATCATCAGCAGGATTCTTTGAAGGCTTTTTATCGTTGTTGGTGTTTGCGAGAAGCTGTATTGAAATCTCAAGGATTTGGGATTGTAAAATTATCCAATGTTCGTCATTTTCCTGAACAACAAAAAATTTTTTCAGATTATTGTCCGCAAGGCCAGTTGTCGTTTACTGATGAACTCCCTGTTTATTTAGCCGCTTTTGTCAATCATCAAGAAAAATTACCGCACTTTTATGAGTGGAGTGGTGAAAGTTTACAGATAAAAGAACTTCAAAAATGCGTTCTTTATGAGGTGAATTAATCAAGAAAATCCTTGTGTAAAATCAAGGATTTTTTATTGCCTAAAAAGCCTTGCATTTTCATAGACGCGCCCCATTTATTTAGCTAAACTCTTAACAATTTTTTGACAAATGGAGAATGAAATGTCACAGAACGGTTCAGATCGCGATCCTTGGAGTAAACCAGGGCAAAGCAACGACCAACAGCCGGGAAATTCATCCAATAATAATGGATGGAATAACAATCAAAATCGTGGGAATCAAGAACAATCTCCGCCAGATATTGAGGAGATTTTTAATAACCTTCTCAGAAAATTAGGTGGTGGAAATAAAAAGAGCGGTCAAAACAATGGTAGTTCTCAAAACAGTACGCCATTTAATTTTGGAAAAGTGGTTCCACTTGCCGTTGCTATTGGTGCGATTATTTGGGGCGTAAGTGGTTTCTACACCATTAAAGAGGCTGAGCGTGGTGTGGTGCTTCGTTTTGGTGAATTACATTCTATTGTTCAACCAGGTTTGAATTGGAAACCAACATTTGTAGATAAAGTATTGCCGGTGAATGTCGAGCAAGTTAAAGAACTTCGTACGCAAGGTTCAATGCTGACTAAAGATGAAAATATGGTTCGTGTGGAAATGACCGTGCAATATCGTGTGCAAGATCCTGCCAAATATCGTTTTAGCGTGACGAATGCGGATGATAGTTTAGGTCAAGCGACTGACAGTGCATTGCGTTATGTGATCGGTCATATGTCAATGAATGATATTTTAACAACAGGCCGTGCGGTTGTTCGTGAAGATACGTGGAAGGCGTTAAATGACATTATCAAATCCTATGATATGGGACTTGAGGTGATTGATGTGAACTTCCAATCTGCGCGCCCACCTGAAGAAGTAAAAGATGCGTTTGATGATGCGATTAAAGCGCAGGAAGATGAACAACGTTTCATTCGTGAAGCGGAAGCCTATGCCCGAGAGAAAGAGCCGATTGCGCGTGGTGATGCACAACGTATTATTGAAGAAGCGACAGCTTATAAAGATCGTATTGTGTTAGATGCTCGAGGCGAAGTGGAACGTTTGCAGCGTTTATTGCCTGAATTTAAAGCTGCGCCAGATTTACTGCGTGAGCGTTTATATATTCAAACCATGGAAAAAGTCATGGCAAATACGCCAAAAGTGATGCTTGATGGCAATAATGGTAACAATTTAACTGTATTACCGTTAGAACAAATTATGGGTAAAAAAGTATCAGCTAAAGCGCCAGCCGTAACAGAAAGAGCGGTAGAATCTGCGCCTGTTTTATCACAGCCAGAGCGTATTAATCATTCTTCAAGCCAACTACCAAGCACTGTTGAGCCGATTCGCCAAGGGAGATTTAACTAATGCGTAAATTTTTATTACCAGCTATTTTTGTCATTGCGGCAGTGGTGTATTCCAGCGTCGTGGTCGTGACGGAAGGTACTCGCGGTATTATGTTGCGATTCAACAAAGTACAACGTGATGCAGATAACAAAGTAGTTGTATATGAACCAGGCTTGCATTTTAAAGTGCCCTTGATTGATAGCATTAAAGTTTTAGATGCGCGTATTCGCACCTTAGATGGATCAGCAACACGTTTTGTTACTGTTGAGAAAAAAGACTTGCTAGTCGATTCTTATGTGAAATGGAAAATTAGTGATTTTGGTCGATTCTACACATCTACTGGTGGTGGTGATTATACCCAAGCTTCAAGCTTGTTAAGCCGTAAAGTAAATGACCGTTTGCGTTCTGAAATTGGTACAAGAACCATTAAAGATATCGTTTCTGGTACACGCGGTGAATTAATGGAAGGTGCCAAAAAAGCTTTAAATTCAGGGCAAGATAGTACGGCAGAATTGGGTATTGAAGTGATTGATGTGCGTGTAAAACAAATCAATTTACCGGACGAAGTATCTTCTTCAATTTACCAACGTATGCGTGCAGAACGTGATGCAGTCGCACGTGAACACCGTTCTCAAGGTAAAGAAAAAGCAGCATTTATCCAAGCAGATGTAGATCGTAAAGTGACCTTGATTCTTGCTAATGCAAATAAAACTGCACAAGAATTACGAGGTTCAGGCGATGCAGCGGCGGCAAAATTATATTCAGATGCTTTTGCTCAAGAACCACAATTCTTCAGTTTTGTACGTAGCTTAAAAGCCTATGAAGCGAGTTTTGCAAGCTCTGACAATATGATGATTTTAAAACCAGATAGTGATTTCTTCCGCTTTATGCAGGCACCGAAGAAATAGATTTTAAATTGATAAAAACACCTTCCTTGTGAAGGTGTTTTTTTTATAGCCAGCGTCTTACTTTTTGTTTGTAAAGACGATATTCATTGCCAAATTTACTTTCCAAATAGGCTTCTTCTCGGGCTATTTGAAAGCGATTCATAACTAGTATAAAGACAATTACGCCTAACCAAGCCAAACTATTACCCAACCAAAGAGCCCACGCAATTAACATTAACAGCAAACTTAAATACATTGGATTACGGCTAAATCGAAATATGCCTGTAGAAACTAATTGTGTTGTGTGTTTAAAGTCGTGAGGATTGATAGTCGTTTTGCGGATAAAAAATTGAAGCACACTGCCCCCGGCAATCAAAAATGAAAGCGTAATGACAAAGGCAATAACTGCAAAATGGACAGAATAACTGGCAACTTTTGGCAAAAAATACATTGCTGTGCCAATTAATAAACAGAGTAGTGGTGGTGGAATAAATAACATCGCTAAATCTCATTAATAAAAATGCCGCCTAGTGATAGACGGCATGTAAAGTGCGGTCAAAATTTATTTTAATTTTGCTTTAATTGCTTCTGCTACAAGTTCAGCTTCAGGCCCTAAAATGACTTGTAATCCATCATTGCCTAATTTTACATTACCTTTTGAACCAAGCGCTTTAAGTTGATCTTCATTAATATTGTGATGGTCAACTAAAGTTAAGCGTAAACGAGTGATACAAGCATCCACAGTTTTGAAGTTTTCTGAACCACCTAAAGCAGCGATAAATTTCACCGCTTTTTCTTCTCGAGATTGGTTGTTTTGTGTTGGGGCTGCAGCTGTTTCTGCTTTATCTTCACGTCCTAGCGTTTTGAGATTAAAGGCATTAATTGCAAAACGGAACACAAAATAATAGATAGCAAAGAATACAATACCTTGTATAAGTAACATATACCAGCTAACGGCAAGTGGGTTGCGGCTAGAAAGTACCATATCCACTAAACCAGCACTAAAGCCGAATCCTGCGATCCAGTGCATTGTGGCTGCAATGAATACAGAAATACCCGTTAATAATGCATGCAATACATAAAGTACAGGCGCAACGAACATAAATGAGAATTCAAGCGGTTCAGTGATCCCTGTAAAGAAAGAGGCTAATGCACCCGCAAGCATAATTGAGGCCACTTGTACTTTTTGATTTGGTTTTGCGCAGTGATAAATTGCAAGAGCCGCACCTGGTAAACCAAACATCATCACTGGGAAGAAACCAGCTTGATACATACCCGTTACACCCACAGTTGCAGTACCTTCGGCAATGGATTTAGCACCGCCCAAGAAGTTTGGAATATCGTTGATACCTGCTACGTCAAACCAGAATACAGAGTTTAAGGCATGGTGTAAGCCAACAGGAATTAATAAACGGTTGAAGAAACCGTAGATCCCCGCACCGACTGCACCTAAATCTTTGATGGATTCACCAAATGAAACGAGCGCATTAAAAATATGAGGCCAAATATAGAGTAAGGCAAATGATACGGCGATCATGACGAAAGAAACCAAAATTGGGACGAGGCGTTTTCCGCTAAAGAACGAAAGTGCCTTTGGTAATTCAACTTGATAGAACCGGTTGTAAAGTTCAGCTGAAATCACACCAATTAAAATCCCGATAAATTGGTTATTAATTTTTTTGAATGCGGCAGGCACTTCACTAATATCAATGTGTTGTAATTGTGCTACACCAGCAGGGGAAAGCAGGGTGGTTACTACGTAGAAACCAACAAGACCTGAAAGTGCGGCGGAACCGTGTTTGTCTTTTGCAAGACCAAACGCGACGCCCACAGCGAAGAGTAAGCCCATGTTATCAATAATTGCCGCGCCAGATTTAATTAATAATGCCGCTAATTGACTGTTTGCCCCCCAACCATCTGGGTCGATCCAATAGCCAATACCCATTAATAATGCCGCAGCAGGTAAGGCTGCCACAGGCACCATTAAGGCTTGACCGATTTTTTGTGCGTAACTAAGTACACTCATATAATCTCCTTAATTTTTATATTTTGATGAAATCAAAAGGCTTGAGCCCATTCTTGCCTCAAGCCTTATACATTATTCTATGCCAAATTATTCAACGGTCAATTTTTTACCATCGTAGCTAATAGCTTTGACGCTGGTTAACGCTTTACCACCGTCAGTTTCACCACCGATGAGCAATACTTTATTGTTGTAAGACACTGAGAAACCATAGCCAATATTCATTGGTAATTCACCAATGATACTCCATTTACCATTATTTAAAGTATAAACTTCGTTATGCCATGTTTTGGTTAAACCTTTATGCGCGTGAAGTTTGCCTTCCTTGAATTGTTTAATTGAACCAGGGAAGTTAGCTCCACCCGTGACTAAATAATGGCCATGGCTATAGCCTGCGAGTGCCCCAGCTAAACCATCTTGTGATTTACCTTTTGGCGCAGGTAAGTCAGGTAAGTTTTTCCATTGAACACCTTTAGCAGTGAATTTACCTTGGTGAGTTTCTGCGGTACGAAGCCCAGGTTTAACTTCACCATTGACCACCACTAAGTCATTACCTTGGATGGTGAATGCCGCACCAGCACGACCAGAGAATGGAATACGACCTTCATTGCGCCATTTATTGGTTGATGGTTCATAGCTCAATAATTCTGTTGTGAAGAAATAATCTTCTGGGCGTTGATCGAAATAAGCTGCTGCGATTTCATCTTTTTTCGCTTTATCTTCGCCTGCTGCCAGGGTGTCTTGAAAGAAACCATTAAATATAGAGAGGTTAGAACCACCTAAAATATAAACTTTATCGCCGTGAGATGCGCTGCTTGAACCCACTAAACCACGCGGAGAGCGAGTAGGAAGTTTCACCCAAGTATTATCAGCTGGATTGTAGCTGTAAGCATCATTAACAAGTTGGAGCTCGCCTTTTTCATTTTTTTGCAAACCACCGAATACATAAAGTTTTCCATCTACAGCTGCTGCAACAGGTTGATTACGTTCACCACCAGGGAATGCTGCAATTTCTTTCCATTGTGCAGCAGGATTTTTTAAGTCTAAAGAATAGAATTTATTGCCACCCGAACCTAAGCCTACATATACGGTATCGCCGATGAGTGCACCTGTTCCACTTTTGATGCCTACTGGTAAATCTGGATAGGCTTGTGCGCTAGCTGAAAATGCAACAGTTGCAAAAAGTGCGGCGCATAATGCTGTTTTTGTCAATTTCATAATAAACCTCATTTATTAAGTTATGTTTATAGTTTGCTATTCATAAAACCGCATTGAATAGGATTTATTTTATAAAAAAAGTGCGGTTATAAAAGCCTTGCTTTTTTTAACCGCACTTTAGTGTTAAGACATCAATAGATTTGGTACAAAAGTAATGATTTGTGGGAAAATCGTAATTAATACTAATGTTAAGAATATTGGTATTAAGAACGGCAATACACCTTTCGTTACAGTGGATACTGACATATTCCCCACACGAGCCACCACAAAGAGAGCCATACCCATTGGCGGTGTTAAGATACCGATCATCATATTC
Organism: Haemophilus sp. SZY H36; assembly: GCF_018829625.1. Taxonomy (NCBI): domain Bacteria; kingdom Pseudomonadati; phylum Pseudomonadota; class Gammaproteobacteria; order Pasteurellales; family Pasteurellaceae; genus Haemophilus; species Haemophilus sp. SZY H36. The sequence goes on along the minus strand of NZ_JAHKKA010000002.1, from coordinate 176,250 downwards.
AAGGTAGTCATTACACCGAAGAATACTAAGTCGATATTAAATTGCATTGCGATTGGAATTAACATTGGTAACACTAAGAATTGCAATGCTAATGCATCAATGAACATACCCAAGAAGAGCAAGAGCGCATTGATCATGACTAATACCATAAGTGGAGAATCAGCTACAGCAACGAACACATCTGCAATACGCATTGCAACTTGTTCACGTGCGATCATATCTCCGAAGAAGGTCACAGTCATAATCATTAATGCAACCACACCAGTAATTGCCATTGCTTCAACGCAGCTATTAAAGAGCATTTTCATGGTTAATTCTTTATAAACGAATTTACCAATGATGACGGAATAAGTCGCAGCAACAACAGCAGATTCTGTTGGGCTAAATAAGCCAGAGAAGATACCACCGATGATGAGTAATGGGGTTAAAATTGCCCAGAACGCTTTTTTGAATGATGTGCAAAGTTCTTCACGAGTTGCTTTTGGTGTTCTTGGATAACCACGTTTTTTAGAGATGTAGTAGTTCATGATCATCAAGGCAATCGTAACAAGTACGCCAGGTACAAAACCTGCAACGAAGAGTTTCGCAATGGATTCGTTGGCGATTACACCGTAAATAATCATAGCGATACTTGGTGGAACTAATGGACCGATGATACAAGAAGCTGCAGTGATACCACCACAAATATCATCATCATAACCTGCATCGCGCATAGCCTTGATTTCTAACTGACCTAAGCCACCTGCATCAGCAAGTGCAGAACCTGACATCCCTGAGAACAATAAACTTGCGCCAATATTTACATGACCCATACCACCAGTGTAGTGACCGAGTAAGGCTTTCGCAAAATTAAAGATACGTTCTGTGATACCGCCAGTATTCATTAAAATACCCGTTAGGATATAGAACGGCACAGCAAGTAATGAGAAACTATCTAAACTCATGGTTAGTTTTTCGGCTGCTGCATTTACCACGTTCCATCTAGTCATTGAGAAATAAAGTAATGTGGTGATAAATAATGACCAACCTACCGGCACACCAAGGAACATAATAACTAGCCAGAATATTAGGGCAATGTATACTGAGTTCGAGCCAAACTTCACATATTCTGTGATGCGTAATACTTTGTACCACTCTGGGAAAGTAAACAAAATGCCTAATAAAATGACCGCACTTACAATAAAGAAGGTTGTAGGTAAATAGCTTTTATCTTCTTTAAAATTGTCCGCTTGTGCTTGGAAAAAACGCACTAACATTAGAATAGAAATGATCGGTAAAGAAGCGTAAATCCATTTTTCTGAAATTCCACCTAATGCATCAATCGGGAAACTAGAACCTAGGAAAGTTTTGACACCAAAATGAATAAAGAAAATAATACCAAGGAAAATCACTAACTGTACAAAAGAGTTTGCGACTTTTTTAACTGAAGGTGGCATCAAATTGGTTAAGAAATCAATGTAAACGTGTTCTTGTTTGCGAATTGCCACGCTAATACCGAGCATTCCTACATAAACAAACAAGAGTTTAGCGAGTTCTTCACTCCAAATTAACGGCGAGTGGAAAGCTTGACGGAATAGAATTTGGGCTACAAGAATACCGAAGATGACAAGGAATAGCGCGCCGCCAATCCATTCTTCAAGTTTGTTAAAAAATTTCATACTTCACTCCGGAGATTGTGGAGAACGAAAATGAGTGCGCCAACCAAATTGCTGGCGCACGTGATAGAGATTATTTAAGAGCTTGGATTTCTTTTAATGCTTTTTCACCTTTCTCACCAGTTTGTTTTACAAACTCAGCATAGAATGGTTTCATCGCATCTTTGAATGGCGTTAAATCTGGGTGAGTCACTTTAACACCTTGTTTTTCAAAGAATGTCACTAAATCTTTTTCACCATCTACGAATAATTTAGTGTGGTATTTTGCTGCATTTTCAGCGGCGTCTTTGACTACTTTTTGAAGATCTTCCGGTAATTCTTTATAAGTTTCGTTACTCACTAAATAAAGTTGGTCATTCAAAATGTGGTTAGTCATCGCTAAGAATTTTTGCACTTCATAGAATTTTTGTGCTTGTACTGTTGCTAATGGGTTTTCTTGACCATCTACAGAGTTAGTTTGAAGTGCAAGATACACTTCGGAGAATGCCATAGGTGTTGGAGATGCGCCTACATATTTTGCGTATGCTAAGTTAGTTGCAGCATTTGGTACACGAAGTTTTAAGCCTTTCATATCTGCAATGCTATTGATCGCTCTATTTGAAGTTGTTTGGCGAGTACCGTTATAAGCTTGTGATAATAAGGTTAAGCCTAATTCTTTATTCATTTTTTGAACTAAATCTTTACCAAATGTGGTTTCTTTTAATGCTTTTTGTGCAACGTTGTAGTCGGTGATGACATATGGTAACGCAAACACTGCAGCTTCAGGATAGAATAATTGGAAACGAGCTGATTCAGCAAAAGTGAAGTCAAGAGAACCGTCTTTTAATTGTTTTAACATTGCACGGTCATCACCAAGTTGTGAACTTGGATAAAGTGAAACTTCAATTTTACCATGTGATTTTTCTTTTACTTCTTTTGCAAACATTTCTGCTGCTTTGTACTCATTAGATGAAGTACCCGCATTCATACCAAATTTTAAGTCATAATCTGCGGCAAAAACGGCTGAAGAAACGCCTAATGTGATAGCAGTTGCAAGGAAAAGTTTAGTAAATTTCATAATGTTCGCTCCTGTGTGAACCTATGTTGATATAAGCCATAATTGGCTTGGATTGAAAGTGAATGCTTGATGTTTTAGACATCAAAAAAACGACTCGGGCGCTATTCTAAAGTAAAAAAATACTTTTTGAACTGCTCTGTGAAGTTTTATTTCAAAATTGAGAGGTAGATCACATTTGCAAAAAAATACTTCAAAAAATCTTTTAAAATGGAGTTATGTTTTTATATAATGCTGAGCACTGACGAAAATGCGGGCTCAGTTATATTTTTGAGGATGGTTGAGTCTAAATAATGCTAATGCCTAGATGGCTTATAATAAAGCATTTAAGCATTATCGGCCTCAATATATTTAGGAGTGATATTATGTCGAAATTATCTCATCAAGATGTGCTTTCTCAAATTCAATATGGTCTCATTGCTTCTTGCCAACCAGTTGATGATGGTCCAATGGATAAACCAGAAATTGTTTCTGCTATGGCTCAAGCTTCTGTTGCTGGTGGCGCATCAGGCTTACGTATTGAAGGTGTAGATAACCTTAAAGCGACGCGTCCTTTTGTAAACATTCCAATTATCGGTATTGTAAAACGGGACTTACCTGATAGTCCGATTCGTATTACGCCATTTCTGCAAGATATTGAAGATCTTGCCAATGCTGGGGCAGATATTATTGCGGTAGATGGCACTAGCCGTCCTCGTCCAGTTGATATTGAAAGTGCGGTGAAAAAAATTCATGAAATGGGCTGCTTGGCAATGGCAGATTGCTCTAATTTAGAAGAAGGCTTGTATTGTCAAAAACTCGGTTTTGATATTGTGGGCAGCACAATGTCTGGTTATACAGGTGGTCCAGTTCCTGAAGAGCCTGATTATCAATTAGTGAAAGATTTAAAAGCGGCAGGTTGTTTTGTTATGGCAGAAGGTCGCTATAACACCCCTGAATTGGCAAAAGTGGCCATTGAAATTGGCGCAGATTGTGTAACCGTTGGTTCAGCATTAACTCGCCTTGAGCATATCGTGAGTTGGTTTGCTAATTCTGTGAAATCTGCAAGATAGTCGTAAGACGTGTGAGAAAATACTTCATACTAATTAAGGATAAGTTATGCGTTGTTTAGCTCTAGACATTGGTGGTACAAAAATCGCGGCGGCTATCGTAAAAAATGGCGAAGTTGAACAACGCCAACAAATTTATACGCCGCGTGAAAATGTGGTGGAAGGAATGCATCAAGCATTGGAACAACTTCTTACCCATTATGCGGGGCAATTTGATTATGTGGCGGTGGCTTCAACAGGCATTATAAATGACGGTGTTTTAACCGCACTTAACCCTAAAAATTTGGGTGGTTTGAATCAATTTCCACTAAAAGAAAGTATTGCTAAACACACGGATAAACCAATTGGCTTATTAAATGATGCGCAAGCCGCAACTTATGCGGAATACCAACTCCAAGATTCAGAAAAAGTATCAAACTTTGTTTTTATTACTGTTTCTACTGGCGTGGGTGGTGGTGTCATATTAAACCAACAATTACAAACTGGTCCAAAGGGAATCGCAGGACATATCGGGCATACATTAGCGGATCCAAATGGCCCAATGTGTGGTTGTGGTCGCCGTGGGTGTGTAGAAGCCGTTGCTGCGGGTCGTGCTATTGAAGCGGTATCTTCCCAATGGGATGATCCTTGCGAACCAAGAGAAGTTTTTGAACGTTTTAAAAAAAATGATGAAAAAGCTACCGCACTTATAGAACGTTCAGCCCAAGCCATTGCCAATTTAGTGGCGGATTTAGTGATTGGATTGGATGTGCAAAAAGTTGTTGTAGGTGGTAGTGTCGGGTTGGCTGAAGGTTATTTACCATTAGTCAAACGTTTCTTACAGGCTATGCCAGCTGTATATAGCTGTGACATTGAATCTGCTAAATTTGGTCAAGATGCAGGATTAGTTGGCGCAGCTTATTGGGTGAAAGATGTTCTGCTTGATAAACCAAAAGGAACAATTTATGGCTAAATCCGGAAATGTGTTAAACACCATTAGCTCGCTTTACCACAGTCTAACTAAGTCAGAGAAAAAAATTGCTGATACGATTTTGCGTTCCCCTGATTTGGTGTCTCAATGTCCCCTTTCAGAAATCGCTAAACATTTGGAAGTTGGAGAAGCTACGCTCGTCCGTTTTTGTCGAACCATTGGTTTTAAAGGTTTCAGCGATTTTAAATTAGAACTCTCCATTGAGCTTGCCACGAAAGATAACAATGATGAAACTGTGCTCGAAACAGAAATTATGCCTAGCGATGATTCTTTAACGATTGCACAAAAGTTGCAAGCGGCAGTTTCTAATGTAATGGAAGAAACGGTTAATTTATTAGATTTAAAACAGCTTGAACAAGTGGTTAAAGCCATTAAAAAAGCACGTCGTATCTTTTTATTCGGCGTGGGATCATCTGGCGTGACAGCTGAAGATGCAAAAAATAAATTGATGCGTATCGGTTTCCAAGTGGATGCAACAGGTAATAATCATTTTATGTATATGCAGGCGGCATTACTTACGTCTTCTGATGTGGCAATTGGTTTAAGTCATTCAGGATATTCCGCTGAAACAGCACATACACTCAAAATTGCTAAACAAAATGGTGCAACGACAGTGGCATTAACTCATAGTTTGCGTTCACCTGTTACAGAATATGCTGATTATGTTTTGGTAAATGGTAATAAACAAGGGAAGCTACAAGGTGACTCCATTGGTACCAAAATTGCACAGCTTTTTGTATTAGATTTAATTTATGCTTTGTTAGTGCAAGGCGAAGAAGAACTTGCAGCTCAAACCAAGCAAAAAACCCTCAATGTGATTCTTGAACAACGTATAAAATAGGAGAAAACTTATGCGTGATTTAAAAGGTATTTTTAGTGCATTATTAGTGTCATTTAATGAAGATGGCACAATTAATGAAAAAGGTTTACGTCAAATTATCCGCCACAATATCGATAAAATGAAAGTTGATGGTTTATATGTGGGTGGTTCAACAGGCGAAAATTTTATGCTTTCAACTGAAGAGAAAAAAGAAATCTTCCGTATTGCAAAAGATGAAGCAAAAGATCAAATCGCGCTAATTGCTCAAGTGGGCAGCGTAAACTTAAAAGAAGCGGTGGAATTAGGTAAATATGCGACAGAATTAGGCTACGATAGCTTATCTGCAGTTACTCCGTTCTACTACAAATTTAGTTTCCCTGAAATCAAACATTATTACGACACCATTATTGCAGAAACGGGTAATAATATGATCGTGTATTCTATTCCGTTCTTAACTGGCGTGAATATGGGAATTGAACAATTTGGTGAACTTTACAAAAACCCTAAAGTATTAGGGGTAAAATTCACAGCAGGTGATTTCTACTTATTAGAACGTTTGAAAAAAGCTTATCCAAACCACTTAATTTGGGCTGGTTTCGATGAAATGATGTTACCTGCGGCCGCACTTGGTGTGGATGGTGCAATCGGTTCAACTTTCAACGTAAACGGCGTTCGTGCTCGTCAAATTTTTGAATTGACCAAAGCGGGTAAATTAGCCGAAGCGTTAGAAATTCAACATGTAACCAACGATTTAATCGAAGGCATTTTAGCGAATGGTTTATATTTAACCATCAAAGAATTGCTTAAATTAGAAGGTGTGGATGCGGGTTATTGCCGTGAGCCAATGACAGCAAAAGCAACGGATGCTCAGCTTGCTAAAGCAAAAGAGTTGAAAGCGAAATTTTTATAATTAATGGAATATCGTGAGAACCTAGGGGATTGATTTCCCTAGGTTACTCATAATTTATCCCTCTTGGGGTAGCAATTCTCGTTTCCTGCTTCTCAGTTTTTCTATTTCGTAGTGGGGAACCATTATGTTTAACCGTTGGTTTGTTTATCCACGGTATTGAAAATGAAGGAAGTATAGTATGCGTCTTATCCCTCTACACAACGAACAACAGGTGAGTCGTTGGGCTGCACGCCATATTGTTGATCGTATCAATCATTTTAATCCTACAGCTGAACGTCCTTTCGTTCTCGGTTTACCAACTGGTGGCACGCCATTAAAAACTTACCAAGAATTAATCGCACTTTGTAAAGCGGGAGAGGTGAGCTTTAAGCATGTAGTAACATTCAATATGGACGAATATGTGGGTTTACCAGAGGAACATCCTGAAAGTTATCATAGTTTTATGTATAACAATTTCTTCAATCATATCGATATTCAGCCAGAAAATATCAATATTCTTAACGGCAATACGGATGATCATGATGCGGAATGCCACCGTTATGAAAAAAAAATTAAATCTTACGGAAAAATTAATTTATTTATGGGCGGAGTAGGAAATGATGGCCATATCGCCTTTAATGAACCAGCGTCATCATTGAGCTCTCGCACTCGTATTAAAACGTTAACTCAAGACACGCTGATCGCAAATTCACGTTTCTTTGATAATGATGTGAATAAAGTGCCTAAATATGCTTTGACTATTGGTGTAGGCACATTATTAGATGCAGAAGAAGTGATGATCCTTGCAACTGGCCATCATAAGGCGCTTGCCGTTCAAGCAGCAGTCGAAGGTGGTGTGAACCATATGTGGACAGTGAGTGCACTTCAATTACATCGCCATTTTGTGTTAGTTTGTGATGAACCTGCACAGCAAGAATTGAAAGTAAAAACAGTTAAATATTTTACTGAATTAGAACAACGCGCCATTCATAGCGTGTTATAAGATCCTGCCGCTCAAAAGAGCGGTCATTTTTCTGATTATTTTATTTAAGGACAAAAAATGAGATATGCATTAACAAATTGTGTGATTTACACAAAATATGATGTTTTACGTGATTTTGCGGTAATTATTAACGGTGAAATTATTGAAGCGGTAGTTCCACAAGCTGAATTAGAAACAGGCATCAAAACCATTGATTTACAAGGTAATAATTTAACGGCGGGTTTTATTGATCTTCAATTAAATGGCTGCGGTGGCGTGATGTTTAACGACCAAACTAGCGTTGAAACCTTGGAAATTATGCAGGAAACTAACTTGAAATCAGGTTGTACCAGTTTCCTTCCTACTTTTATCACGGCACCAGATGAAAACATAAAAAGTGCGGTGAAAATTATGCGTGAATATTTAAATAAGCATAAAAACCAAGCACTTGGTTTACATATTGAAGGGCCGTTTATCAGTGTTGAGAAAAAAGGTGTACACCGTCCCGAATATATTCGTGAAATTACGCCTGAAATGAAAGATTTCCTCTGTGAAAATGGTGATGTCATTACAAAAATTACCATTGCCGCAGAAAACCCAACTATTAACTATACGCCTGATTTTGTGAAAGCGGGCATTATTGTCTCTGTAGGCCATTCTAATGCGACTTATGAAGTCGCTAAATCCGCATTCCACAAAGGCGCAACTTTTGCGACTCACTTGCATAATGCAATGTCGCCAATTAGTTCTGGACGTGCTATGGGCGTAGTAGGTGCAGTACTCGATTCAGATGTTTACACTGGTATTATCGTGGATGGTGTGCATATCAATTACGGCAATGTTCGCATTGATAAAAAAATCAAAGGTGACAAACTTTGTATTGTGACGGACTCTCTCGCAGCAGCAGGTGCGCCACCTGAATTGGAAACCTTCACCTTCGTAGGAAAAACTATTTATATCCGAGATGGTCACTGTTTTGATGCTAATGGTACGATCGCTGGTGCATCAATTACCATGATCGAGTCTATTAAAAATGCAGTGGAGTTTGTAGAAATTCCGCTTGCTGAAGCAATTCGAATGAGTAACCTTTATCCTGCACGAGCAATTGGTGTGGATGATCGTTTAGGTTCGGTAGAAAAAGGAAAAATCGCAAATTTAGCCGTGTTTACGTCAGATTATAAAGTGACAGCAACTGTGCTTAATGGTGAATGGAAACCTAATTGATTTAAGGTGCGGTAAATTTTTCTGATCTTTTATAGCCCAACCAATCGGTTGGGTTATTTTTTGCTTTACTACTTTAATAAGAATAATTTTCATCTATAATATAAAACCAAGTTAATTACTAGGAGATAGATATGGCGAAAGATGAAGTAGGGCATAATTTTCTTGCACGTTTAGGTAAAACTCGTTTGCGTCCAGGCGGTAAAAAAGCGACAGACTGGTTAATTGCCAATGGCGATTTTGGCCAAGATAAAAAAGTGTTAGAGGTTGCCTGTAATATGGGAACGACAGCCATTGGATTGGCGAAACAATTTGGTTGCCATATTGAAGGTGTTGATTTAGACGAACATGCGTTAGAAAAAGCACAAGCAAATATCGAAGCAAATGGCTTGCAAGAAAAAATTCATGTGCAGCGAGCGAATGCGATGAAGTTACCTTTCGAGGATGAAAGTTTTGATATTGTCATCAATGAAGCGATGCTCACGATGTTACCCGTGGAAGCTAAGAAAAAAGCCATTGCAGAATATTTTCGAGTGTTAAAACCAAATGGTTTATTGCTTACTCACGATGTTATGCTGGTGGGGAATGATCATCAAACGATTCTAGAGAATATGCGCAACGCGATTAACGTGATGGTCACGCCATTAACGAAAGATGGCTGGAAAGGAATATTCCAAGAAAGTGGCTTTAGAAATGTTGATACTTTCTCTGGTCAGATGACCTTACTTTCACCAAAAGGAATGATTTATGATGAGGGCATTCTTGGGACCTTAAAAATCATCCGTAATGCCATGAAAGCGGAAAATCGTGAGCAATTTAAAAGAATGTTCAAAACCTTTAATGATCCTGAACATAAATTACATTTTATTGCTGTATGTAGTCAAAAATAATATAAAAAACAGAGGCCTAGTTTTCTAGGCCTTTATCTTTTATTATTTAGCACAATTACATTCTGAATGGGCTGTTTTTTGTTCAAAACGTTCTGCAACGAAATCCCAGTTTACCACGTTCCAGAATTCTTTAATGTAGTCTGGACGACGGTTTTGGAATTTCAAGTAGTAAGCGTGTTCCCAAACGTCTAAACCTAAAAGTGGGAAACCTTCACAACCTGCCACTTCTTTACCCATTAATGGGTTATCTTGGTTTGCTGTTGATACCACGGCTAATTTACCTTCAGAAGTTAATACTAACCATGCCCAACCTGAACCAAAACGAGTTGCGGCTGCTTTTTCAAATTCAGCTTTAAATGTTTCTACAGAACCGAAATCACGTTCAATCGCATCTTTTAATGTACCTTGTAAAGTAGTACCTTTTTTCAAACTTTTCCAAAATAAACTGTGGTTTGTGTGACCGCCTGCATTATTGCGTAATGCACCACGTTTTTCTGCAGGGATTTTGTCAAGGTTAGAAACTAATTGACCTGGGCACATTTCCACTAATTCAGCGGGTAAACCTTCTAATGCAGCGTTTGCATTGTTTACATAAGCTTGATGGTGTTTGCTGTGGTGGATTTCCATTGTTTGCGCATCGAAATGTGGTTCTAATGCATCGTAGGCGTAGCCTAATTCAGGTAGAGTGTAAGCCATAATTTATTCCTTCTATGTAAAGACAAATTTCGTTGAGGGTTTTGGTCTATAACCAAAAGTGAGCAAATAATAGCAAAAAATTTGATTTAGATCATTAAATGTTTTTCCTTTTGCATTAATAGACGAATTTATTAAACCTTGTTTTAAATCAATAAACCTATCGATCTACACCTAAATAGTTATTTGTTTTGAGGGCTAAAATCTCGTCAAATATTTCCCTTGTGATAGAATATCGCCACTTTTTATTTTCCCTTTGCAATTATGTTTGAACCACACAAGTTATCTCTGCAAAATTTATCCTGCCAACGTGGTGAGCGAGTACTTTTTCGTGCTTTGACTTGCGATTTTAATAGCGGTGATTTTGTGCAAATTGAAGGGCATAACGGCATAGGTAAAACCAGTTTATTACGTATTCTTGCGGGTTTAGCTCAACCTTTAGAAGGCGAAGTGCGGTGGGATGCTGAAGCAATTTCTAAACAACGTGAACAGTATCATCAAAATTTGCTTTATTTAGGTCATCTTTCAGGCGTAAAACCAGAACTAACAGCATGGGAAAATTTGCAGTTTTATCAACGAATTAGCCAAGCGGAACAAAATACTGATATTTTGTGGGATTTGCTTGAGGAAGTGGGATTATTAGGTCGTGAAGATTTGCCTGCCGCACAACTTTCAGCAGGACAACAAAAGCGTATTGCGTTAGGTCGCTTATGGCTGTCTCAAGCGCCCTTATGGATTTTAGATGAGCCGTTTACTGCGATTGATAAAAAAGGCGTGGAAATTCTAACCGCACTTTTTGATGAGCATGCTCAACGAGGTGGCATTGTGTTGTTAACCAGCCACCAAGAAGTACCAAGTTCTCATCTGCAAAAATTGAATTTAGCGGCTTATAAAGCGGAATAACTTAATGATTTTTTTAGAAATAATTAAACGTGAACTTCAAATTGCGATGCGCAAAAATGCGGAGATTTTAAATCCGCTATGGTTCTTTTTGCTTGTGATTACTTTGTTTCCGCTTGTTATTGGGCCAGATCCTAAATTACTTTCCCGTATCGCACCGGGTATTGCATGGGTAGCCGCATTGCTTTCAGCATTGCTTTCTTTTGAACGTTTGTTTCGTGATGATTTTATTGATGGCTCTCTTGAACAATTAATGTTAACCGCACAGCCTTTGCCGATGACTGCTTTGGCGAAAGTGGTTGCGCATTGGTTACTCACAGGCTTACCGCTTATTTTGCTATCGCCTATTGCCGCTTTATTGCTTTCTCTTGAGGTCAATATTTGGTGGGCATTGGTTTTGACATTGTTACTGGGCACTCCTGTATTGAGTTGTATCGGTGCAATTGGTGTGGCTTTAACAGTGGGATTGCGAAAAGGGGGCGTGTTGTTGAGTTTGCTTGTTGTTCCGTTGTTTATTCCTGTTTTAATTTTTGCCTCATCAGTATTAGAGGCTGCAGGCTTAAATGTGCCTTATGGCGGGCAACTGGCAATTTTAGGTGCTATGATGGTTGGCGCAGTAACACTTTCGCCTTTTGCCATCGCCGCGGCACTGCGAATTAGTTTAGATAATTAATTTCATTCTACCGTATAAAAGTGCGGTGGTTTTTCTCTTAAATTTTTAAGGATCTTTTTTATGTGGAAGTGGTTACATCCTTATGCAAAACCCGAAACTCAGTATCGTATCTGCGGTAAATTGAGTCCGCTATTTGCATTTTTAACACTTATTTTACTCGGTGTTGGCATTGTATGGGGCTTAGCATTCGCCCCAGCAGATTACCAACAGGGTAATAGTTTCCGAATTATGTATGTTCATGTGCCGACAGCGATTTGGTCAATGGGTGTGTACGGATCAATGGCGATTGCAGCTGTGGTTGCCCTTGTATGGCAAATTAAGCAAGCTCACCTCGCCATGATTGCAATGGCGCCAATTGGAGCATTGTTTACTTTCTTATCGCTTGTTACGGGCGCCATTTGGGGTAAACCAATGTGGGGCACTTGGTGGGTGTGGGATGCTCGCTTAACTGCAGAATTGATTTTATTCTTTCTTTATCTTGGTATCTTAGCGCTTTATTCTGCTTTTTCAGATCGTAACGTAGGGGCAAAAGCGGCTGGGATTTTATGCATTACAACGGTCGTGATTTTACCGATTATTCATTTTTCTGTGGAATGGTGGAACACGTTACATCAAGGTGCGAGTATCACTAAACTGGAAAAACCATCCATTGCAATTCCAATGTTGGTTCCATTAATTTTGTGTATTTTCGGTTTTTTAACCTTGTATATTTGGCTTACTTTAGTTCGCTATCGCGTGGAATTATTGAAAGAAGATGCGAAACGTCCTTGGGTTAAAGCATTGGCTCAAACACTGAAATAATAAAGTGCGGTTAGTTTTTTAGCGATTTTTTATAAGGAATATTTTATGTTTTTCCAGACTTGGAGTGATTTTTTTAATATGGGTGGCTACGGTTTTTACGTATGGTTATCCTATGCAGTAAGTTTAGTGGCAGTGATTGCCTTAATTGTTCAAAGTGTAAAACAACGCAAGACAGTGTTACAAAATGTATTGCGTGAGCAACAACGCGAAGAACGTTTACAACAAGCAAATAAAGGGAACACACTATGAATCCAAGACGTAAATCCAGATTTAAATTAGTCATTTTTGTTGTGCTCGGCATTGCTATTGCAAGTGGATTGATGCTGTATGCGTTACGTCAAAATATCGACTTGTTTTATACGCCATCTGAAGTGATTCAAGGCAAGGATAATAACCCGAATCAAAAACCTGAAGTGGGGCAACGTATTCGTGTTGGCGGTATGGTGGTTGAAGGCACAGTAGTGCGTGATCCAAAAAGCTTGAAAGTGCGGTTCGATTTGAATGATATTGGCCCTGCGATCACTGTTGAATATGAAGGCATTTTGCCGGATCTTTTCCGCGAAGGACAAGGTATTGTGGCTCAAGGTGTATTAACTCAGCCAACCGTTTTAACCGCGACAGAAGTATTGGCTAAACATGATGAAAATTATGTGCCACCAGAATTAGGTGAAAAAATGCAAAAAGTGCATAAACCAATGGGGATTGGTGATGCGGATTTAAAAGGCGAAAGCACACGTGATCGTCAAGAAAAAGAAGGCGCAAAATGATTGCTGAATTAGGAAATTATGCGCTGGCTTTAAGCTTAGCCGTATCGCTTATGTTGGCGATTTTCCCTTTGTGGGGGGCAGAAAAGGGTAATGCTCAATTAATGGCATTAGCTCGCCCAATGACTTATGGTTTATTGGCAAGTCTAAGCATCGCTTTTGCTGCGTTATTTTATTTATTCGCAGTAAATGATTTTAGTGTTCAGTATGTTGTGAATAACTCTAATACGGCTTTACCGATTTATTATCGTTTGTCTGCCGTATGGGGCTCTCATGAAGGTTCTTTATTACTGTGGATTTGGTTACTGGCCGTTTGGTCATCTGCCGTTGCTTTATTGAGTAAACATTTACCTCAAGAAGCTGTTGCTCGTGTACTTGGTATAATGGGGATTATTAGCGTCGGTTTTGTGTTGTTCGTCTTGTTCACCTCAAATCCTTTTACTCGTACTTTCCCAGATTTCCCAGTGGACGGAAAAGAACTTAACCCAATGTTGCAAGATGTAGGATTAATTTTCCATCCGCCATTACTTTATATGGGCTATGTTGGTTTTTCTGTGGCATTTGCGTTTGCGATCGCATCCTTAATGACTGGAAAATTAGATTCAGCTTGGGCGCGTTGGTCTCGTCCTTGGACGCTTGCTGCTTGGGTGTTTTTAACTTTAGGTATCGTTCTCGGTTCTTGGTGGGCTTATTATGAGCTTGGCTGGGGCGGCTGGTGGTTCTGGGATCCTGTGGAAAACTCCTCGTTTATGCCTTGGCTTGCTGGTACAGCATTGATTCACTCTCTGTCTGTGACAGAAAAACGTGGTTCTTTCAAAGCTTGGACGGTATTACTTGCGATTTTAGCCTTTTCGCTTTGTTTACTCGGCACGTTCTTAGTTCGTTCTGGCATCTTAGTTTCAGTTCACGCATTTGCATCGGATCCAACTCGTGGTTTGTATATTTTGGCTTACCTTGTTGTAGTAATTGGTGGTTCGCTTGCGCTCTATGCGTATAAAGGCAGTCAAATTCGCTCTCGTGATAATGCAGAACGCTATTCACGCGAAAGTATGTTGTTATTAAATAATATCTTATTAATGACCGCACTTTGCGTTGTATTCTTAGGAACGTTATTACCACTCGTTCACAAACAACTTGGTTTAGGTTCTATTTCTATTGGTGCGCCATTCTTTGATCAAATGTTCTTAATTATTATGACACCATTTGCATTATTGCTTGGTATTGGACCTTTGGTGAAATGGCGTAGAGACCAATTTTCTGCAATTCGTATGCCTGTTGTTATCAGCGTATTTGTTATGCTGATTGCAGGTTTTGCGTTACCTTACTTCTTGCAAGATAAAATTACAGTAAGTTCTGTGCTGGGTTCAATGATGACTGTAATTATTGCGTTACTTGCGCTTTATGAATTGCAACAACGTGCGACGCATCGTGAATCATTCTTTGTTGGCGTACGCAAACTATCTCGTTCTCATTGGGGAATGATGTTAGCTCACTTAGGCGTAGCAATGACAGTTTGGGGGATCGCCTTTAGCCAAAACTTCAGCGTAGAACGTGATGTTCGAATGAAGGTTGGCGAGAGTGCACAAATCGGTCGTTACGATTTTAAATTTGCTGGTGTGACGGATGCAAATGGCCCAAACTATATTGGTGGAAAAGCTCAAATTGATATTTCGAAAGATGGGCAACCAGAAGCAAGCTTATTTGCAGAAAAACGTTTTTACACAGTAAGTCGTATGTCTATGACGGAAGCCGCCATTGCTGGTGGTTTAACTCGTGACCTCTATGTGGCTCTCGGTGAAAAGATTGATGATAATTCTTGGGCGTTACGTTTATATTATAAGCCGTTTATTCGTTGGATTTGGATTGGTGGCTTGTTTATGGCGTTAGGTGGATTGTTGTGTATGTTCGATCGACGCTATCGATTTAACGCTTTATTGAAAAAATAATATGACGGCGCACCTTGATTAGGTGTGCCTTAACTTTTAATTAGATTATGTGAACAATGCGGGCTTTTATAAAAGTCTACTTTGGTTTTTTATATTTAAAGTGCGGTAAAAAATGAAAAAAAAATTACTCGTTCCTCTTATTCTCTTTTTATCGATAACAATTGCATTTTTAGTGCAATTAAAACGCAATGCGCAAGGTGAAGATATTAAAGCACTAGAATCTGCTTTGGTTGGAAAGCCTGTGCCGGCAAAAAATTTAACAGAGCTTTTTGAAAATAAAGCTTACACGAATGAATTGTTTCAACAAGGTAAGCCGGTTTTGCTTAATGTGTGGGCGACGTGGTGTCCGACTTGTTATGCCGAACATCAATATTTAAATAAACTTGCTAAGGACGGTGTGCGAATTATCGGTTTAGATTATAAAGATGAATCCCCTAAAGCAATGAAGTGGTTAAAAGATCTTGGCAATCCTTATAAAGTTGTTTTAAAAGATGAAAAAGGTTCTTTCGGTTTGGATTTAGGAGTATATGGGGCACCAGAAACTTTCATTGTAGATGGAAAAGGTGTGATTCATTATCGTTATGCCGGTGATGTAAACGAGAAAGTTTGGACTCAGACTTTAAAACCAATTTATGACAAACTTTCGGAGCAACAATAATGAAAAAAACATGGCTATTTTTGACCGCACTTTTGTTTAGCTCAGTGGCGTTTTCAGCCATTGATGCACTTAATTTTACTTCTCCACAGCAAGAGAGCGATTACCACCAATTAACACAATCTTTGCGTTGCCCTCAATGTCAAAATAACAATATTGCGGATTCCAATGCGACTATCGCAGTGGATATGCGTGGCAAAGTATTTGAGCTTTTACAAGAAGGCAAATCGAAAAATGATGTAGTGGATTATATGGTGGCACGCTACGGCAATTTTGTAACTTACGATCCTCCTATGACAGCGAGTACATTAGTGCTATGGATTGCGCCATTATTGCTTGTATTGTTAGGCGTGGTATTTTTATTAAGACGTAAACCAAAAGCTCAAAGTGCGGTGAAATCCCAAGATGTTTTAACTGATGAAGATAATGCGCGTTTGGCAGAATTATTAAACAAGGATAAATAGATGAATTTTGCATTAATTTTTATATTAACCACTTTAGTTGTGGCGTTAATTTGTTTTTATCCTTTATTGCGTCAATTCAAAGCGAAACATTGGCAAAAACGTGATGATTTAAATAAGGCGTTATATTTCTCGCGCTTGGAAGAAATTGAGCAAGATAATTCCCAAGGTTTAGTTGAAAATGTTGAGCAACTCAAACAAGAATTACAGAAGACCTTGCTTGATGATGTGCCGAGCAAGGTTCAAGAGAATGCGGATTATTCTGGCAAATCTTATGGAAAAGTGTGGTTTGTGTCTGGCGTGTTGGCGCTAGGAATTATCGCGGGCTCTTCTTATTTTATGGTGGGCTCTTGGCAAGCTGAATCGATGTTAGAGCAAACTTATGCGAAATTGCCATATTTCTATGAGCGAATGAAAGATGAAGATAAAAATCCATTTTCTGATGCAGAAATGCAGCAATTTTCTACCGCACTTCGAATCGATTTGCAGAAAAATCCAACTGATGCAAAAAAATGGTGGATGCTCGGTCAGATTGGGATGAATTTAGGTGATGTACGTTTAGCATTTGATAGTTATCAGAAGGCCAACAAGTTAGAACCAGATAATGTGCAATATAAATTAGGCTATGCTCGCGTGTTGATGTTCTCTGATGATGCGACTGATAAACTAAAAGGTGGCGATTTATTACGTGAAGTGATTCGTCAAGATCATACTAATGTTGAGGCCCTAAGTTTGCTCGCATTCCGTTATTTTGAAACGGAAGATTATAAAATGGCGGCAGTGACTTGGGCGATGATGCTGCGCTTAATGCCGAAAGATGATGAGAGGGTTCCATTAATTGAAAAAAGTATTCGTGCCGCGCGTGATGCTTTAGAAGCGCAGAACGAAGAAAAATCAAAAAGTATTACCCCTGAAAAATAACCTAGAGCATTGTAGTGCTTTCTGATATAGTGCGGTAAAAATGATTATTGATGATGAACCTATTTATTAGGTTTTCATTATGTTACTATCATAATTAATACGAACTAATTAGAATAGATAATTTATCGCTTGAAATGTTATTCTTTTTTAAGCCTGATGGTTTGACGTTAGAGCGATATCAATATAGTAAAGACTAAGGAAAAAATAAATATGAAGCATCAATCTTATATTTCGGTTCCGTTATTTTTTCTTATGGTTAGCAGCCTTGTTATTGCTCGGGTTTCTATTGCAAGTAATATTACTTATGTTGATTCGGCAGATCAAAAAAGCTTTTCGTCTGAAATTTCAGATAATGATGTACAGCTTTTGGGGCAGAGTATTGAATTAAAAGTTTATAAAATGGATGAGATGAGTTCATCTCAAACTATTTATGAATCTCCGGCTGGGATTTGTAAAGGGTTTAAGGCTAGAGGTGTAAATTATACAAATTCAACCCACAATTATCTTTCACCCAATGATAAAACAGAATATTATGGCAGCGTAACTGGCGCTACAATTTATGGTGGGAAGAATACGCAAAATTTAAGTTATGTACCCGTTTATTCTATTTCTGATAAAAAAGTATCTGAGCGTATTCAAATTATAGAAAATAAGAAATTGAAGGAAAAGGCTGTTAACAATGTATCAGAAGGGAAAGCGGTGTTAACAGAAGTAATTTGTAAATAGAGGTGGATATGAAAAAAAATATTTTAGTATTAGGTATAACATGTTTATTAGTTGCATGTTCTTCTGATAATAAGCCAGATAATGGCATTTATGATATGAAAACAGTTCAGGAATATAACGCCCGAGTGCAGAGTGGAAATACTGTTGTTGCCTTACAAAAAGCTCGGGTCTCTAAACAAGAAGAAACACCACTAAAAATGAATGCGAGTGATGAGAAAGCGAAAGTAAGAATTATTAGCCCTACTCTTCCTGTGGTCCCCGCTGTGGGTGTCGGTTATTATCATCATTATCATAATTGGTAATAGAAATTTGAGAATTTAGACAGCTATATTTTTATAGCTGTTTTTTTGATTGTAATAATTAGAAAGGACGATAATTTTATAGTAAAAAAAGCGAGCTTATGCTCGCTTTTTTATAATGAATCTAGCTCTTATAGACTCGTTACCGCAAATAACACCCAAACGGTATAAATTGTGGCTAAACCATAAAAGATAAATCCACCAGCTGGCACATGTATTTTAAGATCGTGCATACCGTGGTGAATACGATGTAAACCGCACCACATTGGGAAAATAGTAAGCACTAAAATAACTAATTTACCAATCCAAGAATAAGCAAAAGTAATTAAATTATGCGCATCGACTAAACCAAATGGTAATAACAAACCGATAATTAAAATAACGACAGGGAAAAAAATTGCACTCACTGTGCCGCCTGCACCGAACATTAACCATACTGGCGGTTCGCCGGAGCGTTTTGGATTTTGATCAACCATTTTTTCTCTCCCTTAGATATAAACTAAAACTAAAGCAATCACGCTAACTAATGCTGTTACCGCCCAAAGTGCATTTCTTACAACGCGGTGTGGTAAGCGTTCATTTTTCACAATGATATTCATCACTTTTGGCGTCATTAAGAAATATGTCACCGTATGATAAAACGTTGCGATAAGCGTAATAATATTTAAGAACACCACAATTGGGTTTCTTAAAAACTCAATAAAGCTCAAGATGCCTAAGCCTGGCATTGGATTGCTTGCGAGGCAAAGAACACCATAAAGCAACACGATACAAAACCATACAGCAAAGATTGAAGTCGCTTCACGTAGCATATAAGCTTTGTAGAAGTCCAATTTTTGCCACCAAGTCGCTGTCATTGGACGAACATATTTTTTACGTTTACTAACTGTTACTGACATTCCTTCCCCCTTAGCTTTTTGGTTTTAGCATAGAGATAACATAATCTTTGGCACTTTCCACTTTTCCTTGATTAATTGCAGAAGCAGGATCCACATGTTTTGGACAAACTTCTGAGCAATAGCCAACGAAAGTACAACTCCAAACCCCGTTTTTACCATTTAACAATGACATACGTTTTGCTTTACCATGGTCACGGTTATCAAGATTATAACGATGAGCCATAGTAATAGCTGCAGGGCCTAAGAATTCAGGATTTAAACCAAATTGAGGGCAAGCAGCATAGCATAAACCACAGTTGATACACATTGAGAATTGACGATATTTCTCAAGCTGTGCAGGCGTTTGTTTAGTGCGACTTGCTTGCAATTCTTTTGATGGATGTGGTTTACCATCTAATGCTGGTGCTTCGTTACCAATAATATAAGGTTTAATTGCCTCTAAACTTTCGATAAAGTGGCTTAAATCAACCACCAAGTCACGTTCAATTGGGAAGTTTGCTAACGGCTCAATACGCATATGGCCGCTGTAATCACGTAAGAACGTTTTACAAGCTAATTTCGGTTTGTTATTTACCATCATCCCGCAAGAACCACAAATCGCCATACGGCAAGACCAACGATAAGAAAGAGATGGCTCAAGTTTATCCTTAATATAACCTAACGCATCAAGCAATGAAGTTTGATTATCATAAGGTACTTGATAGGTACTTAGATGCGGCTCTTGATCGATTTCAGGATTGTAGCGTAATACTTCAACATTCATTACTGGTGAATTAGCCATTTGCTTGCTCCTTAGCTTTCGCAGAGGCTTCTTGAGCTTCTGCTTCCGCACCGTAAACACGTTTTGCAGGTTGAGATTTAGTAATTTTCACCGGACTGTATTCAATGCGCGGTGCACCATTCTCATTGTAGAAAGCAAGTGTGTGTTTTAAATAATTTACATCATCACGTTCAGTGTAATCTAAGCGTTGGTGAGCACCACGAGATTCTTTACGTTCAATCGCTGAATTTGCAATAGATTGTGCAACATCTAGGATGTAGCCTAACTCAACTGTATAAAGTACATCTGTATTGAACACGCTTGAGTTATCTGCTACACGAATACGTTTGTAACGTTCTTTTAATTCTGCAATTTTATCTACTGCTTTTTGCATGCTTGCTTGGTCACGGTAAATACCACAGCCTTCTTCCATTACAGAACCCATTTCGTCACGGATTTCAGACCAAGATTCGTTACCTTCTTGTTTATGAAGGGCTTCTAAACGAGCAACAACATCTTTAGCTTGAGCATCAACCGCACTTTGATTTACAGATTGAGCCTCTACAGCACGTTGTGCCGCATATTCGCCAGCAACACGACCTAACACAACAAGTTCAGCTAAAGAGTTAGAGCCTAAGCGGTTTGCACCATGTAAACCTGAAGATGCACACTCACCTACAGCAAATAAACCTTTGATACGAGTTTCGCTGTTAAAATCAACCTCAATACCGCCCATCGTGTAGTGAACAACTGGACGAACTGGGATTGGCTCATTCACTGGATTTACACCTTCATAAGCACTTGCTAATTCACAAATGAATGGCAGACGCTCATGTAAATATTTTTCACCAAGATGACGTAAATCTAAATGCACCACATCTACGCCTTTCGCTGTTTTTAAGGTATTACCTTTTTTCCATTCTTGCCAGAATGCTTGAGAAACTTTATCACGTGGACCAAGTTCCATATATTTATTTTGTGGTTTGCCAATTGGTGTTTCAGGTCCTAGACCGTAATCTTGAAGATAGCGGTAGCCATCTTTATTCACTAAGATACCGCCTTCACCACGACAACCTTCAGTCATTAAAATACCTGTATTCGGTAAACCTGTTGGGTGATATTGAACAAACTCCATATCACGAAGTGGTACACCATGACGATACGCCATAGATAAGCCGTCACCTGTTACAATACCGCCGTTGGTATTGAATTTAAATGCACGACAACCACCACCCGTTGCAATCACAACCGCATTTGCATTAATTTGAACAAGCGAACCTTCCATCATATTCATTGCAACCATACCACGAGCATGGCCATCATCAACAAGAATATCTAATACGAAGTGTTCATCAAAACGTTGGATTTGTGGATATTGAATAGAAGTTTGGAAAAGCGTGTGTAATAAGTGGAAACCTGTTTTATCGGCAGCGAACCAAGTACGCTCAATTTTCATTCCACCAAAACGACGTACGTTTACATCGCCATCAGCTTTACGGCTCCAAGGACATCCCCAACGTTCTAATTGAGTCATTTCCACAGGTGAATGTTGTACAAAATATTCCACAACATCCTGTTCGCAAAGCCAGTCACCACCAGCAACGGTATCTTGGAAGTGTTTATCGTAAGAATCTTCCTCTTTGATAACTGCCGCTGCGCCACCTTCTGCTGCCACGGTATGGCTACGCATTGGGTACACTTTTGAAACTAATGCAATTTTTAAGTTAGGATTTGCTTCTGCTGCTGCAATCGCTGCACGTAAACCGCCGCCACCAGCGCCAACAATCGCAATATCGACATTAACTGTTTGCACGATATCCTCCAATAAATGTAGAAAGTAAAAAATAGAAATCACCCTAAAAGGGTAATCTAGTAAGGTCATTCTGCCATTTTTTGTTACAAATTAATAACGTTTTTTATGTAGGGAAAGGGAAAAAGGATGATTTTGTGATCTACCTCAAAAAAGCTTAGATTGAGTTGAGAAGGGCTCTCGTTTACAATGATGCAAATTTAAAAATGGGAATAAAAATGACCGCACTTACTCATTGGCAACCTTCTGCCGATATAAAAAATCTTCTTAAACGTGCAAAAATTATTGCTGAAATTCGTCAATTTTTTACAGAGCGAGGCTTGCTTGAAGTTGAAACGCCTGTTCTAAGTGAATTTGGCGTCACTGATTTGCACCTTTCCACATTTAGCACAGAATTTCTCGCGCCTTTTGGTGAACAATCGAAAACACTTTGGCTTTCTACAAGCCCTGAATATCATATGAAACGCTTGCTTGCTGCAGGCAGTGGACCGATATTCCAAATCAGTAAAGTGTTCCGTAATGAAGAAGCCGGTAATCGCCACAATCCAGAATTTACTATGTTAGAATGGTATCGACCGCACTTTAATATGCATCGTTTAATTAATGAAGTAGATGATTTACTCCAACAAATTTTAGATTGCCCACCTGCAGAAAGTTTAAGCTACCAATTTGTTTTCCAAGAATATGTAGGTTTAGATCCCTTATCTGCAGAACGTTCAGAATTAATCGAAGTGGCGCGTAAACATAGCTTTATGGCTGAAGATAATGAAGAGCGAGATACTTTATTGCAGTTCTTATTTAGTGAAGTCGTTGAACCTCAAATAGGAAAAGAACGACCTGTTGCGGTTTATCATTTCCCTTCAACGCAAGCCGCCCTAGCACAAGTGAGCCCAGAAGATCAGCGAGTTGCAGAACGCTTTGAGTTTTATTACAAAGGGTTAGAACTAGCAAATGGTTTCCATGAATTGACAGATGCACGAGAACAAAGACATCGTTTTGAATTAGATAATCAACAAAGAAAGAAACACGGATTGCCAATTCGAGATATTGACGAACGTTTTCTGGCTGCATTAGAAGCTGGCTTACCAAACTCTTCTGGCGTTGCGCTAGGAGTCGATCGTCTGATTATGGTTGCGTTAGGTTGTGAGAAAATTAATGAAGTGATTTCTTTTGCCGTAGATAATGCCTAGACGAAAAGTGCGGTAAAAAATTTACCGCACTTTTGATATTTTTAGTTACTGATCCATAATGGCAATCGTATAGTAACAGCAAGCCCGCCTAGTGGGCTTTTTTCAGCCCAGACCTTTCCTTGATGTTCCTGAATAACATTAGACACAATCGCCAATCCTAGTCCTGTGCCGCCAGTCGTTCTAGTTCGCGTCTCATCTACTCGATAAAATGGTTTGAAGATTTTTTCAAATTCATCTGGATGGACTCCAGATCCGTTGTCATCTATACGGATCCTGAGAAATTCTTCTTCTTCTTCTTCTTCTTGGATAAAAATATGAAGTTCGATCTTATCCTTGGTGTATTTAAGAGCATTTGTCACAATGTTTTCGACCGCACTTTCTAGCAATCTAAAATTGCCGTTAAGTTGTAATTCATTTTTAGGTAAACGAATATTTGTGAGAAACGCTATACCACGTTGCTCTGCCTCAAATTTTGCATCGTTGATAATATCAGTCCAAAGCGTATTAGCATAAAAAATATCCCGTTCCATTTGGCTATTCATTTGCTGGCGTGAAAGTAGAAGCAATTCACTAATCATTTTATCCATTCGGCCAATTTCTCTTTCAATGCGTTTTACGCTATCTGTTTCACCACATTCATGGCGAACAAGCGCTGTAGCTAGTTGTAAACGTGCTAGTGGTGTTTTAAGCTCATGTGAAATGGAAGACAGTAAAGATTGTTGATTGGAGATAAGATTGTCAATCGCCGTTGACATTCTATTAAAACTTCTTCCAACTTGTCGAAGTTCAAGAGGGCCTGATAGGGATAAGTTACGATCAATTTTAAAGTTCCCTAGGGCGACAGAATTTGCGGCTTCTTGTAAACGAGATATTGGGTTGACAATGGTTTTTGTGAACCACCAGAGTAATGGTGTAGTAATTAATAAGATTAAGAAACCAAGCATAGCTGGGTTATCAAATAAATAATTTAAAATTGCTTGTTGTGGATTTATATGATTGATGAAGAATAAAGCATATTCGTCAGGTTTATCACTAAGATAAATTTGGAATGGGCCAACAATTTGTAAATCATTGAAAGTTTTTCGTTTGGGATGAGAAAAATCATCAGAAACAACAGAGAATGCTAAAATTGCATCACGCTCTTCCGGTAATTCACCTAATATATTTTGGGTCTGTAAATTGACTAAAACAGGACGATATGGATTGTATTTATCTGTTGGCAATACGGGGGCCTCTACGAGTAGATTACTAAGTTGTTTATTCCGTATTGTATCCATGATTCTTTTCTGGTAGTTGATTACTTCAGATTCTTTTAAAGGCGTATAAATTCGAAGATCAAAATAAGGCATGATAACAATAAGTGTCATCATGACAAAGAATGCTATCCAGAAAACTGAAAATGTACGTATGGCTAATTGGTTAATATTAAAAATCTTAGTGAGTTTCATTATTCTATGGCACTAAAAGATATCCACGTCCACGTAATGTTCTAAACCAAGGTAGATCATTCTCTCGGAGAGGGAGTTTTTTACGTAGATTTGACATATGCATATCAATGGAACGGTCAAAGGGAGTAAGAGGCTTGCCCAATACTTTCTCACTGAGTTCATCTCTGGTTGCGCTACCATTTGGAGATTGAATTAATTGGTAAAATAGTAAAAATTCTGTGCTAGTTAAATTTAAATCTTTACCTTGATAAATAGCTCGTTGAGAAATTGGATGTAATTCAATCCCGTGAAAGAATATTACTGAATTTTCATTTTCAGAATTTTTTGTAGATTTACCGTTTTCTGTTTTGAGGAGGACGCTACGGCGTAAAATAGCTTTTATACGGGCAACTAATTCACGATCATTAAATGGTTTAGGCAAGTAATCATCCGCACCCAATTCTAAACCAAGCACGCGATCGATATCGTCACCTCTTGCAGTAAGCATCATCACTGGCACATTAGAGACTTTACGAATTTCTTTTAATGTATCAAGACCATTTAGCTTAGGCATCATCACATCAAGTAAAACCAACTCATGGCCTTCATCCAGTTTTTGTAATGCCTCTAATCCATTATTTGCTGTTTGAACTTCAAATCCTTCCAGTTTCAGGAGTGCAGATAGTAATTCCGTTAATTCAATGTCATCATCAACGAGTAAGAGCTTTGACATAGGCGCTGTCCTTTTTATCAAACGTCTGTGTTTATACTGTCATTATAAGTGTAAGCTTATTTCCAGAATTGCCACCAGCTTGATTTTGGTTTCTCACCAGTTTGAATAATGGTGTTGTTTTCGCCTTGTTGCAAAACTTCTGGCAAAGGTTTATCAAGATTGGTTTCTGTCACCATACCACGTTGATCAAATTTTACAGTGAAAGTGTGTTGAACAGGTGTTTCATAAGCACGTTGTTGTAAGAACACATAGTACCAAGTCTGACTATTATAAGGATCGATTAATACTGGCGTACCCAACAAATATTGTACTTGTTGAGCTGTCATGCCTTCTTTAACTTGAGCAACTGTAGTCGCTTCTAAATAGTTGCCTTGCGGTACATCAATTCGATATACAACTTTTTCAACGGTGGAACAAGAAGCGACGCTTAATGCTAAAAAGGTTGCGCCTAAAAGTGTTTTAACTTGCATTTTCTTTACCTTATTTGTGCAAAAGTACTGTCAAATAATACCCAAGTTTGAGCATATTTCCAAATTAATTCTCTGATTTTAAAGCCTTTTGTAATTGATCTTTTAAATTCGGCGGTAAACCCTTGATAGTAAGCGTATCCGTCATTGGTTCCCATTGAATTCGAGTATTTAATAAATCGGCATCGAAACTAATACTCACCCCCTTTCCTGAACCAGTGAATTTCGTTAGGGATTTTAAAGTTGAACGTACTGGCGGAATGCTATCTTCCAAGCCATAATTCTGTTCTCCCGCAAAGGTAACAAAAGGCTGTTCGTTTAGAGTGGGTAAGGAATCAGAAAGTTCCTGCAATTCAATTTCATCACCGCCTGCAAGTTGAGCTTTGCAATATTCAAACACTTGTTTTTTCACCGCTTGAGTTTGCTCTTTGTTGAGTTCGCCTTGATCGCAGTAATCACTCACTGCTTGCAATAAACACTGATTTTGTACTTGTGGATTTAATCCTTCTTCGGCACCTAAAAAATCCATGAAAAAATCACTAATTTTTCGACCGACACGGCCTTTTATGAAAGTTAAATAACGATTAGAGTTTGCATTCACCTGCAAATCCGTCAAATTCACTCTTGCCGCAATATCAAACTGAGTAATATCAAGATATTCTGTACGGCGAATATCTAAATGCTCATCCACTAACATACTATGACGGCTATCAAGCAATGCAATAAACAAATAATCTGTTGCTAAGAAATTATATTGACATAAAATCAAAGTACCACTTTCTGCAAAGTTATATTTACCTAGCTCATCTGCAAGCAATTTTGTTGAGTATTGACTAAAACCTAAAAACTCAATTTCTTGTTCCAATAAACGATTTAAATGTTGTGCAAATATAGACTTTTCCTGAAACACACCAAAAGCCTTAGCTTTATTTTGATAGCCTTGATGAAGTTGCAACATCATTTGTTCTACTTCTGGCGTAATTGACAACAGCTCATCGCGTAATACGCTTTCCATTTTTATGCTGTCGCCATCCACATTTTTGACTAACTGATGCAAAACAATTTGATTAACGGTAATACTCATTTTTGTCACCTTTGAAAAATTTGCCGCAAATTATAACCGCACTTTTTAAGCAAGAAAAAAGAAATTATTTAGGTTCTACCAAATAATCGGGTATCATAAGCCAAATTTTTTGTTTTATTTTTAACATTATGGCTCAACATTCTAAATATTCTGATGCTCAATTAAGTGCGATTGTAAACGATATGATCGCAGTATTAGAAAAGCATAAAGCCCCTGTAGATCTATCCTTAATCGCACTGGGTAACATGGCGAGTAATTTATTAACCACCAGTGTGCCACAAACTCAACGTGAGGCATTAGCTCAAGCGTTTTCTAATTCCTTAATTAATGCGGTAAAAACACGTTAATATGAAATGGATTAAAAAAGGCACCTTCAGTGGCAAACAATACCGCGATGACGTTTCACGAAAAATCTCGTGGGGTCATTGGTTTGCCTTTTTTAATATTATTGTTGCTATTCTTATTGGCACTCGTTATGCCTTTATCATTGACTGGCCAGATACTCTCGCAGGAAAACTTTATTTCTTTGTGAGTTTGCTCGGGCATTTCAGTTTCAATGTTTTTGCGTTGTACTTACTCGTGGTCTTTCCACTGAGTTTCATTGTTAAAAACCACCGCACTTTTCGCGGATTAACCGTGATTTTTTCCACGATTTGTATAACCTTATTATTATTTGATACCGCCGTTTTCAATCGTTTTAATCTGCATTTATCCTCTGTTGTATGGAATTTGCTGGTCAATCCAGAAAATGGTGAAATGTCACGCGATTGGCAAATTTTCTTTGCACCAATGCCAATAATTTTACTGGCTCAAATGTTATTTTCTCGCTGGAGTTGGGAAAAATTACGCAGTCTTGAACGCCAAAAATGGCTAAAAAGTACTGGCATATTCTTAACCGCAACGTTCATTGCGACGCATTTAATTTATGCTTGGGCTGATGCTTATTTGTATCGTCCTATCACCATGCAACGTTCTAATTTCCCTTTATCTTATCCAATGACAGCTCGTTCTTTTTTAGAAAAACACGGTTTCTTGGATGGAGAAGAATATACGCAAAAATTGGAGCAAGAAGGTCGTTTAGATGCCTTAAAAATTGATTATCCGAAAAAAGAACTCACTTATGCACCAATTACGCATAAATCTAATATTCTGATCGTAACGGTTTCAGGTTTGCGCCATGATGCGATTTCTAGTGAAAAGATGCCAAAACTTGCTGAATTTGCGACAAGTTCAACAGAATTCACTAATCATTACAGCACAGGTAACAGTAACAACGCAGGCTTAATTGGGTTATTTTACGGGCTAAATGCAAATTACACCGATAGCGTTTTAAGCAATCATACCCAATCTGTTTTAATCGAAAAATTACGTGCTGAAAATTATCAATTGGGTTTATTTTCTGCTACGAATTTCAAAGATAGCGTCTTCCGCCAAGCATTATTTCGTGAAATGAAACTTTCATCGAATAAAACCAATAAACCAAATAATGAAAGTGCGGTAAAAAATCTCAATGATTTTATTAAAGCACAAAAAACTGTCTCACCTTGGTTTGCTTATTTGGATTTAGCCTTGGAGGCTAAAAATCCATCAGATTATGACCGCACTTTGCAGGACATTGATTCTCTTTTAGCAAAAGCGTTAGAAAGTACACCGCTTGAAAATACATTAGTCATTATCACGTCAGAGCATGGTGTAACCTTTAATGAAATGAATGAAAAAGAGCGAGAAAACTACTTTGGGCGCGATGAAGTTCAAGTGCCATTGCTTGTATATTGGAAAGATTTACCGGTAGGCAAGCAATATGGGTTAAGCAGTCATACCGATATTTTACCTGCATTGATGAGACAAATTTTCCATGTAGAAAATAGATTAATGGATTATACACAAGGGGCTAATTTATTTGACCTGAGCGGGCGCGATTGGGTTCAAGCGTCTAATTTTAATTGGAATGTAATTATTCAATCAGATGGCACTCAATATCATATTAATCGTAAAGGTAACTACAAAAAGTTTAACCCTAACTATGAGGAGCAATCTTCGGATAGACCGCCGTTAGGCTTATTCTTGGAAACGTTTCAACTTGAAAATCAATTTTTTGAAAAATAGATAGATAAAATAATATGAACGACGAACAGCAAAATTTAAACCAATCTGAAAATACGAAAAAAACTTTTTTTCAATCTTTATTTGGTCGCTTTTTTCAAGGTGAACTAAAAAATCGTGAAGAACTTGTGGAAGTGATTCGCGATTCAGAACAAAACGATTTAATTGATCAAAATACGCGTGAAATGATAGAAGGCGTGATGGAAATCGCGGAGCTTCGTGTTCGAGATATTATGATTCCTCGTTCACAAATTATTTTTATTGAAGATCAACAAGATTTAAATACTTGTTTAAACACAATTATTGAATCCGCACATTCTCGTTTTCCTGTGATTGCCGATGCAGATGATCGCGATAATATCGTAGGCATTTTGCATGCAAAAGATTTATTGAAATTTTTACGTGAAGATGCCGAAGAGTTTGATTTATCTTTATTATTACGTCCCGTCGTGATTGTGCCAGAAAGCAAAAGAGTGGATCGTATGTTGAAAGATTTCCGCTCTGAGCGTTTCCATATGGCTATTGTGGTGGACGAATTTGGTGCGGTATCTGGCCTTGTTACCATTGAAGATATACTGGAACAAATTGTTGGCGATATTGAAGATGAATTTGATGAAGAGGAGGTCGCAGATATTCGTCAGCTTTCTCGTCATACTTATGCTGTGCGTGCGCTCACAGATATTGATGATTTCAATGCGCAATTTAATACAGATTTTGATGATGAAGAAGTGGATACCATTGGTGGTCTGATTATGCAAACTTTTGGTTATTTACCAAAACGTGGTGAAGAAATTACGTTGAACAATCTTCAATTTAAAGTCACCTCGGCAGATAGTCGCCGATTGATTCAACTTCGAGTCACAGTGCCGGATGAACATTTGGCAGAAATGGATGATGTGGAAGAAAAAGCCGAATAGCATTTTATCATCTTTAATGATGGCGCGCGTTTTATAACGCGTGCTTTTTATTTACTTGAAATGGAATTTTAAATTTCAACACAAAAGACGCTCGTGAGGGCGTGCAAAATATAATTGAATCTATGAATAAATATTTTACTTATCTTATTGCGATTATATCTGGTTTAGCCGGTGTTTTTGCCTTCTCGCCATTTGATTATTGGCCTTTAGCCTATGTTTCTTTACTCGGTTTACTTTATGTCGCTAAAAATCCTAAAAAATCCACCGCACTTTTAGCGACGTTTTTGTGGTCGATGGGATTTTTCTGTTTTGGGGTGAGTTGGCTTAATGTCAGTATTCACCAATTTGGCGGTGCGTCTTTAGGTGTAAGTTATTTCCTTGTCGGTTTACTTGCAGCTTATCTTGCGCTATACCCGATGCTCTTTACCTATTTGGTTCAGCGTTTCAACGTTCAAAGTGCGGTAATTTTCGCCGTGATTTGGACATTTACAGAGTTTTTACGTGGTTGGATTTTTACTGGTTTTCCTTGGCTTCAGTTTGGTTATACACAAATTGACAGCCCATTTTATGGCATCGCTCCGATTTTTGGGGTAACAGGATTGACGTTTTTTACCGTTTGGGCAAGTGCGGTGGTTTTTAATTTTGTTTTATCTTTGTTTAAAACAAAAAATCTTAAATTAGTCTTGGCGAATGTTTTATTATTGATCATCGTGGGGGGATTAAGTACTTATTTATCCCGAATTCACTTTGTAAAATCTGTTGAAGATAAGGCAATTTCAGTCACGCTTGCTCAAGGAAATATTGAACAAAATCTCAAATGGGATCCTGCTTATTTCTATTCTACTTTGGAGATTTATCAAAAATTAATTGCAGAAAATCTTGGTAAAACAGATTTAATTATTTTGCCTGAATCAGCGTTGCCAACTCTTGAAAATGCGATTACCCCATTTTTTGAAGGATTAGATCGTGCTGCTAAAGAAACGAAAACGGAGATAATGATTGGCACGGTATTCCAAGATACGAAATCTGGTAAATTGCTTAATTCTATTATGACTGCTGGAAACCCAGACTTTCCTTATCAGCCAGATACGTTAAATCGTTATAGTAAGCATCATCTCGTGCCGTTCGGTGAATATGTTCCACTAGAAAGTATTCTGCGACCACTGAATTCCGTGTTTAATTTGCCGATGTCTGCATTTCAAAGCGGGGACGCGATTCAGCCATCTTTAATGGCAAAAAAACGTGCTTTTTCGCCAGCAATTTGCTATGAGATTATTTTTGGCGAACAAGTGCGGCAAAATTTGAAACCAGATACGGATTATTTGCTCACAATTTCTAATGATGCCTGGTTTGGTGATTCGATTGGGCCTTGGCAACATTTACAGATGGCAAGAATGCGCGCTTTAGAATTGGGTAAACCGCTTATTCGTGCAACGAATACGGGGATTTCAGTCTTTGTTGATGCACAAGGTAAGGTGTTAACACAGGCACCGCAGTTTATTGAAACAACGTTGACGCAGAAAATTGCACCTGCGGAAGGCAAAACCCCTTATTCTGTGCTAGGAAATATGCCTTTATATGCTTTGTCATTGTTGTTTTTAGTATTACACGGCATGATGGCGTTTGTTCGTCGTAAGATGAACCTTTCACAAAAACGCTAGTCAAAACGACCGCACTTTTTATTTATAAACGAGATTTTAATGAATCAAAATCTAATTGAAGTTAAGAATCTCACCTTTAAACGCGGTGATCGCGTGATTTACGATAACCTGAATTTGCAAGTAAAAAAGGGAAAAATCACTGCGATTATGGGGCCGTCGGGGATTGGTAAAACCACCTTACTTAAATTGATAGGTGGGCAACTGATACCAGAACAAGGTGAAATTTTGTTTGATGGGCAAGATATTTGTCGCCTATCTAATAGTGAACTGTACGAAGTACGCAAGCGGATGGGGATGTTATTCCAATCCGGTGCGCTTTTTACGGATATTTCTACTTTTGATAATGTCGCTTTTCCTATTCGTGAACATACGAATTTGCCTGAAAGTTTAATTCGTCAAATCGTGTTGATGAAATTGGAGGCTGTTGGGTTGCGAGGCGCAGCCGCATTGAGGCCTTCAGAACTTTCGGGTGGTATGGCTCGTCGAGCTGCATTAGCACGCGCTATTGCGCTTGACCCTGATTTAATTATGTTTGATGAGCCATTTACGGGGCAAGATCCAATCAGTATGGGCGTAATTTTGAGCCTGATTAAACGATTAAATGAAGCGTTAAATTTGACTTCTATCGTCGTGTCGCACGATGTGGAGGAAGTATTGAGTATTGCAGATTATGCCTATATTATTGCAGACCAAAAAGTCATCGCAGAAGGAACATCTGAGGAGCTTTTACAAAGCCAAGATCCGCGAGTGGTGCAATTCTTAAAAGGTGAATCTGATGGTCCTGTGCGCTTTAAGTACCCAGCGCAAGATTATGTGAAGGAATTGTTTGAATGATCGTCAATTTTATTTCTGCTTTGGGAAAACAGGTGATTAACTTTTTCCGTGCATTAGGCCGAGCAGGCTTTATGTTATTTGGCGCTTTGATCGGCAAGCCACAAATTCGTAAGCATTTTCCTTTGCTTGTGAAGCAAATGCATGTTTTAGGTGTCCAATCGTTACTCATTATTTTGTTGTCCGGTTTATTTATTGGAATGGTATTAGGACTACAAGGTTATGTTGTGTTAGTCGATTTTTCTGCTGAAACAAGTTTGGGACAGCTTGTAGCGCTTTCTCTTTTACGAGAATTAGGTCCTGTTGTTACCGCACTTTTATTTGCTGGTCGAGCAGGTTCTGCATTGACGGCTGAAATAGGCTTAATGAAAGCCACTGAACAACTTTCTAGTCTTGAAATGATGGCTGTTGATCCTTTACGTCGAGTGATTGCACCTCGTTTTTGGGCAGGCGTTATTTCCATGCCAATTTTGTCAATTTTGTTTATCGCGATTGGTATTTGGGGCGGTTCCTTAGTTGGTGTGGATTGGAAAGGTGTTGATTCAGGCAGCTTTTGGTCTGTGATGCAAAATTCCGTGAGTTGGAGCTATGATATTTTAAATGGCTTTATTAAAGCGGTTTTCTTTGCTGTAGCCGTAACTTGGATTGCGCTTTTTAATGGTTATGATTGTATGCCAACATCAGAAGGTATCAGCCAAGCTACGACACGAACAGTTGTGCATGCCTCTCTTGTTGTTCTAGGATTAGATTTCATTTTGACTGCTATTATGTTTGGAGCAGGTTAAGGATTTTTTATGAGACAAACAATTAAATATGAATTTTGGGTTGGATTATTTTTATTACTTGGTATTGGTGCCTTAGTTTTTTTAGGTTTACGTGTGGCCAACGTACAAGGTTTTGGTGAGACGAAATCTTATACTGTGACGGCAACTTTTGATAATATTGGTGGACTTAAAGTACGTGCACCATTAAAAGTTGGTGGAGTGGTTATTGGGCGTGTGAGCGGTATTACGCTTGATGAAAAAAGCTATTTACCAAAAGTTAGTATTGCAATTAATCAGGAATATAATGAAATCCCAGAAAACAGTTCTTTATCAATTAAGACATCTGGCTTGTTAGGTGAGCAATATATTGCATTGACAATGGGGTTTGATGATGGTGAATCGGCAATGCTTAAAGAGGGTAGCCAAATTCAGGATACAAAATCTGCGATGGTGTTGGAGGATTTAATCGGCCAATTCCTTTACGGCGATAAAAAATCTGATGGTAACAGTGAAAAGACTGAGCCTACAGTACAATAACAACTAACATTTATTTAGGAGATTTATGATGAAATTTTTCCGAGTGAAAAAATGGTTTGCAATTTTAACCTTAGTATTTACCGCACTTTTTGTTGCTGGTACTGCTATGGCTGAAACAAGTCCTTATGTATTAATGCAACAAGCGTCAGATAAATTGTTTTCTGATATTCAGGCAAATCAAAGCCAGATTAAAAAGAATCCAAATTATCTACGTACTATCGTTCGTAATGATTTACTGCCTTATGTTCAAGTCAATTATGCAGGTTCTTTAGTTTTAGGTTCTCATTTCAAATCTACTACGCCTGAACAACGTGAAAAATTCTTTAAAGCTTTTGGTGATTTTATTGAACAAGCTTATGCACAAGTATTAACGGCATATTCAAATCAACAAATCCAAATTGAGCCAGAAAAAGCATTAGGTGATAAAAACTTAGTAAATATTCGTGTGAATATTATTCAAACCAATGGTGCAGCACCAATTAAATTAGATTTTAAATGGCGTAAGAATGGTAAAACGGGTGAATGGTTAGCTTATGACATGGTTGCTGAAGGCGTGAGCATGGTTGTAACAAAACAACAAGAATGGAGTGGTATCTTACGTCAACAGGGTATTGATGCATTAACTGCACAAGTACAAAAATCAGCCGCTCAACCTGTAACATTCAGCAAATAATTTTGTTGCCATGTTAAATTGGGATTTAAAGAAAAATGATGATAAGATAGCGCTCCTTTTGTCAGGGGAGCTATCTCGCAATACGTTGTTGCCTATGTGGCAGCAACATGACGTTTTTTTATCTGCTAATGCGTTGGATAAAACAGTTGTTGAATGGAATTTGTCTGGTATTCAACATATTGATTCAGCCGGTTTTGCAGCGCTTTGTGATTTTTTACGAGAGTGCCAAAAGCTTAACAAAACAGTGCGATTAGTTTATCCACCAAAACAATTATTAACCCTTGCAGATCTTGTTGGTTTGTCTGATTGGATCGCAAATTTTACAGATCTGAATTAAACGGAAATCTGATGGAACTTCAAGAAATTGAACGAATTTTAAAAGATGCGCTAAATGTAGAAGAGGTTTATGCTCAAGGTGAAAACGCGCATTTTGGCGTGATTGTAGTGAGTGATGAAATTGCTGCACTTTCTCGCGTAAAACAACAACAAACAATTTATGCGCCGTTAATGGCTTATTTTACTACTGGCGAAATTCACGCGTTAACAATTAAAACTTATACCACTGAAAAGTGGAAACGTGATCGTGCATTAAACCAACTTAATTAAGGATTCAAAAAATGGAAAAATTTCGTGTCTATGGGCAATCTCGTTTAAGTGGAACCGTGAATATTTCAGGTGCAAAAAATGCCGCGCTTCCGATTCTTTTTGCCGCTATTTTGGCAACGGAACCAGTTAAACTCACGAACGTTCCTGCGCTTAAAGATATTGAAACCACGTTGAAAATTTTACGTAAATTAGGCGTGGTTGTAGATCGTGATGAAACTGGCGCAGTTTTATTAGATGCATCGAATATCGATCATTTCACTGCCCCCTATGAATTAGTTAAAACCATGCGTGCTTCAATTTGGGCATTGGCGCCTTTAGTTGCTCGCTTTCATCAAGGTCAAGTATCGTTACCTGGCGGTTGCTCTATCGGTGCTCGTCCGGTTGATCTCCATATTAGCGGTTTAGAAAAATTAGGCGCGGACATCGTTCTTGAAGAAGGATATGTAAAAGCACAAGTATTAGATCGCCTCGTGGGAACTCGTATTGTAATGGAAAAGGTAAGCGTAGGTGCAACTTTATCTATTATGATGGCAGCAACGCTTGCGAAAGGAACAACAATTATTGAAAATGCTGCACGAGAACCTGAAATTGTTGATACCGCTGACTTCCTCAATAAAATGGGTGCCCAAATAACAGGTGCGGGTTCTGATCATATTACTATTGAAGGTGTTGAACGTTTAACTGGTTGTGAGCATAGTGTCGTGCCAGATCGTATTGAAACGGGTACATTCTTAATTGCCGCAGCAATTTCGGGTGGTCGTGTTGTTTGTCAAAATACTAAGGCTGATACTTTAGATGCAGTGATTGATAAACTTCGTGAAGCGGGCGCTCAAGTTGATGTTACTGAGAATAGTATCACTTTAGATATGCTTGGAAATCGCCCTAAAGCAGTAAATATTCGTACTGCACCACATCCTGGTTTCCCTACTGATATGCAGGCGCAATTCACCTTATTAAATATGGTGGCAGAGGGTACAAGTATTATTACTGAAACGATTTTTGAAAATCGTTTTATGCATATTCCTGAATTAATTCGCATGGGTGGAAAAGCTGAAATTGAAGGGAATACTGCGGTTTGCCATGGTGTTGAACAGTTATCTGGTGCAGAAGTGATGGCGACAGATTTACGCGCATCAATCAGTTTGGTTCTTGCAGGTTGTATCGCAACAGGTGAAACCATAGTAGATCGTATTTATCATATCGATCGTGGTTATGAACATATAGAAGAGAAACTTCGTTGTTTAGGTGCTAGAATTGAACGTTTCTCTGGAGAGAGCGAAGTTTAATAAAATAAACTAACTATTAGATTCATTTAATATAGGGGCTAATTTCGAGTTTTTCAGAAATTAGCCCTCTGTTTATCAGTAATTATTACTTTTTAAAAAACTTAAACTCCGTCCATTGATAATATCGTTCGCCTGCGTTTTGAATTCCGCCGTAATTTTGCCATTCAGGATGATTTGGAGTGTCGGGTAAACATTGGGTTTCTAGCGCTACGCCAGAAAAATCGGCATATTGTCCGCCATTTCTCGTTGGTGTGCCTACAAGATAATTACCCGTATAAACCTGCAATGCAGCTTGCGAGGTTCTTACTTCCAAACTTAAATCACCAGTTGGAGAAGTCAGTAACACACAAGGCTTTTGCCAAGCTTTATTGACAATAAAAGAATGATCGTAACCTTTTGTTACTTGCTGATCCCCTTGTAAAAAATCTTGTTTGATGGGTTTAGCAATACGGAAGTCAAAACTTGTATTCACCACGTGCTTTAATGGAGAATTAGGAATCCCTTCATTATCTACAGGCAGATAAAAATCAGCATTTAAACGTAATGTATGTTCACGCACGTCACTGCCTTGCTCTGCATTTTCTAAATTGAAATAAGCATGATTTGTTAGGTTCAATGCAGTATCCTTATCACTCATCCCTGCATATTCAATTTTTACACTATTATCATCTGTTAGCGTATAGGTTACAGACACATCCACATTACCAGGAAAACCTTGATCACCATCCACTGAATGTAATGAAAAACACACAAAATTCTCACCGCACTTTTGAATTTTCCAACGGCGTTTATCAAAGCCCTCTCCACCATGAAGCTGATGTTTACCTTGATTACTTCTCAATTGAATGAGTTCACCATTCAATTCAAATTGTGCATTTGCAATACGATTTGCATAACGCCCTACGCTTGCACCTAAATAACTTTGATGAGTGGGATAATCCTCAACCTTACAACCCAATAAAACCTCGCGTAAACTGCCGTTTACTGGCACTTTACAAGAAAGCCAAGTTGCGCCCCAATCCATAAATTGAACACGCATTTCATTTTCATTTTGTAGGGTTATCAGCTGATAAGGTGCACCATCAGGCGCATTAAAAGTGGTTTGTTCTAACATCATTTTCTCTTAAATCACTCGAACACCTTGTGATGCAGTGCACACATAAAAAGTTTCTTTTAAACCAGTCGTTTTCTCGTAATTATCCGCAATAATTTTACGAACTGCATCGACTTTATCATGCGGCGCAAGTGCGATAATACAACCACCAAAACCGCCGCCCGTCATACGTGCACCGCCACTTTTGCCAATAACAAGTTGAGCTAATTCAACTAAATAATCAATTTGTGGCACGGTAATCTCAAAATCATCACGCATTGAATCATGGGATTCCCCCATTAACTCACCTAAACGAGTCAAATCATTTTTCTTCAATGCTTCCACTGCATCGAGTACTCGTTGATTTTCTGTGACGACATGACGAGCACGTTTTGCTGCTAATGGTGAAAGTGCGGTCAATTCTGCTTCTCTTTTTCGGAATTGTTCAACTGAAACATCACGCAATGCTTTTACTCCAAAAAATTTTGCTGCGTCTTCACATTGCTGACGGCGAGTATTGTATTCACCCGTTACCAAATCGTGCGGTACGTTTGAGTTCACAATAATAACGGCGACATCTTGTGGCACGGGTGTTGGAGTGGTTTCAAGACTACGACAATCGATCATCAGTAAGTGATTTTCCTGCCCAAGTGCGGAAATTAACTGATCCATATTGCCACAATTAGCACCAACAAATTGGTTTTCCGCTTTTTGCCCATTCAATGCAATATCCGTGTTAGAAAGTGGTAAATCGCCAAGTTGTTGGCAGAATTTACCCACCGCAACTTCTAACGCAGCAGAAGAACTTAATCCAGAAGAAAGAGGCACATTTCCAGAAATCACTAAATTTGCACCTTGTTGAAAGTGCGGGTAACGTTCTTGGATAAATTTTACAACCCCACGCACGTAATTAGCCCATTTGTGTTCACTCTTAGGAATTTCAACATTGAGAGAAAACTCATCAGTTTCATCAAGATCCGCTGCATAAACATTCCAAATATGATCATCTCGTTTTGTACCAGAAACGGCCGTACCAAAATTAATCGCACAAGGCATAACAAAGCCGTCGTTGTAGTCGGTATGTTCACCGATGATATTGACTCGGCCAGGCGCATAGACGGTAATTTCTGGTAAATTTTTATGCTGTTTATTGAAAATTTGTTGAGCATTTTGGATTGGGGTCATATTTCTATCCTTTATATTAAATCTGTACTCGATCTCCCCTTTCTTTTGTAAAGAGGGGGACTGGCTATATTATTTAGTTCTTTCTTTGTAATGAACTTCACTCAAAGCACGTAATCGCTCTGCTGCCTGTTCTGCCGTTAAATCGCGTTGGCTTTCGCCTAACATTTCATATCCCACCATGAATTTACGCACGGTTGCTGAGCGTAAAAGAGGAGGGTAAAAATGAGCATGTAGCTGCCAATGTTCGTTATCTTCGCCATTAAATGGTGCCGCATGAAATCCCATTGAATATGGGAAAGAGGTTTCAAATAGATTGTCGTATTTGGTCGTCAATTTTTTCAAAATAACCGCAAGATCTTTTGATTGTTCGTTACTTAATTCAGTTAAACGTTTTACATGAGTTTTTGGTAAAAGCAATGTTTCAAATGGCCAAACAGCCCAATAAGGCACTAAAGCTACCCAATGTTCAGTTTCAACGACAATACGTTCTTTTAACTCCAGTTCTCGTTTTACATAATCAACCAACATTACTGAACCATGTTTTAGCAAATAATCGCGTTGTGTGCAATCTTCACGAGCAACTTCATTTGGCAAGAAACTATTCGCCCAAATTTGACCATGTGGATGTGGGTTAGAACACCCCATTGCTGCTCCTTTGTTTTCAAAAATTTGCACCCATTGGTATTTCGCACCAAGTTCACGAAGTTGCTCTTGCCATACTTTAATCACTTCTTCAATCTCAAGTGCGGTCAATAATGGCAATGTTTTACTATGATCTGGAGAGAAACAAATGACTCGACTTTCCCCACGAGCTTGAGAACTTTGGAAAAGTGGATCTGAGGATTTTTCAGGGGCTGGCGTATCTTCTAAAAGCGCGGAAAAATCATTTTTAAACACATAAGGTTTACGATAATCTGGATTTAATTCACCTGTAATACGCTTATTACTCGGGCAAAGATAACAAGTTGGATCATAACTTGGTTTTTGTTCTTCATTCACTTTTTCTTGTTGACCTTGCCATGGACGCTTAGCACGATGTGGTGATACCAAAACCCATTGATCAATTAACGGATTATAGCGACGATGTGGATGCTCGGTTGGTTCAAAAATATCACTCATAATTGGCTCCCCTTCTAAATTGTAAACGATTACACAAAATACTGCGCATAAGATAGCAAATTCAAAAAAATAAACCGTGATCAGTATCACATAATGGGAAAATCTCTGAAAGTTTTTTGTGATCTCGGTTACAAATCAGAAAGTAACCGCTTTCAATTTTATCTAGAAAGAACATAATAAGAAACGTGATTTCATTATGGAGAGCATTCTATGAGCACCATTCATGATGTAGCCGAATTAGCCCATGTATCTATTGCTACTGTTTCTCGTGTTGTAAATCAGCATCCCTCAGTCAGTGAAGATACCCGCCTTGCAGTAAAACAAGCAATTGAACAACTTAATTATCAGCCTAATGCAAATGCTAAAGCCCTTGCAATACAAAACACCGATACTATTGGTGTGGTTGTTACCGATGTAACAGACTCATTTTTTGCTATTTTAGTGAAAGCCGTAGATAAAGTTGCAGAAGCACACCGTAAAACAATCTTGATTGGTATTGGCTATCACCATGCAGAGAAGGAACGTGAAGCTATTGATACTTTACTTCGCAAGCGTTGTAGTTGTTTAGTTGTGCATTCAAAAGCGTTATCTGACGATGAGCTTAGCCATTATTTGAAAACAGTACCAGGAATGGTGATTATCAACCGAGTGATTCAAGGCTATGAAAATCGTTGCGTAAGTTTAGACAATAAAAAAGGAACCTACTTAGCAACGGAAATGCTTATCCGTTGTGGTCATAAACATATCGCATATATTGGATCTAACCATGCAATTTTCGATGAAATTGAGCGTCGAGATGGTTATCTAACTGCATTAAAAGATCATAATTATCCAATTATTGAGCATGCCATAACGCACAATTCACCAGACTTCGAAGGTGGTGAAAAAGCAATGATTGATTTACTTAGTTATAACAAAGATCTCACTGCGGTAGTTGCCTATAACGATTCAATGGCAGCGGGAGCTATTTCAGTTCTCAATGAAAACAATATTAGTGTACCAAGCCAATTTTCAATCATTGGTTTTGACGATATGCCAATCGCTCGTTATTTAATTCCCAAATTGACGACCATTCGCTATCCTATTGATTTAATGGCAACTTATGCAGCCAACCTTGCATTAAGCCTTGTCGATAATGAGGTGAGAACGCCATCAACAATTCAATTTAACCCAACATTAGTACGTCGTTTTTCTGTAGAATCTATCTAAATTTGAAGATAAACGCACTCATAAAATGTGATAGCGATCACAAATCCGAATTTTTAATGTAATCGTTTTCATTTATGTGAGTTTGATCACAGATTCCAAGCAGATTATTCGCTAATATGGCATCAATTGCAGAATGTAATGCAATATTTATCTCTAACATCAACATTCCAAAATAGGAGCGTTATTATGAAAAAAACAGCAGTATTAAGTGCGGTTGCTTTGGCTATCGGTTTAGGTGCAGCATCTTCTAGCTTCGCAGCAAGTAACAAAATTGGTGTAACCATTTACAAATACGATGACAACTTCATGTCTTTAATGCGTAAAGAAATCGACAAAGAAGCTAAAGCACTTGGTGGCATTAACTTATTAATGAATGACTCCCAAAATGCACAATCAATTCAAAATGACCAAGTTGATGTATTACTTTCCAAAGGTGTGAAAG
The DNA here is from genome assembly GCF_018829625.1 of Haemophilus sp. SZY H36. Classification (NCBI taxonomy): domain Bacteria; kingdom Pseudomonadati; phylum Pseudomonadota; class Gammaproteobacteria; order Pasteurellales; family Pasteurellaceae; genus Haemophilus; species Haemophilus sp. SZY H36. Next base: position 135,085 of record NZ_JAHKKA010000002.1, on the reverse strand, counting down.
CTCTTGCAATTAACTTAGTTGACCCAGCTGCAGCGCCAACCATTATTAGCAAAGCAAAACCAGATAACATTCCGGTTGTATTCTTTAATAAAGACCCAGGTGCAAAAGCTATCGGTTCTTATGAACACGCTTACTATGTAGGTACTGATCCAAAAGAATCTGGCTTAATTCAAGGGGATTTAATTGCAAAACAATGGAAAGCGAATCCAGCTCTAGACTTAAATAAAGATGGCAAAATCCAATTCGTATTATTAAAAGGTGAACCAGGTCACCCTGATGCTGAAGCACGTACAAAATTCGTAGTTGAAGAACTTAATGCAAAAGGTATCCAAACTGAACAATTATTTATTGATACAGGTATGTGGGATGCTGCAATGGCGAAAGATAAAGTAGATGCTTGGTTATCTAGCTCTAAAGCGAACGACATTGAAGTAATTATTTCTAACAACGATGGTATGGCATTAGGCGCATTAGAAGCAACCAAAGCACATGGTAAAAAACTCCCTATCTTCGGTGTGGATGCATTACCAGAAGCATTACAACTCATCAAAAAAGGTGAACTTGCTGGTACTGTGTTAAACGATGGTGTGAACCAAGGTAAAGCAGTTGTTCAATTATCTAACAACTTAGCACAAGGCAAAGCAGCAACTGAGGGCACAAAATGGGAATTAAAAGATCGTGTTGTACGTATCCCTTATGTTGGTGTAGATAAAGACAACTTAAGCGACTTCTTAAAATAATTTCTCATCAATTTTTGTTGTAATCCAAGGGGAAGTTGCCCTTCCCCTTTTTAACGAGGTTGGATATGACATCTCAAACTCAAACTCAAAGTCAAGACAGCCAAGTGCTGCTCACAATGACCAATGTCTGCAAGTCCTTTCCAGGCGTAAAAGCCTTAGATAACGCAAACTTAACGGTTCGATCACATTCTGTTCATGCTTTAATGGGTGAAAACGGCGCGGGTAAATCTACATTACTAAAATGTTTATTCGGTATTTATGCCAAAGATGAAGGTGAAATCCTTTTCTTAGGTAAACCCGTCAATTTTAAAACATCTAAAGAAGCCCTTGAGAATGGTATTTCAATGGTGCACCAAGAACTCAACCTCGTGCGCCAAACTAGCGTAATGGATAACTTGTGGCTTGGACGCTATCCACTTAAAGGACCTTTTGTCGATCACGCGAAAATGTACCGTGATACTAAAGCGATTTTTGATGAATTGGATATTGATGTAGATCCTAAAGAAAAGGTCGCCAAACTTTCAGTTTCTCAAATGCAGATGATCGAAATTGCGAAGGCGTTCTCGTATAACGCTAAAATCGTAATCATGGATGAACCCACATCCTCGCTTTCTGAAAAAGAAGTTGAGCATCTGTTTAAAATTATCGACAAATTAAAACAACGCGGTTGCGGAATTATTTATATTTCTCACAAAATGGATGAAATCTTCAAAATCTGTGATGAAATTACTATTTTACGCGACGGTAAATGGATCAACACGGTAAACGTGAAAGAATCCAGCATGGAACAAATTGTCGGAATGATGGTAGGTCGTGAATTAACACAGCGTTTCCCTGAAAAAACAAACACGCCAAAAGAAGTAATTTTACAGGTGGAAAATCTTACCGCTAAAAATCAACCATCCATTCAAGACGTATCTTTTGAATTACGAAAAGGTGAAATTCTCGGTATTGCAGGCCTTGTGGGGGCTAAACGTACTGATATCGTTGAAGCTATTTTTGGTGTACGTGAATTAACCGAAGGAACTATCAAGTTGCACGGAAAAACCGTGAAAAATCATACCGCACTTGAAGCGATTAATAATGGCTTTGCATTGGTAACTGAAGAGCGTCGTTCAACAGGTATTTACTCTAATTTAAGCATTGAATTTAACTCATTGATTTCAAATATGAAATCTTATCTCACCCCATGGAAATTACTTAGCACGAAGAAAATGAAAAGTGATACTCAGTGGGTGATTGATTCAATGAATGTTAAAACACCATCACATAGAACAACAATTGGTTCTCTTTCCGGCGGTAACCAACAAAAGGTCATTATTGGTCGTTGGCTTTTAACTCAACCTGAAATTCTGATGCTTGATGAGCCGACTCGCGGTATCGACATTGGGGCTAAATTTGAAATTTACCAACTCATTCAAGAACTCGCTAAAAAAGACAAAGGCATTATTATGATTTCATCAGAAATGCCTGAATTACTAGGTGTAACTGACCGTATTTTAGTGATGAGTAACGGTAAATTGGCGGGTGTTGTAGAAACTGCAAAAACTTCGCAAGAAGAAATTTTGCAACTCGCTGCGAAATATTTATAACAAAAGGAACAGATTATGAGTGCCTTACAAAAAAACAAATCCTTTGATTTCTTAAAGCAAAATGCCATTTATTTTGTGCTATTGATTTTGCTCGGTATTATTATTGCGCAAGATCCAACATTCTTAAATTTGATGAACTTTAGTAATATTTTAACTCAATCTTCAGTTCGTTTAATTATTGCGCTTGGGGTTGCTGGTTTATTAATTACACAAGGAACGGACTTATCTGCTGGTCGTCAAGTTGGTTTGGCTGCAGTTATCTCTGCAACTATGTTGCAATCAATGGAAAATATGAACCGCGTATTTCCTGAAATGGGTGAAATTCCAATTCCTGTTGTTATTCTTGCCGTTTGTGCTGTGGGAGCAATTATTGGTTTAATAAATGGATTGGTTATTGCTTACTTAAATGTAACACCGTTTATTGCAACTATGGGAACCATGATTATCGTATATGGTTTCAACTCACTATACTATGATGCTGTAGGTGGATCGCCAATCGCTGGTTTTAGTGAAAATTTCTCAACATTTGCTCAAGGCTTTTTCCGAATTGGGAGTTTCAAGCTTTCTTATATTACTATTTATGCTGCAATTGCTTCATTTCTGGTGTGGATAATGTGGAACAAAACCCGTTTTGGTAAAAATATCTTTGCTATTGGGGGAAATCCGGAAGCTGCAAAAGTTTCAGGCGTGAATGTTGCACGTAATTTAGTTGTGATTTATATGATCGCCGGTGTGTTTTATGCCTTTGGGGGGATGCTCGAAGCAGGCCGTATCGGTTCTGCAACTAACAACTTAGGTTTTATGTATGAATTAGATGCGATTGCCGCTTGCGTAGTGGGTGGCGTATCCTTCGCGGGTGGTGTAGGGACAGTAATTGGTGTCATCACTGGCGTTATCATCTTTACAGTTATAAACTACGGTTTAACTTACATCGGTGTAAACCCTTACTGGCAATACATCATCAAAGGTAGCATTATTATTTTAGCGGTAGCCATTGACTCATTAAAATATGCGAAGAAGAAATAATTATTCTAGATAAAAAGAGTAGAGAAAATAACCGCACTTTGTAAAGTGCGGTTATTTTTTATATAAATCTTAAAGGTAGGTAGAATTCTGAAAGAGATGTTTCTTGGTAACTATGTTGAAATCAATCATTAAGTATTTATAGTCTATATAAATAAAAAGCGACTTACTTTTACATAAGTCGCTTTTGGGAAGGCTTAATTAATGTTTAGGTCTGAAGAAAATCATTGTAAAGATTTGCCAGAAGAAGGCTAGTGCACCGAAGATGAATACCACATCACCGCCTAGACGTACCCAACGTAAGGTATCGAATAATGGCTGTTGCATAAATTCTTCACTACGTGCATACCATAAGCCTTCTGAGATACTTGCATATCCTTGGATAACACCGATAGGTAGTAAGCTTGATACGATCATCAGTACTAAACCGCCGTTTAATAACCAGAATCCCCATTTCATTAACTTATCGTTAAATGGTGTATCTGGACGTAAATAACGAGCGATTAAGAAGACGAAACCTAATGCTAAGAAGCCATACACACCGAATAATGCAGCGTGAGCGTGAACAGCAGTCGTGTTCAAGCCTTGAACATAGTAGAGTGAAATTGGTGGGTTGATTAAGAAACCAAATACACCTGCACCTAACATATTCCAGAATGCGACGGCTACGAAGCAGTAAAGAGGCCATTTTAAGCGTTCCATCCAAGGTGCTTTTTGTTTCATTGCCCAATGTTCCCATGCTTCGTGACCTAATAATACTAAAGGTACCACCTCAAGTGCAGAGAATGATGCACCTACAGCAATAATTGGAGTGGTTGCACCCGCGAAGTATAAGTGGTGGAAAGTGCCAGGGATACCACCGATTAAGAACAACGCTGCTTCAGTAATGGTTGCCACAGTCGCAGTACGACGTGAAACTAAACCTAAACTTACGAAGATGAATGAGAGTGCCGCTACAGAGAATACTTCGAAGAATCCTTCTACCCATAGGTGAACTACCCACCAACGCCAGTATTCCATCACAGAAATGTGAGTGTGCTCGCCGTAGAATAATGCTGGACCATAGAATAACCCGATCGCAATGACGGAAGCGAAGAATAATGCCAATAAGTTTTTATCACCGGGTTGTTTGAACGCATTCACTGTACCGCGAAGCATTAAGACTAACCAGAACAAGATACCTGCGAATTTCACTGCTTGCCAGAAACGGCCTAAGTCAATGAATTCGTAACCTTGGTGACCGAACATAAAGCTCCATTCTTCAGGAAGAATATGCGCAATCGCTAAGTAGCTACCAGTAAATGAACCCACTACTAATACCACTAATGCCCAGTAGAGAACATCTACCCCCAATTTTTGGAATTTCGGATCTTTACCACCATTGATGATTGGTGCAAGGAATAAACCGCCAGCTAAGAATGCCATCGCAATCCAGAATAATGCTGCTTGAATATGCCATGTACGCACTAATGAATAAGGTAAGTATTGAGAAATATCAATACCATAGAATTCTTGACCTTCAACGGTATAGTGAGCAACAATCGCCCCTAAGTTCACTTGAAGTAAGAATAATGCAAGCACAGTGAAGAGGTATTTACCTAACGAACGTTGAGAAGGGGTAAGTTGTAATTTTGTAAGTGGATCGAATTCAGGTGTTGCTGGTTCTTTTTCATCTTCACGTTTTTTGAATGACCAAATCCATACCACGAAACCAATACCTGCAATGAGGAATACGACACTTGCAATAGACCAAATGACGTTTTCTGGTGTTGGTACGTTGTTGATTAACGGCTCATGTGGCCAGTTGTTGGTATAACTTGCATGAGTATTTGGACGTTCAGCTGAGGCAGTCCATGCTGTCCAGAAGAAGAATTTAGCTAAGTCTTTACGCGCTTGTAAGTCAGGAAGGGTATTATCCTTCATCGCAAAGTGTTCACGAGTCACTTTAGTTGCAGGATCATCACTATATAAAGAGATGTAGTATTGTGCCGTTTTTTCCATTGCTGCTAAACGGGTGTTAGAAAGCACAACGGTACCGTTTTCAACTTTACTACCGCGATATTCTTTGGTTAAACGCGCTTTTAATAAAGTTTGTTGTTCATCATTTAAATCAGCGAAGTTTTTACCAAACTCTTGATTCGCTGTAATGTCTAACCAGTTAATTAGTTCACGGTGAAGCCAATCTGCTGTCCAGTCTGGTGCTTGATATGCACCATGGCCCCAAACTGACCCCACTTGCATACCGCCTGTAGTTTGCCAAGCGGTTTGACCATGTAAAATATCATCGTGCGTAATCACTTTTTCGCCAGATTCAGAAACATATTGTTGCGGAATTGGCGGTGCTTCACGATAAACTTCGAACCCGTAGTAGCCTAAAATTGAGAATGACCCAATCAATACGGCGACTAATAGGTACCAGAACTTTTTATACTGTCCCATTTTATCACTCCTAGGTTATTGAAAAATTAACTTCCTATTTAAAATCATAGGCAAATATTTTACATAAAGTAAAATACCTGACTAATTATATCGGGTATTGTGGCGTTAAAATAATACCCCAAACAAAGTAATTGACTAAATTAGTAGGTTATTTTGATTGGAATTAAAAAAAGTGTGATTAAAAAATGATTTAACCACACTTAAATGTTTAGTAATCAGATGCTTATTCAAAATTAAAATTGGAGTGATTGGCGGGATTAAAATTGGTTTGTGTAATTCTAATACAAAGAGCGGTGAAATATCACCGCTCTTTTATCTTTAAAGTTAATTAACGTTCATTCCAACGTTTAATAGACTCACGAATCACTTCTTTCGCTTCTTCTACATCGCCCCAATGCGTTACTTTCGTTGAGCCAGGTTTCTTAAGCGCTTTATAGTTATTGAAATGGAACTCAATTTGTTTAATTAAGTTCGCAGGTAAATCTGCTAATGAATTATAGGCATTTCCTGTATCACGATCATCTGCTGGAACACAAACGATTTTGTCATCCACTTCGCCATCATCAACAAATTTCATGACACCAATTACTTTAGCCTCAAGGAATACACCTGTTGCTAATGGTTGACGAGTGATTAATAACACATCTAACTCATCGCCATCTTCATCTAAAGTTTGTGGAATGAAACCATAGTTAGTTGGTTTTGCAAAAATTGCAGGCTCAACACGATCTAATTGGAATGCCGCAACTTTACGATTCCATTCAATTTTATGGCAGCTACCTTCTGGAATTTCGTTTACTACATTGATAATGCCAGCATCTACATCGCCTGGCGTTAAAATTTGATTAAAATCAGCCATTTTGTTTCCTTCATTTTATCAAGTTAAAAAACGTGACAAGTATAGCAGTTTTTCTGCTGACTCGCAGTCTCATTTGTAGAGAAAATCAGCAAATAGATTATTTCATAACTATTCATAATTTTGACCACACTTTATTCTAAACAAAACTAACGCAAACGTTTACTTCTCATTTTTATGATGTAAAATAGCGCGCCTTATTCACTTCAATTTTTCACTCAACTTTAAGGAACACTATGCCAACTTTAGAAAAAACATTTGAGCTCAAGCAACGTGGTTCAACTGTTCGTCAAGAAATTATCGCGGGTTTAACCACGTTCTTAGCAATGGTTTATTCTGTAATCGTGGTACCCAATATGCTAGGTGCTGCAGGTTTTCCGGCGGAATCTGTCTTTATTGCCACCTGCTTAGTTGCAGGATTAGGGTCTATCTTAATCGGCTTATGGGCAAATGCACCAATGGCAATTGGTTGTGCAATTTCTCTTACAGCTTTTACAGCATTTAGCCTAGTAATTGGTCAAAAGGTTGCCATTCCTGTTGCGCTAGGCGCAGTATTCTTAATGGGGGTTGTGTTTACCTTAATTTCTGCCACGGGTATTCGTGCATGGATCTTGCGTAATTTACCATCCAGTATCGCTCACGGAGCAGGCATTGGTATCGGACTCTTTTTACTTTTAATTGCGGCAAACGGCGTAGGTTTAGTCGTCAACAACCAAGCTGGCTTACCAGTAAAATTAGGCGATTTCACCTCATTCCCTGTAATGATGTCCTTAATTGGTTTAGCGCTCATTATCGGCCTTGAAAAAATGAAAATTAAAGGCGGCATTTTATGGGTAATTATCGCTATTACTATCGTAGGTTTAATTTTTGATCCAAATGTAAAATTTGGCGGAGAGATTTTCAAAATGCCAACCTTTGGTGAAAATTCTCTTTTCTTACAATTAGACTTTATGGGCGCACTACAACCCGCAATCTTACCTGTCGTATTTGCGTTGGTAATGACCGCCGTATTTGATGCAACGGGCACTATTCGCGCAGTTGCAGGTCAAGCAGACTTACTTGATAAAGACGGTCAAATTATCAATGGCGGTAAAGCTTTAACTTCAGACTCAATCAGTAGCTTATTCTCAGGCTTATTCGGTACAGCACCAGCTGCTGTTTATATTGAATCAGCAGCAGGAACAGCAGCAGGCGGTAAAACCGGTATTACTGCAATCGTTGTTGGTGTGTTATTCCTATTAATGCTTTTCTTTCAACCATTAGCTTTCTTAGTGCCTGGATACGCAACTGCCCCAGCATTAATGTATGTTGGTTTATTAATGTTAAGCAATGTAAGCAAATTAGATTTCGATGATTTCGTTGGCGCGATGAGCGGATTAATCTGCGCAGTGTTTATCGTACTTACCGCTAACATCGTAACAGGCATTATGCTAGGTTTTGCGGCATTAGTGATTGGAAGAATCGTGAGTGGCGATATTAAACGCTTAAATGTAGGGACTGTGATTATTGCAATCGTACTTGTTGCATTCTATGCAGGCGGTTGGGCATTATCATAATTAAATAACAAAAGGGAGTATCTTATTTGCTACTCCCTTTGCTTATTGATGTAAATGACAAATATTATATAACTTTACTGATAATTCTTCCGTCTTTAACTTGCGTCGTGATACATTCACCTTTCTTCACATCTTGAGTACTTATTATTGCTTTTCCTTGAGCATTTTCCGCAATGGAATAACCTCTCGCCAATACCTTCAACGGGCTTAAACCATCCAATTTTCCGCATAACGTTGCCAGTTTATTTTGACGTTCCGCCAGTTGCCGATTTACGCAAAAATTTAACCGCACTTGTAACTGCTCTAAGCGTTGTTGATGACGTTGCACTCGATATGGCAATGGATTTTGTTTCAAACGAGAAGAAAGTGCGGTGAATTTTTGTTGTGTATTTTCAAACTGACGCAACATAGCAAGTTGCAAGCGATGCGTAAGTTGTTCATTTTTCGCTTGTTGAGTGCGTAGCTGATTCTGTGGATGTTGATTGTGTAATTTTAAGATTATCTGTTTCAAACGCTGGCTTTTTCGAGTAAATAAACGATCAAATGCCATATCTAAACGTTGCTGTTGATGGCGAAGTTGTTGTAATAATTCATCTTGATTACGACTCACTAATTCAGCCGCAGCTGAAGGGGTCGGCGCACGAAGATCTGCGACAAAATCGGCAATCGTTACATCCGTTTCATGCCCCACAGCACTGATAATAGGTAAGGTTGAACGAAAAATCGCTCTCGCCACTTCTTCTTCATTAAAACACCAAAGATCTTCTAATGAACCACCACCACGGCCAACAATTAATACATCCACTTCTTGTCGCAGATTGGCAAGTTCAATCATTTGCACAATTTCTGCTGTCGCCTCTTTGCCTTGTACTGCAGTGGGATAAATAACGACTTTTAAACTTGGATCACGGCGTGCCAAAATATGCAAAATATCTTGCAATGCCGCACCTGTAGAAGACGTAATAATCCCAACCGCTTTACTAAAGTACGGTAGATTTTTCTTAAGATTTTGAGCAAATAATCCTTCCGCGGCCAATTTCATTTTTAATGCTTCAAACTGCTGTTGCAACAAACCTTCACCGGCTGGGTGCATAGAATCAATAATAAGCTGATAATCACCACGAGGCTCATATAAACTGACATTGGCACGCACAAGCACTTGCATCCCATTTTGCGGACGAAAAGCAACACGCAAATTTTTCATGCGAAACATCGCACAACGCACCTGTGCATTTTCATCTTTCAGCGTTAAATACCAATGTTCAGACACGGGTTGCGTAAAATTGGAAATTTCACCCGTTAACCAAATTTGTGAAAAATTTCCTTCGAGCATCTGGCGCGCAGCAGAATTCAGTTGAGAGACGGAATAAATATTGTCCGACATAATTTGTTATGGCTTAAAAGTTAAAGATAATCCCCCTCTTTTCTAAAGAGGGAAGCTTGATTATTCTATAATGACCCAACCATCATCAACCCAGTTACAAATGGAATCCAACAGTAAATCCATTGAGGTTTCAGGATCTTCGGTTTCATTTACTAAATTTGATAAAAATGCCCAGTCCAAACTTTCACCATCAGATAAGCGTTTCAACACTTCGGTCTCAATCACATTAAGTTCATCTAACCACTCGCCGTTCGCATAAATTCGCAGCGGATTTTCGGTGTAAAGCAATTTACAATTGTTGTCTTGAGAAAGGAATGCCCCCTCCTCTTCTAAAATTGATCGCACTTCATCAGGATCGCACATTTCATCAGAGACTAATAACTCATAACGACGAGAACTCACTGCACTTGCTACGGCTTGCTTAAACAATGCATCAAAAGCTTCTGAATGGGCCAATTTATCTAATAAAAGCTGTTTCATTGCTTGAATATTTTCATCCGCAAGTTTACCTGTACGTTGTTCAGACTGGCTTAAACGTAGCGGTAAATCAAACTCATTTAAATTTAAATCAGGATCTTGATGACAAAAACCTTTGCTTATCCCATCAATCAAATTGCTTAAATTTGGATAACGCAAGCCAAAAGAAAAGGTTAAACAATCATCTTCAGCCACACCATAATGTGCCATACGGGCTGGAATATACAAAATATCGCCCGGATTCATCACTTCATCAATCACCAATTCGCCCATATCGTCAAAAATACGGATTGGCTGATTGGGTTTAAATTCGGTACTTGGATCACACCATTTACCTAATTGCCAACGACGATGACCATATCCTTGCACCAAGAATACATCATACTCATCATAATGCTTACCAACAGAGCCACCTTTCGGCGCGTAAGACACCATAATGTCGTCACGTTGCCACTGAGGAATAAAGCCAAATTTGTTCCAAAGTTGTCCTAATTCAGGCGACCATTGCTCCAAATTTTGAACTAACACTGACCATTTTTCTGGTAACTTTTGAAAATCCTTCTCGCTTAAAGGGCTAAAAAAAACTTTCCAATCATCATCAGAAAATGTCTTCACTAAACGAGCAGTAACATCTTCATTTTGTGCAAGCTCAATAATATCTTGTGGCTCAAACTGCCCAACAATTTCAGGCAAACCGTTACGAATCACAAGTGGCTTTTTCTGCCAATAATCACGTAGAAAAATTTCTGTCGTGATATGTTCAGGTAAACAAAAATCAACAGATGAAAGTGCGGTCATTTTTAAGCTCCTTTTTCTTTGTCTTTGGCTGCAGCTTGCTCTGCTGCACGTTTACGGCGAATTTCTTTTGGATCAGCAAGTAATGGACGATAAATTTCAATACGATCGCCCTCTTTTAATACATCAGTCAATTTTATTGGACGACTGAAAATCCCAATTTTATTTGTGCTCAAATCAATCTCTGGAAATTGGCTTAAAATCCCTGATTGAGTAATCGCAGTTTGCACGGTGATTCCTTCATCAACTTGAAAAGATTTCAAATAATAACGTTCGGGCAAAGCATAAGCGATTTCAATGTTAATCTGATTCATTTTTACTTCTTCATAAAAAAAATTTCCGTTATTATAGCGGAAAAGTGTAGCGAATTTTAGGGGCTGTGGGTAAATAAGGAAAGAATATGAGTTGGGTATTTTTTGCGATAGGTTCTGCATTTTTTGCAGGGCTCACGGCAATCTTAGGCAAGCTTGGTGTAGAAGGGATGAATAGTAATCTTGCCACCTTTATTCGAACTCTTGTCATTTTATTTGTGACGGCAGGCATTCTATCTGCTCGTAACGAGTGGCAATTGCCACAGCATATTGCAGTAAAACCGTTTAGTTTTCTGATTTTATCAGGTATTGCAACCGGGTTGTCTTGGCTTTGTTATTATCGCGCGCTCCAACTTGCCCCTGCCTCTTGGGTTGCACCGATTGATAAATTAAGTGTAGTTATTGCGATTATGCTGGGGGTTGTCATTTTAGGGGAGCCACTCAGCCTAAAATTAATTATCGGTAGTATTTTAATTTTATCAGGTGTACTTGTTTTGGCGCTATAGTAAAAATATGATAAATCAAATCAGTGTTTACGATAAAGAAAATTTCTTTGAGCTTTACCAAAAGCTTCGTTCTAATCCTATTAGTCTAAATGAAGTTGTTGAGAAACCGACAATGCTTTCACTTTTGTCAGACTTACAAGGAAAAAAATTACTTGATCTTGGGTGTGGGGCTGGTGAACATTTAGCACTTTATTTATCAAGAGGCGCTAGACACGTAGTTGGAATCGATCTGTCCGCAAATATGTTAAAGCAAGCTAAAATTGATTTAGAAAAGCGCGGTGAATTTAAAGATTGTTTTTCTCTTTATCAATTACCTATGGAAAAACTTATTGAATTGCCAGAAGATAATTTTGATGTAATTACGAGTTCTTTTGCTTTTCATTATGTAAAAGAATTTCCTCAATTGTTGTCTGCAATTTTTAATAAGTTGAAAGCAAATGGTGTGCTTGTTTTTTCTCAAGAACATCCTATCACGACCTGCCATAAGACGGGGGAACGTTGGGAAAAAAATGAGAATAAACAGCAAATTGCTTACCGTTTGAATCATTATCGAGATGAAGGAGAAAGAGAACGGAGTTGGTTTAAGCAGACTTTTAAGACTTATCATCGTACGACTGCAACGATTATTAATAATTTGATTAAAGTAGGTTTTCAAATTGAGCAAATGGAAGAACCTATGTTAGCAGATCAGGTTCAATGGCATCATGAATTTAAAGATTTACAGCATCGCCCCGTTTTGCTTTTTATCCTTGCTAGGAAGGTTGTGTGATTTTGTGGCTAAAAAGATAAGAAATACCCGCATCTTGATGCGGGTATTATTTTTTAAAGATTGTTTAATTTCATTTTGGCCATTTGTTGTTCTAATTGGCTACCACTTTGTTGTGCTTGCTCAAAGCTGTTTTTAGCCGCAACTTTATCTCCTTTGGCGACTTGGATATCGCCAGTTAAAATCGCTTTACGAGCATTAAAACTTTCACCTTTCACTTGATTTAAGCTGGTTAACGCATTATCTAATTGACCTAATTGAAATTGCACCGCACTTAGACGTAATGCAACAATAGATGTTAATACTTCATCTTGAGATTGAGTTAATGCTTGATTTAAGTTTACTTCTGCTGCTACAAAATCTTGTTTTTCAGTCGCTTTTTTCGCTTCATCTAACAAAGCAAAGACAGCGTATGCAGTTTTGCTGTTAGCTTGCACAAATTGTTCTATATTTGCTTTTTTAGCTTGTTCATCTTGTTGTGCAGAATAGATTAACGCATCATACTGAGCTGAAGCTTGAGCGATTTGTTCTGCTTGGTGCGCTTGCCAATAACGCCATCCAAACATACCACCCACACCTAAGATAAAGGCGACAATAATTGTTTTGCCATTCTCTTTCCACCAGTCTTTCAACTGGTTAATCTCTTGTTCTTCTTCAATGGAATAAGCCATGTTTTTCCCCTTTTAAATTAAAATTGAGTTTGAATATAGTCGATTATATTCACTAAATCTAAGGTTTGCTGATCTGCACCACCTTGTAAGTGTTTAACAACGACTTGTTTATTTTGAACTTCGCTTTCGCCGATAACTAATGCCAATGTTGCACCAGATTTATCTGCACGTTTAAATTGTTTTTTGAAATTACCGCCAGAGCAGTGCAACATAGTATTTAAGTGCGGTAATTCTGAGCGTACTTTTTCTGCTAATTCAAAAGCGGCTAATGTTGTGCCTTCACCTTGATAAACAACATAAATATCCACCGCACTTTTAACCGGAACATTTGGATTAACTTCTTGTACCAACAAGATTAAACGCTCTAATCCCATCGCAAATCCGATGCTTGGCGTTGCATGTCCGCCAAGTTGTTCCACTAAACCGTCATAACGACCACCGCCACACACGGTACCTTGTGCACCAAGGGCTGAGGTTACCCATTCAAATACAGTTTTATTGTAATAATCTAAGCCACGAACGAGTTTAGGATTAATTTCATATTGAATACCAACAGCATTTAATAATGAACATAATTGTCCAAAATGCTCACGGCTTTCATCATCTAGATAATCAAGCAATTTTGGTGCGTTATCTAATACTTTTTGTAATTCTGGATTTTTTGTGTCCAAAATACGAAGCGGATTTTTTACCAATCGATCTTTTTCTTCATCGCTCATTAAATCTTGATGATTTTCTAAGAATCCAACCAAAGCTGAACGATAATTTGCTCGTGCTTCTAAAGAGCCAATTGAGTTAAGTTGAAGTGTCACATGTTGATCGATACCTAATGCTTTCCATAAACGATAGGTAAGCATGATTAATTCGGCATCGATTTCTGGATTCGCAATACCGAATACCTCAACACCTGCTTGATGGAATTGACGGTAACGACCTTTTTGTGGACGTTCATGACGGAACATTGGCCCCATATACCATAAACGTTGTTCATTGTTATAGATCCAACCATGTTCAATGGCGGCACGCACGCAACCTGCAGTGCCTTCAGGGCGTAAGGTTAATTGTTCGTCGTTATCCCAAAATGTGTACATTTCTTTTGAAACAACATCGGTTACTTCACCGATTGCACGCGCAAATAATGGTGTGCTTTCTACAACTGGCATACGCACTTCGGAATAACCATAATTGTTTAATACCTGGCGTACTTGCGCTTCAATCCATTGCCACAATGGAGATTCAGTAGGGGAGCAATCGTTCATTCCGCGAATTGCTTGAATAGTTTTAGCCACGAGCTTTCCTTAAATAATTCTGTTTTTTGGATCTTGTTGTGCGACTTTTGCACGAATTTTTGCTTCTAATTGGTTAACAATATCTTCGTTATCGAAGCGTTCTTTTTGACGTTCGCCATTAAGATAATAACCACTTTTTTTGTTACCACCAGTTACCCCGAGATCTGATACGAGCGCTTCGCCAGGACCATTCACTACGCAACCGATAATTGATACATCCATTGGTGTAATAATATCTTCAAGGCGTTGTTCTAACGCATTTACTGTACCGATCACATCAAATTCTTGGCGAGAGCAGGTTGGGCACGCAATAAAATTAATGCCACGAGAGCGAATTCGTAAAGATTTGAGAATATCAAAACCTACTTTAATTTCCTCTACGGGATCGGCTGCTAATGATACACGTAATGTGTCACCAATACCTTCGGCAAGTAACATACCTAAACCTATTGCAGATTTAACTGCACCTGCACGCGCGCCGCCTGCCTCAGTAATACCTAAATGCAATGGCTGTTTGATAGATTTGGCAAGTAAACGATAAGCTTCTACCGCTAAGAACACATCAGAGGCTTTTACACTCACCTTAAATTGATCGAAGTTAAGACGGTCTAGAATTTCTACATGACGCAATGCTGATTCTAATAATGCTTCTGGTGTTGGCTCGCCGTATTTTTCTTGCAGATCTTTTTCTAAAGAGCCTGCGTTTACGCCGATACGAATCGGAATATTTTTGTCACGAGCACAATCAACAACGGCACGGATACGATCTTCACGACCAATATTGCCTGGATTGATACGTAAACAATCTACTCCATATTCTGCGACTTTTAGCGCGATACGATAGTCGAAATGAATATCTGCTACGAGCGGGACATTCACTTGCTGTTTAATTTGTTTAAATGCTTCTGCGGCATCCATTGTTGGAACAGATACGCGAACGATATCTGCGCCAACACGTTCTAATGATTTAATTTGAGCAACAGTCGCCTCCACATCAGTGGTGCGAGTATTTGTCATTGATTGCACGGCAATTGGTGCATCACCACCAACGGGTACATTTCCTACATAAATTTTTGTCGATTCACGACGCTTAATGCTTGGTTGAAAAGCTGACATCTTTTTCCTTATTAAGGCTGTGAAAGTTTGAATTTTGC
Source organism: Haemophilus sp. SZY H36 (assembly GCF_018829625.1). Lineage (NCBI taxonomy): Bacteria > Pseudomonadati > Pseudomonadota > Gammaproteobacteria > Pasteurellales > Pasteurellaceae > Haemophilus > Haemophilus sp. SZY H36. The sequence goes on along the minus strand of NZ_JAHKKA010000002.1, from coordinate 119,526 downwards.
AATGCGGCCATCTACTTTTAATGGATAATTTTCACCTTTATAGGTGATACGTACATTACTTGGTGCTCCAACAATTAATGAAAACTCATTGCCATTAAAAGTTAATATTTCACCTTTTTTGTATTCTTTTTGTGCTAATACTCGGCGATTTTTATCTTTTACGCTGAGCCAGCTAGTATTATTTAAGATTTCTACAATCAAGTCTCCTTTCACAGTAGGGGCTGCAGGAGAAATTGATGGATTTTCTACCGCACTTTGAGTGTCTGAAACTGATTTTTCATCGTTTTTTGTTTGTGGAACGGTATTTTCTTGTGTTATTTCTGGTAATACATTATTTGTTATTTCTACTGGTTGTGAGACAGGTGCTGTTGTTTCTGGTGCAATTTTATTACTTTCTTCTGTCGTCACAAGAGCTGTAGCTGATTGATTATTTTCGGTAGAGGTAACATAGCTTTGTACTAAATCATCACGTTCTTGGTTATTTTGTTGGTAACTTTGCCACCACCAAAGTCCAGTCATGCCAAGGACTAAAATAAGTACAATGATAGATAAACGCCCGACCCAACGAGAGTGCGATGAATATTGATTTACTTCACGAGTTGAACGAGCATTTTTACTCAGATCGTTTTTATCATTTTCTGCAAATGTAATATTTTCCCATACAGAATCAGGTAAGCGTAAGAACTTGGCATAGCTACGCACATAGCCTTTTACAAAGATTGCAGGGGTAGATTTTTGAATAAATTCGTTGTTTTCAAGTTGTTGTAATATGGAGGGACGCAGCGAAATTTCTTTGGCGACGTCTTCGAGAGAAAGATTCAAGTTTTCACGTGCTTGGCGAAAAATCTCACCTGGTGAAAGTTCTTGCTCAGTTGTTGGATTCATAAATTCAATTAAATAATATGCGATAAATAAAGGCTAAATTTTAAAGTCCAACGCTTGATTTGGCAATGCTTTATTTAAAGGTATTAAATTTTTCCGCTCGTTTACTATCTGTTTGTCGCAATTTTTGTAATGCTTGTTGATAAATATCCATTTTTTGAGCGGAATAAGCACAAAGAGCCATATTTTCAAATGTATCTGCTTGATGATAATAATTAGGTGAATTCAGTGCGAGTTGAAATTGCTGCTGAGCTTGTTCAAATTGCTTTTGACGACATAAAAATGTGCCAAAATTATTATGTAAGTCTCCCTGTTGATTATTGAGTTTTAAAGCTATTTCATATTCACGATGTGCGTTCTCGATTTCCCCTTGTTGTTGATAATAATGCGCAAGCGCTGAATGCACGAGATAGTAATCTTTATCGTGTTGAAGCGCTTTATCTAAGTTGATTTTAGCGAGTTGAGGATTATTTTGTTGAAGGTAACCTAGTGCAAGTTCTACGCGAGCTTTAGCTGCTGATTGTTGATTGAAATCTTGAATGGTTGATTGAGAAACGCAAGCAGAAAAAATGAAAGGGAAAATCACCGCACTGAGTTGTTTACTTATTGTTTGCATTTTTTCTCCTTTTAACAGGGCAGGAAGAAATATTTAATATACTTTAATTTTTATGAAAACATAGGGCATGTGAATTTGATTAATTCACATGCCTAGAATATTAATTAATTTCTGTCACCCCAATATTTTGTCCAAATTGGCGTTTCATTGCCGTACGTTTAGTACGATCGATAACATCTCCGGCTAGCTGTCCGCAAGCTGCATCAATGTCATCTCCTCGAGTTTTACGGATAATCACGGTAAAGCCATATTCCATCAAGGTTTTTTGGAAACGGTCAATACGCGTATTCGAGCTTTTTGCATAAGGTGCTTCTGGGAACGGATTCCACGGAATTAAATTAATTTTACAAGGTGTATTTTTTAATACTTCTGCAAGTTGATGAGCATGTTCAACGCCATCATTTACATGATCGAGCATAACATATTCAATCGTGACTTTGCCATGGTTTGCATTTGATACGCTTAAATAACGATTTACCGAGTCAATCAACATTTTGATATTATATTTTTTATTGATTGGCACAATTTCATCACGTAATTCATCGTTTGGGGCATGTAATGAAATAGCCAAAGCCACATCGATCATTTTGCTCAAATTATCTAGTGCCGGCACAACGCCAGAAGTTGATAAAGTGACACGACGTTTTGATAAACCATAGGCAAAATCATCTAACATAATTTCCATTGCGGGAACGACGTTAGCGACATTTAACAAGGGTTCACCCATTCCCATCATTACCACATTTGTAATTGGTCTAATGCCAGTCACCCCAAAGTTGCCAATAATTTTAGAGGCTCTCCAAACTTGGCCGATAATTTCTGAAACCGTTAAATTGCGATTAAATCCTTGTTGTGCGGTTGAACAGAATGTGCAAGCTAAGGCGCAGCCCACTTGGGAAGATACACAAAGCGTAGCGCGATCTGCTTCGGGAATATACACAGTTTCAACTTGTTGTTCACCCACTTGCATTGCCCATTTTATTGTGCCATCGGCTGAACGCTGTTCAACGGCAACTTCTGGGGCTTTAATTTCTGCAACAGCTTTAAGTTTTTCTCGTAATTTTTTATTAATGTTTGTCATATTGTCGAAGTTATCTTCGCCAAAATGATAAATCCATTTTACTAACTGATCTGCTCGGAATGGTTTTTCGCCGAGTTCTTTAAAAAATTCGCGCATTTGTTGGCGCGTTAAATCCATTAGATTAATTTTTTTAGCAGGTGCATCTGATTGCACAGACAATAATTCTGACATTTTAGCCTCGTTATTACACATTGTGGCGATAGCGTTGTGTTGGTGTTTTTATCAAAAGCTCACAACGAAAAATTCGCAATTAAAAAATGAACGGCGATTGTACAGATTTGTCACCGCATAATCTAGCGGAATTCAAAAATGATGGAAAATCTCACCGCACTTTTTTGCGATCTAGATCGAAAATATTTCCAATTACAGCGTAAAAAGTGCGGTAAAATGTGAGCCTATTTTTTAAGGTGACCAATAATGTTTAAAAAAGCTTTATTTATTTTATCTTTGTGTCCTTCTTTTGCAGTGGCACAGTCTTATGTTGTGTATGATTTTACGCATAATCGAGTGTTGGAAAGCCATGCGCCTGATAGCGTTCAGCCTATTGCTTCTGTAACGAAATTAATGACGGCGAACGTTTTTCTAGAGAATAATACAAATCCTAATTGCACTATTGCGATAACCAGTGACGATCGTGATTACATTAAAGGTACAAGCACGAAATTACCGATGAATGTTCCGATGGCTTGCAGAGAATTATTAAAGGCGATGCTCGTGCATTCTGATAACTATGCCGCCCATGCGCTTTCTCGTGCAGCAGGAATGAGCAGAATACAATTCATTAATAAAATGAATGAAAAAGCTCGTCAATTAGGTATGTATTCTACTCGTTTTCATGATAGTTCTGGTTTATCGAGTAGCAATATCTCTAGTCCTATGGATTTAGTTAAACTTGCTAAACATTCTTTAAATAAACCTGAAATTCGACAACTATCCAATATCAGTGCTACGAATATTCAAGCTGGAAGACATAGCGTATTAATGAAAAATACAAATAAATTAGTGCGCGATGAAATTTTTGATGCGGTGGTAAATAAGACGGGCTACATTCGAGAATCTGGCTATAACCTTGTTTTCATCAATAAACACCCATGTAAAAGTTCCACTATTGGTGTAATTAGTCTCAATAATTCTTCTTCTGCATATCGTTCTAGCTTTACTAAAAACAAATTAGAAAAATACGGTTGTACTGCATTGAATGGACGAACTATTCATGATGTTGAAGGCGAGGCACAATATGAAGAGGGCTATGATGAAGAAGGATTAAATAATTTAATTAAAAGAATTTCAGGATAATAAGTGTTATAACCATAGGGAAAACCTATCATTATTTTTGTTATGCTCTTCATAAGTTATAAGAAAAAACTTTAGCTTGATAATCATTTTCATTTGAGATTAAGTTAAAAGGTGATAGTATGATATTTGATGAATAATTGTTGAGCAGTTGAGCGATTATTCAGGCATCCAACCTCTATTACTTTTTTATAAGGACATATTATGCGTAATTCATTAAAAATTATGACCGCACTTGCACTTGGTTTGTTTGCAATGCAGGCTAATGCAAAATTCAAAGTTGTTACCACCTTTACTGTGATTCAAGATATTGCACAAAATGTGGCGGGTAATGCAGCTATAGTGGAATCTATCACCAAACCAGGTGCTGAAATTCATGAATATGAACCTACTCCAAAAGATATTGTGAAAGCACAATCTGCCGATTTAATTTTATGGAATGGTTTAAATTTGGAACGTTGGTTTGAACGTTTCTTCCAAAATATTAAAGATAAACCAGCCGTGGTGGTGACTGAAGGGATTCAACCATTGTCTATTTATGAAGGACCGTATAAAGATGCGCCTAACCCACATGCGTGGATGTCGCCATCTAATGCATTAATTTATATTGAAAATATTAAAAATGCATTGGTGAAATACGATCCACAAAATGCAGCAGTGTACGAAAAAAATGCCGCTGACTATGCTCAAAAAATTAAACAACTTGATGAGCCACTTCGTGCAAAATTAGCACAGATTCCAGAAGCTCAACGCTGGCTTGTGACAAGTGAAGGTGCTTTCAGTTATTTGGCGAAAGATTACAACTTAAAAGAAGGTTATTTATGGCCAATTAATGCTGAACAACAAGGCACACCACAACAAGTGCGTAAAGTGATTGATTTAGTTCGTAAAAACAATATTCCTGTTGTGTTTAGTGAAAGTACAATTTCAGCAAAACCAGCACAACAAGTAGCTAAAGAAAGTGGCGCAAAATACGGTGGCGTATTGTATGTTGACTCTCTTTCTGCGAAAAAAGGCCCTGTGCCAACTTATATTGATTTGCTTAACGTAACTGTATCAACCATTGTTAAAGGATTCGGAAAATAATGGACTCTTTCTCGACATCAATTTGGGTTAATGATGTAACTGTTCGTTACAACAATGGCCATACAGCTATTCACAATATGACGTTCTCATTAAACAGTGGAACTATTTGTGCATTAGTGGGTGTGAATGGCAGTGGTAAATCCACATTATTTAAAAGCATAATGGGGCTTGTGAAGCCACAACAAGGTGAAATCAGACTTTGTGATTTGCCAATTTCCCAAGCACTGAAACGTAATTTGGTTGCTTATGTTCCACAATCTGAAGAAGTGGACTGGCAATTTCCTGTGTCAGTGTATGATGTCGTGATGATGGGGCGTTATGGGTATATGAATTTCCTTCGTATCCCCAAGGCGATTGATAAACAAAAAGTTCAAGAGGCGATGCAGCGAGTGAACATTGAGCATCTCGCGCATCGTCAAATTGGTGAGTTATCTGGCGGGCAGAAAAAACGCGTGTTTTTGGCCCGCGCTTTAGCACAACAAAGTCCAATTATTTTATTGGATGAACCTTTCACTGGCGTTGATGTGAAAACTGAAAATGCTATTGTTGATCTTCTTCAACAGCTTCGAGAAGAAGGTCATCTTGTTCTTGTCTCAACTCATAACTTAGGTTCTGTCCCAGATTTCTGTGATCAAGTAGTGATGATTAATCGTACGGTGATTGCAGCAGGGAAAACGGAAGATACCTTTAACCAACATAATTTGGAAATTGTGTTTGGTGGGGTATTACGCCATATTAAATTATTGGGCGAAGATTTACATAATGATGAAGATAAACGTGCGGTTACTGTCTTAACGGATGATGAAAAAGCCGTTGTATTCTATGGCGAAACTAAGCAAGATCCACCAGCACCAACAACACAGGATTGTCATTTTGAAGACTGTCCTTGTAAAAGTGCGGTGAAAAAAGAGAAGGATTAAGGCATGTTAGCATTATTATTAGAACCTTTTTCCTATGATTATATGCTCAAGGCGATGATCTTGAGTACGGCAGTTGGTGGGATTTGTGCTTTTTTGTCTTCATATTTAATGCTTAAAGGCTGGTCTTTGATTGGCGATGCGCTTTCTCATTCTGTTGTGCCTGGTGTCGCGATAGCCTATGCCTTTTCTTTGCCTTATGCACTTGGTGCATTTTTTGCCGGAATTTTAGCCGCACTTTCCATTCTTTGGATTAAATCCATTTCTAAACTGAAAGAAGATGCTGTTATCGGTTTTATTTTTAGCACTTTCTTTGCATTAGGTCTATTGATCATTTCTTTAAATCCAACCGCAGTAAATGTGCAAAGCATCATTTTAGGCAATATTTTAGGCATTGCCGACGAAGATATTTACCAAGTGGCAATTATCATCGGTGTTTGTTTAGTATTGCTTTTATTATTTTGGAAGGATTTACTGCTGATTTTTTTCGATGAAACACAAGCAAGAACGGTAGGGCTTTCGCCATTATTTTATAAAGTTTTGTTTTTTACTCTATTAAGTGCTTGTGTGGTAGCGGCATTGCAAACTGTAGGCGCTATTTTAGTGATTGCGATGGTCATTACCCCGGGGGCAACAGCATATTTACTGACGGATAAATTCAAAACCTTGTCAATTATCGCTATTATTTTAGGGGCGGTGACAAGTTTTGTTGGTGTTTATATTAGCTATTATTTAGATGGTGCCACTGGCGGAGTGATTGTGACATTGCAAACATTATTATTCTTGGCTGCTTTCTTATTTTCACCAAAATATGGTTTGCTCACTCGTAATAAAAAGGCGGTAGAAAATGTTTGATTGGCTTTTAGAACCGCTACAATTTGAGTTTATGCAAAATGCTTTGTTGACTGCATTTATTGTTTCAATTATTTGTGCCTTGCTTTCTTGCTATTTAGTCTTGAAAGGTTGGTCATTAATGGGCGATGCGATTTCCCATGCAGTGTTGCCTGGTATTGTACTTGCTTATTTGGCAGGAATTCCTTTAGCGATTGGCGCATTTTTTTCAGGCATTTTTTGTTCACTTGGCGTGGGATATTTAAAAGAAAATAGTCGTATAAAAGAAGATACAGCAATGGGCATTGTATTTTCTGGAATGTTTGCCATTGGTCTTGTTATGTTCACCAAAATTCAAACAGAACAGCATTTAACGCATATTTTGTTTGGTAATGTATTGGGTGTTAGTCATCAAGAGCTTATTCAAAGTGCGGTCATTTCTGCGATAATTTTTTGTATGATTGTCTTTAAACGTAAAGACTTTTTGCTTTATTGTTTTGACCCAAGTCATGCTCGTGTTGCAGGGCTTTCTCCAAAGATTTTGCATTATGGATTGTTAATGTTGCTTGCTTTAACCATTGTAAGCACGATGCAGGTGGTAGGCGTTATTTTGGTGGTAGCAATGTTAATTGCGCCAGGAATTACCGCACTTACACTCACAAAATCTTTTGATAAAATGTTATGGGTTGCTATAGTAAGTTCCATTACATCAAGCCTGATTGGCGTAATATTGAGCTATCATTTTGATGCGTCAACTGGTGCTTGTATTATTTTATTACAAGCGATATTTTTCATAGGAGCATTATTTTTGAGTCGCATAAAGCAAAAAACGTACTAAGTTTTTATTACTTAACTTATCATTCGAAATGATTTTTGAAATTTATTTCTTATTTTGTTAGAATTTAAGCGCTTTTTATCTCTTATATAGGAATGAAAAGTGAGTTCGGATGAAGGTAGCTGGAGAGCGGGGAATTGACCCCACACCGACGATGTAAAATCTTTCAGGTGCGATGGCAGGGACTGTTACTGGACGAACCCTTGGAGAGATCCATTTTAGAAATGGACGCCGAAGGCGCAAAAGAGCGGTTAATTTTTCAATCGTTTTTCAAACGCTCAGGCAAAAGGACAGGGGCAAAAGACAATCTATCGTAAGTGTGGAAATTATCTATCTTTTCACCGCACTTTCTTTTCCATTGTATCTTTTCGTCTTCTTGTCGTGTTTATTTTTGATTTAAACGACGAGGAATCACATGACAATTGAGTCAATTCTTTCAGCTATTGATAGTTTTATTTGGGGCGCACCGCTACTCATACTCTTATCTGGCACAGGGCTCTATTTAACGCTACGTTTAGGTTTTATTCAAATTCGCTATTTACCACGTGCGCTAGGTTACTTATTTAAAAAAGATAAAGGTGGAAAAGGTGATGTGTCATCTTTTGCCGCACTTTGTACTGCATTAGCCGCAACAATTGGAACAGGGAATATTGTGGGCGTTGCAACTGCTGTACAAGCAGGTGGACCTGGCGCTATTTTTTGGATGTGGTTGGTCGCCTTGTTAGGAATGGCAACAAAATATGCCGAATGTTTACTCGCAGTTAAATATCGTGTTCGCGATAAAAATGGCTTTATGGCTGGCGGTCCAATGTATTACATTGAACGCGGTCTAGGTATCAAGTGGCTAGCAAAATTATTTGCATTATTTGGTGTAATGGTTGCCTTTTTCGGAATCGGTACATTCCCACAGGTCAATGCGATCACCCATGCAATGCAAGATACTTTTAATATTCCGGTTTTAGTTACTGCAATTATTGTTACACTTTTAGTTGGCTTAATCATTCTTGGTGGTGTAAAACGTATCGCAACCGCATCATCGGTAATTGTACCGTTTATGGCGATTTTATACGTCACTACTTCACTGGTTATTATCCTTTTAAATATAGAAAAAGTACCAGATGCGATCTCATTAATTATTTATAGCGCTTTTGATCCGCAAGCTGCGCTAGGCGGGGCGGTTGGCTTTACCGTAATGAAGGCTATTCAATCAGGCGTTGCTCGAGGCATTTTCTCCAATGAATCAGGTTTAGGAAGCGCACCAATTGCAGCCGCAGCGGCACAAACTCGTGAACCTGTTCGCCAAGGCTTAATTTCCATGACAGGTACATTCTTGGATACTATCATCGTTTGTACAATGACAGGTATTGTATTAGTGTTAACAGGCGCTTGGAATAACCCTGAATTAGCGGGTGCAACAGTAACAAACTACGCCTTTGCACAAGGTTTAGGGGCATCAATTGGCGCAACGATTGTAACCGTCGGTTTATTATTTTTTGCATTCACAACTATTTTAGGCTGGTGTTACTACGGTGAACGTTGCTTTGTTTATCTCGTTGGTATTCGTGGCGTAAAACTATATCGTTTAGCTTATATTGTGTTGGTAGGGTTAGGCTCATTCTTACACTTAAATTTAATCTGGATTATCGCCGATATCGTAAATGGTTTCATGGCCTTTCCAAATCTCATCGCACTCATTGGATTGAGAAAAGTTGTGATTGAAGAAACAAAAGATTATTTCCAACGCTTGAAGATAAATCATCACGATCAAGATGAAATCGTAGAATAATCAAATGAAAAAGGTGTGGATACAGTCAATATCCACACCTTTTTCTTATCACAATTTCCCATCTTAACAACTTATCTTAGAAAGAAAAGCAGCTTTTTTCAGAAATTAGACATAGATCATATTTTTAAAAATTACTTTGACATTTCCTCTTAAAGCTCTTGAAAACCTGAATTAAGAAGGCTATTTTGTAGTTAAAGAAAACTGTAAATCACGCAACAAAGAGGTAAATGCTATGACACTTAATATCACCAGCAAACAAATGGAAATCACCCCTGCAATTCGTGAACACGTGGAGGAAAGACTCGCGAAATTAGGTAAATGGCAAACACAGTTAATTAACCCCCATTTTGTTTTAAACAAAGTACCGAATGGATTTACTGTAGAAGCATCTATTGGCACGCCACTGGGCAATTTATTGGCAAGTGCAACCTCAGATGATATGTATAAAGCAATTAATGAAGTTGAGGAAAAATTGGAGCGCCAGCTCAATAAACTTCAACATAAAAGTGAATCTCGTCGAGCAGATGAACGCTTAAAAGATTCATTTGAAAGCTAATATTGAAAATAAACTAAAGAAAGAAAAGTAAAAGAGCGGTGAAATTTTTCACCACTCTTTTTTCTTAACTAGGATTAGATTTGCGTTAAATCTACATTTTTGGTTTCTTTTGACGCTAATAATGCCAATAGCGTCATCAGCGCATTGATTGCTAAATAAATACCTACGCCCATCACACCAAATGATGCATTAATTTTTAAAGAAATCATCGCGGCAATCGTTGCACCAATAATGGATGCTAAATTATAGGCGAGAGATGCGCCTGAATAACGCACTTCTGTTGGAAATAATTCTGGCAATAGTGCAGCCATTGGACCAAATGTCATCCCCATGATCGCCATACCAATTACTAAAAATGCAAATACGCTCATTGGAGTGCCATTTTCTAAGAAGAATGGCATTGTTAAACCGAGCACGCCAACCGCTACAGTCACCCAAATCAACCATTTACGGCGACCAATTTTATCGGCATAAACACCAGAAATACTGATAAAAATACCAAATACAATAGCACTAATTAATAACAAGCCAGTAAATGTATTTGCTGGTATACCTAAGCCAAGCGCATAACCTGCTTCAGAAATCTTTGGTGCTGTTCGAGAATATGCCTGAGCAAAAGCCGTCATAATGTAAAACAGAGAATAAGTTGCCACCATGATAAATGTGCCAATAATCATTGGTTTTAAGTGTTTAGTAAAAACAACACTCACTGGTGCATTCAATTTTTTGCCTTTTTGCTCCGCTTCCATAAATACATGGCTTTCATGCAAAGTTAAGCGAACATATAAGCCGACAGCGACTAATAAAACGGAAGATACAAACGGAATACGCCACGCCCATTCCACAAGGGCATCTTGACCGAGGAAATAGCTGACTAAGAAGAATGTTGCATTTGCTACAAATAAGCCGATTGGCGCACCTAGTTGAGGGAAAGTACCGTACCAAGCTCGTTTGCCTTCCGGTGCATTTTCTGTTGCGACTAAAGCAGCACCGCCCCATTCACCACCAAGTCCAATTCCTTGGCCAACACGGCATACGCAAAGCAAAATCGGTGCCCAGATACCGATTTGAGCATAGTTAGGAAGTAAGCCAATTACTACTGTTGAACCACCCATTAAAACAAGGGAGGCTACCAAGGTTTTTTTACGACCAATTTTATCGCCAAAGTGACCAAATAATGCGGAACCAATCGGACGTGCAAAAAATGCTAAAGCAAGCGTAGAAAGAGAAAGCAAATCATTAGAAAGCGGATCATCGCTATGGAAGAATTGCGTATTGAAAACTAATACAGCGGCAGCCGCATAGATATAATAATCAAAAAATTCGATTGCCGTACCGACCATCGAGGCTAACGCCACTTTCATCGGATTATTACGAAGTTGTGTAGACATTGTGTTTCCTTAGTAGTTTATTATAAATAGAAAGGATTGAATCCTAGCATTTTAACTAAGGTCTATCAATTTTTAATATGCAATTTTCTATTTTTTCAGAGAAATATTTTGAATTTTCTAAATGTGAGTTATGCCCAGCGGAAGGAATGGTTACTAAATCAATTTGATTTTCTTTGGCTAAAACTTGGAACTTATGATCTCGTTCCCCACAAAAATAAAAAAATGGCAAAGAACTTAACCGCACTTTTTCACTAAAATCAGGTTGTTTAGATAGACTTGTCGCCAGCAGCATCTTGCCAATATTTTCACCGCAATTTGATTTTCGTTTTTCAACTAACCGCTGTCTTTCTTCTGCAGTCAAATGATAAAACACGGGCTGTTGATACCAATCATTTAATACATTTTCTGGTGATTCTTGCATAAAACGTTGCGCCCAAGCAAAATCCTGCTGAAAACGAGCCTGCTTTTCTTCGCCGGTTTTTAAACCTAGATTCACCCCTTCTAAAATAACACCTTGCAAATTAGATCTTTCTACCTGAGCCTGCAGCGCATAATACAAAGCGATCCGTCCGCCTAGAGAATACCCAACAAGAAAATACGGTTCATTTTTCACCTCACTTTTAATTTGTTGAGCCAAATACTCCGCCGTTTCTTCAAAATTTGTGACTTCAATATCTTTAGCTTGCCCGTGAAAAGGCAAATCTAACGAAATACAATTAAAGTGCGGTAGATTTTCAATGACTTTTTGCCAGTCGTTTTTTGTACCAAGAAGTCCGTGGAGAAAAATGATGTTTATCATTGAAGGGATTATTGATAGAAATAATAAAATATGGCGGGACTAAAGCCCGCCTACAGAATACTTAAGCACCAATCACTGCGTGACTAATTTGCTCGATTAAGCGTTTATACAAACTACTACCATCACTCGGATTCGTTTTAATTTCAATTAACGTTGCCTTGCGACGACTATAAGCCTGTTTAACAACGGAATTGAGATCTGCCCAAGTATAAGGATGAGCGTATTTAAGATCGAACATTGCTGCTATTTGAGAAAAATCGCCATTATGCGGTAATCGATAGAACTGATCTTTGACTTGTTCATCCACAGGTAACATATCAAAAATCGCGCCACCATTATTATTGATGACAAAGATTACCGTTGGTTGCGTAACGTTTTTGAATAATGCGAAAGAATTCAAATCATATAAAGTAGACGTATCGCCAATCACCGCAACAACAGGTTTATTTGAACCGATACCAATTCCCGCAGCCGTAGCCAACAAACCATCAATTCCACTCGCGCCACGATTGGTATAAACAGGATAACTTTCTGGTAATTGCGTTAGCGCATCAACCAGACGAATAAGTAAACTATTACCTAAAAATAAAACACCGTTATAAGGTAAAAGTGTTGGTAAACGTAATGCGAGCGAGGCTTCCGTTAAATTTCCGCCTACTTGCTGTTCAATAAAGGTTGCACAGAATTTAGATAAAGCTAACGGCTCAAGCAACCAAGGCTTTTGGCGTAAAGGAGGATGCGCACGTAACCAATGATGTACTTTAGCATTGAATCTTGTCAATGAATGATGGTAAGGATCTAATGCTTTACCGCTTTGTTCAACCAACCAAAATTCACCTTTAAACGCCTGTAAGAATTGATTAATTCGTTTACTAATAAAGCGTGCACCAAATTGAATAACAATATCAGCTTGCAGAAGTTTTTCACGAACAGTTTGGTTTGCTAGCCAAATATCTTCATAAGACGTCGTTGGAACAACACCGGATTGAATATCCGTCAGTAATACCCAGCCCATAGCGCTTGCCCAAGAATTAATGCCCATTGCTTGTTCTGCAGGTAATTGACCAACCACAACGACACCACGTTTGGTACGCCAATGATCCCAGTTCTCATGCATTAATACTTCGTTCTGTTGCGCTTCCACATTCATCCAAGGCTTAGTTTGAATTAACCAGCGCTGTAACGTCTGAAGCCAAGGGTGAGAATCTACTTCCTCATCAGTTGCATCATAAAGTGGCTCGGCAAATGGCACATTAATATGAACAACGCCACCCTGTTGTTTTTGTTGAAAGGCAGCCTGTTCAAGTAGAGAAATCAACCATTGCGCAGAATAATCTGCATTCGGTTTAGGTAAATTAACATTTGCAACCGGATACTGACCAAACATATTTTGCTGCAAAATAGCCTGATTTGCGCCGCACTCCCAAAGTTCTGGTGGACGATCGGCAGTTAAAACAAATAAATTAACACCCGTTTGGCGTGCTTCAATAATTGCGGGATAAAGGTTTGCAGTCGCCGTGCCTGATGTAACAATAATGGCAACTGGTGATTGAGTTGCCTTAGCAATACCCAAGGCAAAAAAACCTAAACCACGTTCATCAAAATGTGTATGACAAGTGACTGAACCCGCATTTTGCAAACGCACAGCTTCAAGAGTTAAAGGTGTCGAACGCGAACCTGGCGCGATACAAACGTGAGAAACGCCTTGGCGCACCAAGGTTTCTAAAATCACTTTCGACCAACAACGATTAAACACGCTTACCGACATTTTTTTCTCCGTTATCATTTTTCTTCTGCAAACAAGGAAATTAACCCTGCCGCTTTACGTTCAATTTCTTTCCATTCTTCCAATGGCTGCGAGCCCGCCACGATGCCCGCACCAGCAAATACACGAATTCGATGACCTTCAATAAAGGCCGAACGAATCGCCACACAAAACTCTGAACATGTATCGCTCATCACGCCCAATGTTCCCGCATACCAGCCACGATCAAAGGTTTCGATTTCTGACAAAATCATTTTGGCTTGTTGCTGTGGCAAACCAGATACCGCTGCTGTAGGATGAATAGCTTTTAATATATTTACATCTGCATAATGTGCGGTCAAATTTGCACGAATTTTACGAATCAAATGTTGTACTTTACGTAACGGTTTCAATTCCACATTGCTTACATCAAAACTTTCCACTTGCTTACGTAAATTCTGTGAAATATCTTCTACGACCAACCAATTTTCTTTTAAATTTTTCTCGTCATTTAATAACCAATTAGCTTGAGATTGCGTTTCTTCCTCACTTTCAGAAACCGATGCTGTCCCCGCTAATGCCTCGGTTAGCAACAAATTATACTCTCGAGCAAATAGGCGTTCTGGCGTAGAACCGACAAAAACCGAATGAGGATTTTCAGCCCACAAAAAATGATAACAACCTTGATTTTGTTTTTCGCTTTCTGCTAAAAAATCGTACGCATTAATCGCTTGCTTTAAATGAAAAGTGGTTTCATTGGCTAATACAATTTTTGTCAGTTCTCCACTTTTAATTTCTACCAAAGCCTGATTTACCCAATCACACCAAGTTCTTTCGTTAGCTCTAGGCTCTGTATGTAAAGGAATCTGTTTTGGCAAAGCAGAAAGTGCGGTGAGATTTTCAAAAGTTTTGAGGTGGGCTAAAGTATCATTCGCACTTTGCTCATCTTTCACAAAAAATGATACCAATGCACCTTTCTCATCCTGTTCAACAAGAATTTTTGGTAATACAAATTGTGCAGCACCTTGAAATTGCAAACCACCGACTAATGGAAAACCACTTTCTTTGATAAATTCTTGAGCTAAATTTAACCGTGAAAATGACTGCACTTCACCAATAGCAGCTAATGCTTTTGCTTCATCTCGAAAATGTAAATAAAATTGTGGATACGCAGATTGAACTTTCAGCCATGCCAACAAATCGACCTTGTCCAGTTTCACCTGAAAACGGACAAGTTCATTCGTTGATTGCTGTAAATATGCGTGAATTTGCGATTTTAACTCGCCTATTGCCTGCGCTAAATCATTCATTAGATTTTGTTTTAAATACACAAAAAGTTGGCCGTATTCTACCGCAGATTGTTAATGACAAAAAATTTTTTTACAAAATCTTTTCAATATTGAAAATTCAGCGTAAATTAACCGCACTTTTCACGAAAAATTTATTAAAAACAAAAGGATTTCACTATGCGATTATTCCCAAAATCCGACAAATTAGAACACGTATGTTATGATATTCGCGGGCCAGTGCACAAAGAAGCACTACGCTTAGAAGAAGAAGGCAATAAAATTTTAAAACTTAATATCGGCAATCCCGCACCTTTCGGCTTTGAAGCACCCGATGAAATTTTGGTTGACGTATTACGTAATTTGCCGTCAGCGCAAGGCTACTGTGATTCAAAAGGTTTATATTCTGCTCGTAAAGCCATTGTTCAATATTATCAATCAAAAGGGATTCATGGCGCGACCGTCAATGATGTGTATATTGGTAACGGCGTCTCTGAGCTTATTACAATGGCTATGCAAGCATTACTCAATGATGGTGATGAAGTACTCGTGCCGATGCCTGATTATCCGCTTTGGACTGCTGCGGTAACACTTTCTGGCGGCAAGGCTGTTCATTACCTTTGTGATGAAGAAGCAAATTGGTTTCCCGCTATTGATGATATTAAAGACAAGGTGAATGCGAAGACTAAAGCGATTGTCATCATCAACCCTAATAACCCAACTGGCGCGGTGTACAACAAAGAATTATTGCAAGAAATTGTGGAAATCGCTCGCCAAAATAATTTGATTATCTTCGCTGACGAAATCTACGACAAAATTTTATATGATGGCGCAGTACATCATCATATTGCCGCACTTGCTCCTGATTTATTAACCGTTACTCTGAATGGTTTATCAAAAGCTTATCGAGTTGCAGGCTTCCGCCAAGGTTGGATGATTTTAAACGGCCCAAAACATAATGCGAAAGGTTATATTGAAGGCTTGGATATGCTGGCATCAATGCGTTTATGCGCTAACGTACCAATGCAACATGCAATTCAAACCGCACTTGGTGGCTATCAAAGTATTAATGAGTTTATTTTGCCAGGTGGCAGATTACTTGAGCAACGCAATAAAGCATACGATCTCATCACTCAAATTCCAGGCATTACTTGCGTGAAACCAATGGGGGCGATGTATATGTTCCCGAAAATTGATGTGAAAAAATTCAATATTCACAGTGATGAAAAAATGGTACTAGATTTGCTCCGCCAAGAAAAAGTACTACTTGTGCACGGTAAAGGATTTAATTGGCATTCACCTGATCACTTCCGTGTTGTGACCCTTCCTTATGTGAATCAACTTGAAGAAGCCATTACAAAATTAGGAAGATTTTTGGAAAGTTATCATCAGTAATGATGGGGTTGAACGGGATTTAAAAAGGGGGAGGACTAGAATCATTCCCCTTTTTATATTATAAGCCGTTGAGATATTCGGTACCTAAATTTCTCATTTGACGCAATATCCATGCTTGTTTTTTACGTATTAAAGCACTTGGTTTATTCGCATTATAAATAATCGGGTTAGGTAAAATAGCTGCAAGAAGCGCAGCTTCATTTGAGGTTAAATTTTTTGCTGCCTTTTTGAAATAATAGTGACTTGCCGCTTCAATACCGAATATTCCATTACCAAACTCAGCAATATTTAAATAGACTTCTAAAATTCTTTTTTTAGACCAAGTGATTTCGAGTAGTAGGGTTGCAGGAACTTCTAATCCTTTACGTAACCAATTTTGCCCATGCCAAAGAATGAGATTTTTTGCAGTTTGCTGAGAGATTGTAGAGGCACCACGAACCCTTTTGGGAGATTTTTCGTTGTATTTTATGGCTCGTTGAATCGCCTCAAAATCAAAACCAAAGTGATCAGGAAAGCGTTGATCTTCAGATGCAATAACAGCGAGTTGAACAGAGGGGGATATGTTTTCTAAATTCACCCAATCATATTGCGTTTTATAACGAAAATCACCTTGTAGAATATGCCCAATTTTTTGTTGTACCATATAGGCTGAAAAGGGGATAGGCAGAAAACGAAAAATGAATAAAAAAATAAAAATGGTGAGGAAAAATAGAAAGGCAACGCGTTGCCAATTTTTTTGCCACCATTGGGGAAGAGATAAGTGAGACAGTGCGGTAAAAATCCGTTTACTTTTTTTCAATGTTATCAAGATGTTCTTTCACCCATTTCATAAAATCTGAATCCATTATTTTTATCATATTAGAACCACGTGTAATAGTGGCGGCACTTGTATTCAAATTTTGTTGAATTTCACGTTGAGAAAGATTTTTATCCAATAATTGTGAAACAATTTGTAGGCGTAATCCCACTGCGTCGCGTTCGTCAGCAGTTAATAACAAGGTTAGCAATTCTTGAGCTTTATTTTCTTTAAAAGCAGTCTGTAGCATGGACAAAAATGCATTCCATTGTTCTAAATTGCGACTAATATACATGTTATCACCTTATACTATTAAACTAGTGCGTTTAGTATAGCCGATCCCATTCTTCTTGGCTAAACATTTGTGGATTTTCTTTTTGTTGTAAAATTTGATAGTAAAAATCGTAGACAATAGTATTTTGAACATAATCACGAGTTTCATAAAACGGAATTGATGCGACAAATTCATCTAATGTTAGCTTATTATTGGCACGGTAGAGCCATTGATTTACTCGATTTGTACCTGCATTGTAAGATGCGGCAATTAATATTCTATTATTGGGATATAGAGTATTAAGGTCGTTCAAATGTGCCGTGCCGAGCAAAATATTATTTAATGGCTTAAATAAATCTTGTTCATTTAAATATGGAATTTGATTATTTTCAGCAGTTAATTTAGCGGTTGTTGGTAAAAGTTGCATGAGTCCTTTGGCATTTGCTGATGATAGAGCCATTGGATTCCAAGCGCTTTCCTGACGAGCAATAGCCATAGAAAAGGTTTTACTGATGTTTAAGTTCTTTAACGCAATATCAAAATAATCAGAATAAGCGTTTGGCAGACGCAAATTAAGATAATCCCAAGCTTTGGCGACAATGGTACTATCAACTGACAATTCATACCATTGTTGTTCTTGTGCATATTTTGCAAGTTTTAGCTGTGTATTGAAATCAGTATTATCTAATAATAATCTCCAACGTTGTTTGGCTAATCCGTATCGCCCCAGCTCACGTAATTCAGAAATTATATTAAATGCGCTCTCAAATGATTTTTGTTCTTCTATGCTAAGATTAGGTGAGTGAGGGATGTCAAATTTATAAATTTTTTTTAATTGAGCAGCTGCCAACATAGGATAAAAACCATGTTCTTGAGAAAGAGCGGTAAGTTTTTCTGTTATATTTTGTTTATCATTTTTGGCTATCCAGTAACGCCATTCTTGTTTTTCTTTTGCTGTATCAGAAAGCAAAGAAAGCCAGGGGGTGAGGTCATTTTTTTGCCAGATAGCCATTCGTAAACGACGTTCAGTAAGATTATCGGTTTTTAATTGAGTTATTTGTGTATCCCGCCATGCTTGGAAATGAGTATTTTCGTTATCAAAAAAACGTGTCAAAAATGCGATTTTCCATTGTTTTAGCTCATCTTCTGAAAGTCGCCAAATTTCAGCCCATTGTTGATAAGGTACAAAACTTGGGTTCTGTATTTTTTCTGGACGTGTTTTTAGATACCGAGGGAAGGCCTCAAGTAAAACATCTTTTTTTAAGGTAGAGGGATCGCTATTTTCTATAATTTCAGGTAACTTAGCCGGATCCTCTATTTGAACCACTTTATCCTGTAAATCTTTATTTTGTATAGTTTGACCTGAAATATCCTTGGAATCACTGATAAGATTTTTCAATTTTTGTTTTAACTCTTTCAATGATTTGGTTATAAATAGGGGATTTTGAGCGATAAGTTTGTCGAGTTCATGGTTTGCCAGAGATATATTTTTTTCATCATTAGATTTCAAAAATCGAATTTTTGTTTCCCAAAAACGTAAAATAAGATCCATTTGTAAAGGATACTCTGGGATTGATCTAATTAAATTCTTCGTAAGTTCTTGGGTGTTTTCAGAAAATTGTTGATTTTTAACCGCACTTTTTAATAGGTTTTCAATTTGCAAGAAAGTCTCACGTTGCGCTAAGTGAGTCAAATAGGATTGGTGTTGTGTTTGTTTCCAAATTTGCTTTTCTTGTTCTAGATTAATAACGGAGGGATTATTGGTTATAGGAGGCTCTTCAGCCAATGTGGAAAGTATAGTAAAAACAGTGAGGAAAATAAGAACTTGTTTTTTCATAGAATGAAATGTTTTTTATTCATGGAATCGTATATGAGTGTGTGAAATATACTGATTTCACACACATTTTTATTTTTGGATAAGCCTTTCGAATTCACATATCTAGAAATGCTAAAACACTTTTTTGAATGGTTTTATAATTACTTCACCGTATACGCCTGCTTCCACATAAGGATCTTGCGCAGCCCAATTTTTGGCTGCTTGCAGGTTTTCAAATTGTGCAATGACTGTTGAACCTGTAAAACCTGCTTCACCAGGATTTTCATTATCAATTGCTGGATTTGGGCCAGCAATGAGTAGACGATTTTCTTTTTGAAGTTGTTTTAAGCGGGCTAAATGTTGCTCACGCACGGCAAGACGTTTTTCTAACGTATTTGGAATATCTTGAGCAAAAATAACGTAGTACATAATGGCTCCCTTTATTGATTAGTTTGTTCAGATTCAAGTTCTGCAATCAAAGCTAGTGCTTTTTCTAATTCATGATTATTTTCACGCGGAATTGTACGTGATTTACCATTGCTATCGACAGCAACAAAAGTAAATACTGCATCTGTCACGCAATAGCGTTCACCAATAGGTTCACTAGCAACTTTTTTTACCCAAACTTCTACTTTTATTTTAATGGATGAACGGCCTATTTTTAGACATTGGCCGTAACAACAAACGACATCTCCAACTGAAATAGGCTTGATGAAATTCATACTTTCAACAGCAACGGTTACGACTCGACCATGAGCTATTTCTTTAGCTAAAATTGCTCCCCCCATATCCATTTGAGACATAATCCAACCGCCGAATATATCACCATTGGCGTTAGTGTTTGATGGCATTGCAAGTGTTC
The DNA here is from genome assembly GCF_018829625.1 of Haemophilus sp. SZY H36. NCBI lineage: Bacteria > Pseudomonadati > Pseudomonadota > Gammaproteobacteria > Pasteurellales > Pasteurellaceae > Haemophilus > Haemophilus sp. SZY H36. The sequence continues at coordinate 99,280 of NZ_JAHKKA010000002.1, read as the reverse complement.
TTAATAAGAGAACACCTTTTGACTGTCGCCCGTTTTTATCAATAAGAAAATTAGAAGACATTATTTTTCTCCGTCTTTTGAATGCGTTTTATCTTTGGGTAAATAGCGATAAATATATGCACCTGAAATAAGAGTCGCGATCACAGTCATTCCAAGAATACCAAAAGATTTGAAATCTACCCATGCCTCTTCTGACATATTATGGCTAATATAAATATTTACCAACATACAAATAATAAAAAATAGTGCCCAGCCGAGATTTAGAGTATTCCATACTTTATCTGGTAATTGCACTTCTTTTCCTAGTAACTTTTTTACTAAGGGTATTTTAAATTGGAATTGTGCAATTAATAAAATAATAGCAAATAATGCATTAATAATTGTTACTTTCCATTGAAGATAGCGAATTTCATTGAAATATGCAGTTAATAAACCGAAGAAAATAACTGAACCAGCCATGATTTTTTGTTGTTTTTCAATTTTGCTATATTTCCATTTCAAAACAATTAGCTGAATAATGGTTGCGATCACAAGTACGATGGCTGCATCGCGTACGCCGGCAAGTTTGTATGTAACAAAAAATAGTACTAAAGGGATAAATTCAAGTAGTTGTTTCATCTTTATTCTTCCTTTATAAATAAACTATAAAAGCGATAAGTTATTACTAACATAAAAACATTTAATACGGCGCTAAGGATGCTGATTACCATATCAAATAATACATTATTTGAAAATGTAGTAAGTTGGAAAACTAGGATAGGAGCTAGGAAATAAACCAATAGTGTATAAATAAATAATACATTCTTACGAGAACTTCCTTTAATCCAAATTTTTTGGATTGTTTGTTTTATATCATCTTGGGTTGAAAGGTAGTGTACTGCAGTTAAATTTAAGCGTACAAAGAACCATATTCCTACGAGCATTGCGATAAGTGATATTATTGATGGAGAGGATTTTGTTAATAATGCAGCGAATGCCTCACTTAATCCAAGTAGCATTGGGGCTGTCATGAGTAAATTAAGTACAATAACACCAAGAAAACGACGTAATGCGAGAGTAAACGCTTTAGTTAAAGTTTGGTAGTTTTGCTGGCTAATACTATGGATTGAAATGAGTCCCCATGCAGAGATAAAACTTGTTAAAAGTTGTGTGATAACAATAGAAAAGGCTATGTTTTCAATATTTATATTGGCTAGTTCACTTAAATTACTATGGGATTCATTATTGAGTGGGGAGCTTAATAGTGCTCCTACATTTTGTGAAATAAATAAAATTAAGACAAATTGAAACATGACTTTTTGTTGGTTTCTAAAAAAATTCCAACTATCTTGTAATATGTGGGTAAAGTTGATTTGCATGGGGTGTTCTCTATAAAAATATGTGGTGATTATACAGGGTTTGTTTGGGATTGTCTTAAATTGTAAAAATTACCATATTCGTTTATCTTAAACTATAATCAAGCTTACAGGCGAAAAGATGGCTTACGAAATGTAAAAATCCCTAAGCCTTTCGACTTAGGGATTATTCAATTCTGATGGCGGAGGAATAGGGATTCGAACCCTAGGAGGGCGTAAACCCTCGCCGGTTTTCAAGACCGGTGCCTTCAACCACTCGACCATTCCTCCGTGATTGATGGGCGTAGTATAATGAATATTTTATTGATGTAAATAGAAATTTGATGATTTAACTTTAGATGATGATAATTTATTCATTTTGATGAAATTAATTCCATTAATACCATTGACTTTTTTATCCCTAGCCCTTACTTTACTGAAGACTTTTTACTTATTTTACAAGGAGTTTTTATGCAATCACGTCTTATTGTGGATGCTCAACAAGAATCGTTACTCAGCACACATAGAGTGTTGCGTAACACGTATTTTTTACTGGGATTAACAATGGCATTTTCGGCTGTTGTTGCGTTTATTTCAATGAGTCTAAACTTGCCCTATCCAAATATTATTGTGTTACTAGTGGGTTTTTATGGCTTACTTTTCTTAACCAATAAATTAGCTGATCGCCCTACTGGTATTTTGGCTGCCTTTGCTTTCACTGGATTTATGGGATACACCATCGGGCCAATTTTAAATATGTATGTGGCACGTGGAATGGAAGATTTGATTATGCTTGCATTCGCAGGAACTGCAATTGTGTTCTTCGCATGTTCAGCTTATGTGTTAACTACGAAAAAAGATATGTCATTCTTATCAAGCGCAATGTTTGCATTATTTATTGTGCTATTGCTTGGTATGGTGGCGAGTTTCTTCTTCCAAATTCCTGCATTATCAGTCGCAATTAGTGCATTATTTGTTGTGTTCTCTACAATGACTATTTTGTATGAAACGAGTAATATCATCCATGGTGGTGAAACGAATTACATTCGCGCAACCGTGAATATTTATGTTTCAATCTACAATTTATTCTTGAGTTTATTAAGATTACTTTCTATTTTCTCAAGCGATGAATAATGATTGAATTTTAACGTTGTGACCCCACTTTTCAGTGGGGTTATTTTTTGGAATAGGCAATGGAAAAACAAATTTTTGAACACGCAGTCAACGTTGAGGAAGAACAATATCAGCCTAAGCAAGAGTTTCATCATGTAGAAACAAAGCTGGATGAACCCTTGGAAGGGGAATTACTTGATGCTCAGCTTGAACAGGCATTGAAACCAAAATCAGGTTTTGGAAAAACTTTATTAAAATTTACCGCACTTTTATTTGGTGCAGCGACAGTTGCGCAATCCGTGCAGTGGATTTGGGATAGCTATCAACAACATCAATGGATTTATCTTGCTTTTGCTTTAGTCAGTTTAATTGTCATTTTATTGGGGATTAAAGAGATTATTGGTGAGTGGCGACGTTTAGTTTGTTTAAAAAAACGTGAGCAATTGCAACAACAAAGTCAGCAGATTTGGTTAGAAAGTGCGGTAAAAAATGGCGATGTTTTTTCTGTTCATAACGCAGAAAAAAGTAAAGTTCTTTGCTTAGATATTGCAAAATCGCTACGTTTGGAAAATGATTCTTCAGAGGTAATTCAATGGCAACACCAATTAAATGAAGCTTATTCAGCGCAAGAAATTACGCATTTATTCAGCCGTAATGTTTTGTCTTCTTTTGATTCACAAGCTAAAAAATTGATTAGTAAAATGGCCGCTGAATCAGCGGTGATTGTTGCGATTAGTCCACTTGCTGTGGTGGATATGTTTTTTATTGTGTGGAGAAATCTTCGATTAATGAATAAGATTGCTGAGATTTATGGAATTGAATTAGGGTATTTTTCACGTATTCGATTGTTAAGAATGGTATTGGTCAATATTGCTTTTGCTGGAGCAACCGAAGTGGCACAAGATATTGGAATGGATTGGCTTTCTCAAGATGTAACAGCAAAACTTTCTGCGCGCATAGCTCAAGGAATCGGCGTGGGATTGCTCACTGCTAGATTAGGCGTGAAAGCAATGGAGCTTTGTCGCCCATTAGCATTTCAATTAAATGAAAAACCAAAGCTCTCACATATTCAACAGGAATTACTTAGCTCGGTGAAAGATATTGTTCTCGGTAAAAATAAAATTTACAAAAAGGAGCAAGTCTGATGAAAATCGAGGTTGTTTATCAACATAGCGATTTTATTATTATCAACAAGCCGGAAGGTATTAGCGTTCATAAAGATCAAGCAGAACAAGGTTTAACAGAACTTGTTGCAAAACAACTGAATGTGCCTCAAGTCTGGTTAGTTCATCGCTTGGATAAAGTTACATCGGGTTTATTGATTTTGGCATTGAATACTGAAAGTGCGGCTGAATTTTCACGACTTTTTTCTGAACACAAAATTCATAAAACTTATTTGGCATTAAGTAACCAAAAGCCTAAAAAGAAACAAGGTTTGATTATCGGGGATATGAAGAAAGCTCGAGATGGCGCATGGAAACTTTGTCAAACAAAAGAAAACCCCGCAATTACGCGTTTTGAAAGTGTAAGCTGTGAGCCTAATTTACGTTTATTTATTTTAAAACCACAAACAGGGAAAACGCATCAATTACGTGTTGCGATGAAAAGTTTAGGTAGTCCGATTTTGGGTGATGGACTTTATGCTAAAAACACTGAAAAAATTGACCGCACTTATTTGCATGCTGCCCAATTGGAATTTGATTATTTGAATGATTTTATTTCAGTAACTTGTTTACCCTCTCAAGGTCAATTTTGGATTAAATCCAGTGTGTTTGAGCAAATAAAGGCTTATCTGGCAAAGCCGTTTTTATCAAAATAGAAATCTCTGTATAATAAAGACAATTTTACTCTTTAATAGGAACAAAAATGAAATTTATCTCTTTTAATATAAATGGTTTACGTGCTCGCCCACATCAACTTGAAGCCATTATTGAAAGATATCAGCCAGATGTAATCGGCTTGCAAGAAATTAAAGTCGCTGATGAGGCTTTTCCTTATGAAATTACAGAAAACTTAGGTTATCACGTATTTCATCACGGACAGAAAGGTCACTATGGCGTAGCATTATTGACTAAACAAGAACCTAAAGCGGTTCGTCGTGGTTTTCCAACAGACAATGAAGATGCGCAAAAACGCATTATTATGGCTGATCTTGAAACTGATTTTGGTTTATTGACCGTAATTAATGGCTATTTCCCTCAAGGGGAAAGCCGTGCACACGAGACTAAATTTCCAGCTAAAGAGAAATTTTATGCAGATCTTCAACAGTATTTAGAAAAAGAACACGACAAATCGAATCCTATTTTAATTATGGGTGATATGAATATTAGTCCAAGTGATTTAGATATTGGTATCGGAGATGAAAATCGTAAACGTTGGTTACGCACAGGTAAATGTTCTTTCTTACCAGAAGAAAGAGAGTGGTATCAACGTTTGTACGATTACGGATTAGAAGATAGTTTCCGTAAGCTGAACCCGACAGCAAATGATAAATTCTCGTGGTTTGATTACCGTTCTAAAGGTTTTGATGATAATCGAGGTTTACGAATTGATCATATTTTAGTAAGTCAAAAATTAGCTGAACGCTGTGTCGATGTGGGCATTGCGTTGGATATTCGAGCAATGGAAAAACCTTCTGATCACGCACCGATTTGGGCTGAATTTAAATAGGAAAGCGAAATGGATATGGCAAATTGGCAGAATTATCGTTCTACCGTGAATGGTATGCCTGCCGTGTTTACTGCAAATATTGAAGATGTTGAAAAATATCACGGTAAAGATCTCGATAAAATAGTGCAATTCACTATCGCTTATAAAGCAGATGATGAAACCGGTTTGCCTTCAGAAGTTGAATACGATAAGTTAATTAATCGGGTATTTAAAATTCTGGCGCAATTAACCGCACTTCCGAATGTATTTTTTGCGGGACATTTTATTTGTAATTCCCAAGCTAAAATGCATTTTTACTGTGAGCATGAAAATCTTGTTGTAGAAACTTTACAACAAATTGATTTTGTTAAAGATATTAATGTGCAAAAGGATTTAAGTTGGGATACTTATTTTGACTTTTTGCTCGCTTCACCATTAGAGATTAAGTTAAATGCAACGGAAGAGTTGCTTGATTTATTGAAAAATAAAGGTCGTAATTTAAGTGATACCTATCTGGTAGAACATAGTTTTCATTTTGATGAAGAAGAAAAAATGTTTCCTTTTATGGATGAGCTTAGTTTAGGGGATTATTCTTTCACGACATTACAATATTCTGCGCAAGCGATTCAGTTTAATGAAGATGATGAGCCTTATTTCTTGGTGAAATTAGAGCAAGAAATTTCATTAGATAATGGTGAAATTTTTGAACAAGTAGAACGTTTTGAAAAACTTGCTGGTCAATTTTCGGGAGAGTATATTGGCTGGGAATGTGATTCTTTAATGGATGTGAACAAGCAGTTGAATTAGGTGTTTGTACATTCACAACTCATAAAAAAGAGAGATATTTATCTCTCTTTTTTAATGTAATTTAACTTTTCGGCGCATTTTACGCATTAATAAAAATACCCATGGCCATAATATTCCTGAGGCCAATGCGCCAAAGATTTCTTGCCAGTTAAAAAATGCGGTATGCAGGGAAAATTCGACTAAAAAAATAGATAATCTAACAATAAACACAAACGCAATCACTAAAAGACTTTGAAACCAAAGCGATAAATTTCTGAGTACCAGATAGTTTTTTGCTACAAAATAAATTGTCACAGAAAGGACTAGGGCATGAATACCCAATGTGGAACCTAGGATTAAATCCCATACAAGTCCTAATAAAAATGCCCATCCAATACTGATTTTATTTGGAATAGCCAGAACCCAGTAAAGTAAAACGAGAATTAACCAAGCTGGCTTAAATGCCTGAAAACCAAGTGGCCAGGGTGCGAGTTCTAGCACTAATGCCACGACAAAGAAGCTTAAAATTGTGAGCCATTGTAAAATAAAGCGAGTTTGCATTAATCTTCTTCCCTATGTTCTTGTTGTTCTGACGGTACAGCTTCTTCATTTTGCGGTGCATCGGTTGGAATTTCAGGTTCAACCGTTGATTTATCCTTATTTTCTTGAAGATTATCGTCTGTTAATGGGGCTTTTTTTACTTTATAATCAGCTTCATTCGCTTGGCTTTCTAAACGTTTTTGCACTAAATTACGCACTTCTTCTGGAGACATAGATTTTACTTTAGACATATCTAAATTGCTTGGCCAAAGTAGTAATACATAGCGTAAGCGTTCAAGGGCAGCGAGAGGTTTAGCTTTGACCGTCGCAAAGTAATTGGAACCATCGCGCGAAACGCTTTGTACAATCGCTACTGGATAGCCTTCAAGGAAACGACCACCAAGACCAGACGTTACAAGTAAGTCACCTTTTTCAATATCCACAGAACGAGGTACATTATCAAGAGTTAGCTCATCGGTATGCCCTGTACCACTCGCAATGACGCGAACATCGTTACGTAGAACTTGTACTGGAATAGAATGAGTGACATCAGTTAAGAGTAGTACTCGGCTCGTGTTCTCGCCCACAGAAATAATTTGACCAATAACGCCTTTTTCATCAATTACAGGCTGACCAACATAAGCACCGTCTTTTTTGCCTTGGTTAATAACAATTTGTTGACGATAAATATCTGTTTCTGCAGTTAAAATTTCTGCAATCTTTTTGTATTCATCTGTGCGTAAAGGGGAGTTTAACAATAAACGTAAACGCTGATTCTCGACTTTGAGTTGATCTAGTAGGAGTAAATCTGCATTTTTTTCACGTAATTGTTCGCGTAACACTTTATTTTCGATTTGTAATTTACTGGTATCTACTAAATTATCTGATACCCCATCTAATACGGTACGAGGGCTATTGGCAAGATAATATAGACCACCTACTGCAGTTTCCATAGCACTGCGCGCTTTAGTCATGGAATTCGTTTGACCATCAGCTAAGATTAAAGAAAGGGAAGCCGCTACAGCTAATAATAATCGAATGCCAAGCGGGGGGGCTTTACCGAAAATAGGCTTCATTAAGCGTCCTACGTTGAGATAAAAGATTAAAAGGAAAAGTGCGGTCATTTTTAACCGCACTTTTTATTTTTGGTCTAAATTAAATTTCGTCACTAAAAATGTCGCCACCGTGCATATCGATCATTTCTAACGCTTCACCACCACCGCGAGCAACACAGGTTAATGGATCTTCAGCAATGATGACTGGCACTCCCGATTCTTTAGAAAGGAGAATATCGATATTGCGTAGTAGTGCACCACCACCAGTTAATACCATACCACGTTCAAAAATGTCTGCTGCATGTTCTGGCTGACATTCTTCAAGTGCGGTTCGAACGGCTGCAACAATACCATTTAAGGGCTGTTGAATAGCTTCTAACACATCACGTGAGGTTAAGGTGAATGAACGAGGCGCACCTTCAGCAAGATTATGACCATGCACTTCCATTTCTTTAATTTCATCACCTTCTTGAATGTAGGCTGTACCAATTTCTTGTTTAATGCGTTCAGCAGTAGGTTCACCGATAACAGAACCAAAAGTGCGGCGAACATAAGAAATGATCGCTTCATCAAAACGGTCACCACCGATACGAACTGAAGAAGAATATACGATACCATTTAAGGAAATAACAGCGACTTCAGTTGTACCACCACCGATATCAATTACCATAGAACCAACTGCAGTAGAAACAGGTAATTTAGCGCCGATTGCGGCTGCCATTGGTTCTTCAATTAAATATACTTCACGCGCACCAGCACCGATTGCGGATTCTTTAATTGCACGACGTTCTACTTGTGTTGCACCAGCAGGCACACAGACAAGTACACGAGGGCTTGGGCGCATAAAATTACCGCTGTGAACTTGTTTGATAAAGTATTGCAACATTTTTTCTGTAACAAAGAAATCTGCGATTACGCCATCTTTCATTGGGCGAATAGCAGCGATACTTTTTGGTGTACGCCCAAGCATTAATTTCGCTTCTTTACCTACAGCCGCGATGCTTTTTAGTGAACCAACACGGTCTTGTCGAATTGCAACAACCGAAGGCTCATCTAAGACAATACCTTGACCTTTCACATAAATTAACGTGTTTGCAGTACCTAAGTCGATAGAAAGATCGTTTGAAAAAAGTCCACGAATTTTTTTAAATAACATAATTATCCTATTCTAAAATCAGAGTTAATTTTGCTTGGCTGAAAATGTGAAATTATCTCATCGCCAAGCACGCAAAAAATTGTGCTAAATGTACCAAAAAATGTGTTGAAATTACAGTTGTTTTTCGTGTTTTTTACATCAGTTGCCACTGGCCTTTATCTTGCAGAGTCAGCTGTTGCTGATGTAAAGCTTTCAGGGTTGAACGGTGGCCAACACTGATTAGCGTGGTTTTTGGTAGCTCTTGTTTTAATAGTTGATACATCGCAAATTCTAAACCTTCATCCATGCTTGCGGTGGCTTCATCTAAGAAGGCTACGGCAGGTTTGTGTAGAATCAAACGCGCAAATGCTAAACGCTGTTGCTCACCAAGCGAAAGAATACGCGTCCAGTCTAGTTCTTTTTCTAATTGTTCAGCCAGATGTCCTAGTTGCACTTTATTTAATATTTCTATCGCTTGTGTATGTGAAATATTGTCTGGCTTATTGGGATAAGTTAATGCTGAAATCAAATTTCCTTGTGGCACATAGGGTTTTTGCGATAAGAAAAGTTGACTGTTTGTTGGGCAACTCACTTCACCTTCTGCGTAGCTCCAGAGTCCAGCGATTGTTCGTAAAAGTGTCGTTTTTCCTGCACCAGATTTTCCTTGAATGAGTAAACTACTTCCTTGCGGTAGCGTAATGTTGAGATTTTCTACCAGTGTGTGACCTAATGGATTTTTAACACTTAAGTTTTTGAAAATCACATCTGTAGGGTGATTGTGTATTTGTGTTTGCGATTCATGATTAACCATTTCAATGGCATAGCTGAAACCAGTTAAACGATCGAGTGTCGCTTTATACCCAGCAAAACTATCGTAAGTATTACGGAAAAATGAAAGATTGCTGTGCAATTTTCCAAATACTTGTAAAGTTTGCATTAAATCACCGAGTTTTATTTGTTTTTCAAAGTAACGTCCAACTTGAATTAACAACGGAAAAACAACAGACACTTGACTTACAACTAAGTTAAATCCTGAAAATTTTAGTGTTCTAAATACGATTACCCACATGTTATGGATGACAGAATTGAATTGTTGATAAAGCTGATTTTTTTCTACCTTTTCACCTGCATAAAAAGCAATGCTTTCGGCATATTCTTTTATGCGAATTAAAGAATAACGATAGTTTGCGTTTAAGCGTTCATTAATAAAATTCAAAGAGATTAATGGACGACCGAGCCAAAATGCAATGAGGCTAGTGAAAATGACATAGCCAAACACTAAGAACACCATCATATGTGGAATTTCCACGCCAAGTACCATCATTGGACCCGCTAATCCCCATAACAAAATCGTGTAAGAGATCATCGAGGTGACCGCATCAATGACTCCAGTGCTTAAAGAAAGCGTGGTTTTTACATAAGATTGGACATCTTGTTGAATACGTTGATCGGGGTTATCTAGGTTTTCTGATAAATACTGTGTTTTGTAATAGGCTCGGTGTGCCATCCATTTATCAACAAGCTGTTCGTTAAGCCACTCAATCCAGTTGATGACGAAACGTTGCTCTAAATAATAGCTTACTAATGCCGCAGAAACAGAACTTGCGGCAATGACGCAGAACAAGCCCATTTGTTGCCAAAATACATGTTCATTAAATTCTTGCAATGATGTGTACATATTTTTGTACCACTCAGAATGTACAAGGCTGATACGCACACTGAGTAATGTCATCGCAACAATAAGCAGAAAGAATAGGATAGGTTTTATGTTGCGTTTAGGTGAAAGATAGCCACCTGCAAACATCCAAAATTGTTTTCCCCATTGGGTAAAACGTACCAAAAGAAAAATGCCAAAACTAAAGACGACTGAGGTGATAGCTAGCGTTTGTAAAATCCAAATAAGAGAAGTAATGGCTTCTTGGCCGTAATCCATAAATATTCCATCCGAGATAAAAGTGCGGTAAAAAATAACCGCACTTTTTGTAAAAGGGGCAAAACTTTCGGTATTGTAGAGTCTATGCTCAATTTCGCAAGAAAAAATGTGACGAACGTAGCATTTTTTGAGTTTGGTTGAGGTTTTCAAAAAACAACTTGGATATAATCCAAAAGAGTTGAATTCCATTTTTAAGGGGTCAATATGAGTGATATTGCAATCACGATTAGTCTTCTTGCCCTCGTTGCCGTAATCGGTTTATGGATCGGGCATTGGAAGATCCGTGGGGTTGGGCTTGGCATCGGTGGTGTGCTGTTTGGCGGCATCATTGTGGCTCATTTCACCAATCAATATGGCTTGCAACTAGATGCGCGTACGCTGCATTTTGTGCAGGAATTTGGTCTGATTCTGTTCGTTTATACGATTGGGATCCAAGTTGGGCCTGGTTTTTTTGCATCTTTACGAAAATCAGGTCTAAAACTCAATGCTTTTGCCATTTTAATCGTTGTACTAGGTTCTGTTGCTGCGGTGATCGTGCATAAGGTCGCGGATGTTCCGTTAGATATTGCACTTGGTATTTATGCTGGGGCGGTAACTAACACGCCAGCCCTTGGTGCCGGTCAGCAAATTTTGACTGAACTTGGTGTGCAACAAACTACAGTGACAATGGGGATGTCTTATGCGATGGCTTATCCATTCGGGATTTGTGGTATTTTGCTTGCAATGTGGTTAATACGCTTATTTTTTAAAGTCAAAGTGGACGATGAAGCCGCTCGTTTTAATGCAGAGAGCGGTCAAGAAAAAGAAAGTTTACACAATATTTCTTTAAAAGTGACGAACCAAAATCTGGATGGTCTTACGTTAATTCAAATTCCAGGATTTAGTGATGAAGAAGTCGTATGTTCACGTTTAAAACGCGATGATATGGAAATCGTTCCAAAGGCAAGTACTGAGATTCGTACCAACGATATTTTACAACTAGTTGGGGATGATAATTCGCTTGCCAAAATGCGTTTGATTATTGGTCATGAGGTAGATGCGCCAACATCCTCTTATAGTGGAGAGATTCGTGCCGAACGAGTTGTGGTTACTAATGAAAAAGTCTTGGGTAAAAAGATCCGCACTTTGGGTATTCATCAAAAATATGGTGTGGTGATCTCTAGATTGAATCGTGCCGGTATTGAATTAGTGCCAACAGCGAATACAACCTTGCAATTTGGTGACGTACTTCATATGGTGGGACATACTGATGTGCTAAACAAAGCTATTTCCGTAATTGGTAATGCACAACAAAAATTACTTCAAGTTCAAATGCTACCTGTTTTTATCGGTATTGGCTTAGGGGTGCTAGTTGGTTCGATTCCATTCTATATTCCCGGTTTCCCTGTCGCGTTAAAATTAGGACTTGCTGGCGGACCATTAGTAGTTGCGTTGATCTTAGCGAGAATTGGTACGATTGGTAAACTTTACTGGTTTATGCCACCTAGTGCTAACTTGGCATTACGTGAAATAGGGATTGTTCTTTTCTTGGCTGTGGTAGGTTTAAAATCAGGCGGAAGTTTCTTTGATACCTTGTTGAATGGCTCAGGTCTTGAATGGATGGGATACGGTATTTTTATCACCTTTATTCCATTAATGATTACCGGTATTTTAGCTCGTCTATATGGCAAACTGAATTACCTTATAATCTGTGGTTTACTTGCCGGTTCCATGACAGATCCTCCAGCTTTAGCATTTGCTAATGAAATTAAAGAAGATAACGGTGCGGCTGCACTTTCTTATGCCACTGTGTATCCATTGGTGATGTTCTTGCGGATAATGTCGCCGCAGTTATTGGCTGTATTATTATGGGCAGCATAGCCAAAATAAGTTCAATTTATACAAACAAAAGCGCGGTTAATTTCGCGCTTATTTTTTGTGTGGATTTTGCGCGAGAGGGTATTCAATGATAGAATCTCGCACTTTTATTGCGAAGCGAGAACAAAATGGCATTAGTTGAATTTTTGATGGAAACCTTAGATGGGTTAAAAGGAACAGATATTGTACATTTTGATGTACGTGGAAAATCATCAATTACGGATAATATGATTATTTGCACGGGTACATCGAGCCGCCAAGTTTCTGCAATGGCAGATAATTTAATTACAGAATGTAAAAAAGCAGGTTTTGAAACTTTTGGTGAAGAAGGTAAAAATACTGCAGATTGGATTGTGGTGGATCTTGGTCAAGCAATCGTACATATCATGCAACGTGACGCGCGTGAAATGTATCAATTAGAGAAACTTTGGGCGTAAATTTTAGTAAAGTGAGGTGAAAAATAACCGCACTTTTTAGATAAGGATGACTTGTGAAAATCACGTTAATTGCTGTCGGAACAAAAATGCCTTCTTGGGTTACAACGGGTTTTGAGGAATATCAACGCCGTTTCCCAAAAGATATGCCTTTTGAACTGATTGAAATCCCAGCAGGTAAGCGTGGAAAAAATGCTGATATTAAACGTATTTTAGAGCAAGAAGGTAAGGCGATGTTAGCCGCCTGTGGAAAAGGCAAAGTCGTGACGTTAGATATTCCAGGTAAACCTTGGACCACACCACAGTTAGCAGAGCAATTAGAAGCGTGGAAAAATGATGGTCGTGATGTATGTTTGTTGATCGGTGGGCCAGAGGGACTTTCACCTGAATGTAAAGCTGCTGCAGAGCAAAGCTGGTCGCTTTCACCATTGACATTACCTCACCCGCTTGTTCGTGTTGTGGTGGCTGAAAGTTTATATCGTGCGTGGTCGCTCACGACTAATCATCCTTATCACCGAGAATAGTAAATCCTCATTTTAGTCAGATGAATTTAAAAAGATTCTTCAATACGCCAACTCATGAACCGTTCCGCGATAAAAAAGCGGAGCGTAACCTTTTTGCACGCCGAACTTTAGTGGCTTTTTTGGGGATTTTGCTACTAACAGGTGTGTTATTCGCCAATATTTATCAGCTACAGATTGTTAATTTCGATACTTACCAAACGCGTTCTAATGGTAACCGAATTAAATTATTACCTTTACCTCCAACGCGTGGCTTAATCTATGATCGTTACGGTAAATTATTAGCCGAAAATCTTACTTTTTTTGGTTTATACATTGTGCCGGAAAAAACTGAAAATTTAGACCGCACTTTAGATGAATTACGCTACATTGTGGGATTAACGGATAATGACATTGAAAATTTTAAAAAGGAACGTCGCCGAGGAACTCGTTACACGCCTATTTTATTGAAACCGAATTTAACAGAGGAACAAATCGCACGTTTTGCAGTGAGTGGCTATCAGTATCCGAGTTTAGATGTACGTCCTTATTTCAAACGCTATTATTTATATGGCGAGATTATGACGCATATTTTAGGTTATGTGGGAAAAATTAATGATAAAGATGTAGATCGCCTGAAAAAAGAGGAAAAATTTGCTAATTACTCGGGAACGAGTGATATGGGAAAATTAGGTATTGAGCGTTATTATGAAGATAGTTTACATGGTGTAACGGGATTTGAAGAGGTTGAAATTAATAACCGTGGAAAGATAATTCGTAAATTACGAGAACAACCAGCTGTAGCAGGAAAAAGTATTCATCTCACCATTGATTTAGAATTACAACGCTATATTACGGAGCTTTTATCTGGGCAAAAAGGTGCAATTATTGTTCTAGATCCAAAAGATAGTGGCGTGTTAGCAATGGTCTCGACACCGAGTTATGATAATAATCTTTTTGTGGATGGCATTTCATCTGAAGATTATAAACGTTTATTAAATGATCCAGCTCGTCCATTGTATAGCCGGGCTACACAGGGTGTATATCCCCCCGCTTCTACAGTGAAACCTTTTATTTCCGTAGCCGCACAAACTGAAAATGTGATTACGCAAAATACAACCATTTTTGACCCAGGTTATTGGATTTTACCGAATACCTCAAAACGTTTTCGCGATTGGAAAAAATCAGGTCATGGCTATACGGATTTAAATAAGGCGATTACAGAATCATCCGATACTTATTTTTATCAAGTTGCTCATAATATGGGGATAGACCGTCTTTCGGAATGGATGAAACGCTTTGGTTTCGGCATGCCAACAGGCATTGAAATTCAGGAAGAAGCGGCTGCCAATATGCCAAGTCGTGAATGGAAACAAAAACGCTATAAACGTCCTTGGGTATTGGGTGATACGATTTCAGTTGGTATTGGGCAAGGTTATTGGACTGCTACGCCGTTACAAGTAGCAAAAGCAACAGCAATATTAGTCAATAACGGTAAAGTAAATACACCACATTTAATGAAAGCTATTGAAGGTGCGGAATTATCACCTTATAAAGATCCATTGATTTATCCTGATATTAGTGAGCCAAAACAAAATTATTGGGATGCAGCAAAACGTGGAATGTATAATGTTGTTAATTCTGCTGCAGGCACTGGACGAAAGGCATTTGCCGGTGCTAATTATAGAGTTGCGGGTAAGTCTGGTACGGCACAAGTTTTTAGTCTCAAAGAAAATGAAAAATACAATGCGGCTGGATTGAAAAAAGAATTGCACGATCACGCATGGTTTACCGCATATGCACCTTATGAAAACCCTAGATTGGTTGTGACAGTTATTTTAGAGAATGCAGGCGGTGGTTCAAGTAATGCCGCACCGTTAGCGCGTAAAGTGATGGATTACTATTTAAATCAGCGTTTACCACAAGTTGAAAAATATAATGCAAATATTCAGCAAAAAGAAGATTTACCACAAGAGGGCGAGCAGATAAATGGAAGATAAAATCCCTTTCTGGTTGCGTGTATGGCAACGTTTGCATATTGATTTTTGGCTTTTTATTGGCTTAGTTGCAATAACAGCCTATGGCATGCTTGTGCTTTATAGCGCCACTGGTGCGAGTGAAACCATGTTCCAAAACCGTATTATACAGGTGATGCTTGGATTTATGGTCATGCTGATTATCGCGCAATTTCCACCTAAGTTTTATCAACGTATTGCGCCATATTTATATCTAATTGGATTTGCAATGTTAGTTTTAGTGGATGCGATTGGTACGACAAGTAAAGGAGCTCAACGTTGGCTCGATCTTGGTTTTATTCGTTTCCAACCCTCTGAAATTGTGAAGCTTGCAGTACCTTTAATGGTTGCCGTTTATTTAGGAAATCGTCCGATTCCTCCTAAATTGAGTGAAACGTTTATAGCGATAGCGATGATTATGGTACCAACATTGTTGGTCGCGATTCAACCTGATTTGGGGACTTCAATATTAGTGAGTGCCTCAGGTTTATTTGTAGTATTTTTAGCAGGGATGAGTTGGTGGATAATTTTAGTTGCAGTTGTTGGATTGGCGGGATTTATACCAATTATGTGGCTTTATTTGATGCATGATTATCAACGAACTCGAGTTCTGACATTGCTTGATCCAGAAAAAGATCCCTTAGGAGCGGGCTATCATATTTTACAATCAAAAATTGCGATTGGTTCAGGAGGGGTTTGGGGAAAAGGCTGGATGCAAGGAACGCAATCTCAACTTGAGTTTCTACCAGAGCCTCATACCGATTTTATTTTTGCGGTAATGGGTGAAGAACATGGGATGATCGGTTTCCTCATTTTAATGGTAATCTATATGTTTATTATAGTGCGAGGTTTAATGATTGCTGTAAATGCGCAAACTTCTTTTGGTCGTATTTTAGCAGGCGCAACGACGCTAATTTTCTTTGTATATGTGTTTGTGAATATTGGAATGGTAAGTGGTATTTTGCCTGTAGTAGGTGTTCCCTTGCCATTATTTAGTTATGGCGGGACGTCATATGTCGCGATTATGGCAAGTTTTGGATTGCTTATGTCAATTCACACACATAAGAGCAAATTTATGAAAGGGAACTAATTTCATTTTTGCTTTTCTTATATAAGTATGAAATAAAAGAATGAGAGACGTATGAAATTAAAAATGTTATTAAATTTAACCGCACTTGCATTTTTTGTATTAGTGACGACTTTTCCATCACAAGCGGATCCTCAGAAAATGTATGGTATTCAAGGCGATAAATTATCTATTGCTACGACTGTTCCCGCTCCCAATACGTATTCTGTGAAAGGAAAAATATATACAACAAAAGATGCTGATGAAGCAAAAAATTACAGTAAAGAGGGCTTAGCTAGTTATTATCATTTAAAGTTTAACGGAAACAAAACTGCAAGCGGAGATATTTATAATTCATCTCTATTTACTGCAGCACATAAAACGCTTCCAATCAATTCTTATGCCTTGGTGACGAATTTACATAATAATCGAAAAGTGATTGTACGTATTAATGATCGAGGACCTTTTAGTGATAAACGTTTAATTGATCTTTCTCATGCGGCGGCTAAGGAATTAGGGTTAATTGCTCGAGGAACAGGACAAGTAAGAATTGAGGCTTTACATGTAGCGAAAAATGGACAATTGTCAGGGGCTGCAACCAAAACTTTAGCAATGCATGCTAAAACAAAAGAGGCTGCAGAACGTTTGGGATTAAATAAAAATATATTAGTCAGCCAGACAGCCGCAAAAAATATCTCTGAAAAAGATAGTTATAGATTAAAAATGCTTGAGCTAACTTCACGTAGTCAGGCTGATAAGTTGATCACACAATTATCTTTGGAAAATGTGAAAACTGAAGTCAATCGTGCTGGAAGTAAGTATGAAATTCATATTGGACCTTTTGATAATAAGGAACAACTGACTCAGGTTAGAAGCCAATTACAAAAAATGGTGAGCAATAAGCCATTAATTGTTTATACATATAAAAACTAAGTTATTGTAGGAATGCATTATGTTAACGAAAACAACAAGAATTTTAATTTTATCAGGATTAGTGGCAAGTGTAACTTTTTCTGCTTCTGCAGAAGATATCCAATATGGCATAACACCACCACAGATTACAGCGCAAACTTATGTATTGATGGATTATAATTCAGGTGCGATTCTAACCGCACTTAATCCGGATCAGCGTCAATATCCTGCATCATTAACAAAAATGATGACAAGTTATGTGGTAGGGAGCGCTTTAAAACAGGGTAAAATTCACAATACCGATATGGTAACTATTGGTCAGAGTGCGTGGGGGCGTAATTTCCCTGACTCATCAAAAATGTTTTTAGATTTAAATACACAAGTATCTGTAGCAGATTTGAATCGTGGTGTGATTGTTGTATCCGGTAATGATGCAACAGTGGCATTGGCTGAACATATTTCTGGCAATGTACCGAACTTT
Source organism: Haemophilus sp. SZY H36 (assembly GCF_018829625.1). Classification (NCBI taxonomy): domain Bacteria; kingdom Pseudomonadati; phylum Pseudomonadota; class Gammaproteobacteria; order Pasteurellales; family Pasteurellaceae; genus Haemophilus; species Haemophilus sp. SZY H36. Next base: position 81,470 of record NZ_JAHKKA010000002.1, on the reverse strand, counting down.
GTAGAAACAATGAACAAATATGTTCAACAATTTGGTTTGAAAAATACAAATTTCACTACGCCGCATGGTTTAGACGATCCTAATCAATATTCTTCTGCTCGTGATATGGCGCTTATTGGAGCACATATTATTCGTGATTTACCTGAAGAATATAAAATTTACTCAGAAAAAGATTTTACATTTAATAAAATCAAACAACCTAACCGTAATGGCCTATTATGGGATAAAACCATCAATGTTGATGGAATGAAAACAGGCCATATTAGCCAAGCAGGATATAACTTAGTTGCCTCAGCGACTACACCAAACAATATGCGTTTAATTTCTGTAGTAATGGGTGTTCCAACTTACAAAGGTCGTGAAGTAGAAAGTAAAAAACTTTTACAATGGGGCTTTGCTAATTTCGAAACATTTAAAACTTTAGAGGCAGGCAAAGAAGTTTCAGAACAACCTGTTTATTATGGTAATAAAGGTAGTGTGAAATTAGGAACCTTACAAGATAGTTTTATCACTGTTCCGAAAGGTAAACAAAATGAGCTTAAAGCTCGATATGAGTTAGAAAGTAAAAACTTACAAGCGCCTTTAGCAAAAGGACAAGTCGTTGGTAAAGTCATTTATCAATTAGAAGGTAAAGATATTGCAGCGGTAAACTTACAAGTGATGGATGAAGTGGGCGAAGCGAGTATTTTCGGAAAAGCTTGGGATTGGCTCGTGCTCACTGTAAAAGGCTTATTTGCATAAAATATGCCAGAAACTTACCGCACTTTTTTCATTTTTAACTGAGGCATTCGTAATGTGTGGGTAGTGTACCATCCACACATCATTTTTATTATTGGGAAATGATATGACAACAGAAAACGATTACGCAAAACTTAAAGAATTAATGGAATTTCCAGCAAAAATGACATTTAAAGTTGCTGGAATTAATCGCGAGGGGTTAGCGCAAGATCTAATTCAGGTCGTCCAAAAATATGTTAAAGGCGATTATATTCCTAAGGAAAAACGGAGTAGTAAAGGTACCTATAATTCGGTTTCAATCGACATTATTGCTGAAAACTTTGAGCAGGTAGAAACACTTTATAAAGAACTTGCTAAAGTTGAAGGCGTAAAAATGGTTATCTAGCATGAATAATTCCCTTATCGTTCGTCAGTTAGGGTTGCAAGATTATCAAGAAATTTGGCATAAAATGCAGAATTTTACAGATAGCCGCACCGTGGAAACGCAAGACGAAATTTGGTTGGTGCAACATCCCCCTGTATTTACTCAAGGGCAAGCAGGTAAACCTGAACATCTTTTACAACGTAGTGAAATACCTGTGGTGCAGTCCGATCGTGGTGGGCAGATAACCTATCATGCACCCGGTCAGCAAGTGATGTATGTGCTCATTGATATTAGGCGTCATGAGAATTTAAATGTACGTCAATTAGTTACCGCACTTGAACAAACGGTGGTAAAAACTTTAGCTGAATATAGCATTGAAAGTTATCCAAAACCTGATGCACCAGGCGTGTATGTGGATGGAAAAAAGATTTGTTCTCTTGGACTGCGTATTCGTCGTGGTTGCTCTTTTCACGGGTTAGCATTGAATATCAATATGGATCTGAATCCATTTCATTATATTAATCCATGCGGCTATGCTGGTCTTGAAATGTGTCAATTGGCAGATTTTGTTAATCAGGATGAAGCTAATTGCGATAAGGTTTCACCAAAATTAATTAAACACTTTGCTGAGCTTTTAGGCTATAATGTAACAAATTTGTAATATTTAATGATCAAAAATGCCCGGTTTGGGCATTTTTATTTAGGAACGCTTATGTCAACGCCTTTCAAAATGGAACGCGGTGTAAAATATCGCGATGCGGCAAAAACGTCGATTATTCCAGTTAAAAATATTGATCCAAACCAAGAGCTATTAAAAAAGCCAGAATGGATGAAAATTAAACTTCCAGCAAATTCACTTAAAATTGAAAGCATCAAAAATGGAATGCGTCGTCATGGTTTACATTCCGTGTGTGAAGAAGCATCTTGTCCAAATTTACACGAATGTTTTAATCATGGAACAGCAACTTTTATGATTTTAGGCGCAATTTGCACGCGCCGTTGTCCGTTCTGTGATGTTGCGCATGGGAAACCATTACCGCCAGATCCTGAAGAGCCACAAAAATTAGCTGAAACTATCCAAGATATGAAACTTAAATATGTGGTGATTACATCGGTGGATCGCGATGATTTGCCTGATCGTGGTGCAGGTCACTTTGCTGAATGTGTAAAAGCGGTGCGCGAACTTAATCCTAACATTAAGATTGAAATTTTAGTGCCTGATTTCCGTGGTCGCATTACACAGGCATTGGAAAAATTAAAAGATAATCCGCCAGATGTCTTTAACCATAATTTAGAAAACGTCCCGCGCCTATATAAAGAGATTCGTCCTGGAGCAGATTACGAATGGTCACTTAAATTATTGCGTGAATTTAAAGAAATGTTCCCGAATATCCCAACTAAATCTGGTTTAATGGTGGGATTAGGAGAAACCAACGAGGAAATTTTACAAGTCATGCAAGATTTACGTGATAACGGTGTGACAATGCTCACGTTGGGGCAATATCTTCAACCTAGCCGCCATCATTTGCCAGTGGCCCGTTATGTACCGCCAGCTGAATTTGATGAATTCCGTGAAAAAGCCAATGAAATGGGCTTTGAACATGCGGCTTGTGGGCCATTTGTTCGCTCTTCTTATCATGCTGATTTACAAGCCAGTGGTGGATTGGTGAAGTAATTAAAAATTGCGCTGAATTAAACCGCACTTTTGGCATGTCACAAAAGTGCGGTTTATTTTTGATATTTTTTTCACCGAATATTTACTAGCCAGAATTATTGCAAGCCTGTAAAATAGCCGACCGTTTTATTCGACTAATTATTTATAACACCTGACGATATTGTAGAAAATGACTCAAAAATTACATATTAAAACTTGGGGCTGCCAGATGAATGAATACGATTCATCTAAAATGGCAGATCTTTTATTAAGTACTCATGGATTAGAACTTACCGAAATTCCTGAAGAAGCAGACGTATTATTATTGAATACCTGCTCTATTCGTGAAAAAGCACAAGAAAAAGTGTTCCACCAACTTGGTCGTTGGAAAGAATTAAAGAAAAATAATCCAAATTTAGTGATTGGCGTAGGCGGCTGTGTGGCTTCTCAAGAAGGTGAACATATTCGTCATCGTGCGCCTTATGTAGATATTATTTTTGGTCCGCAAACTTTGCACCGCCTGCCTGAAATGATTAATCAAATTCGTGGTGGTAAGAGTTCTGTTGTAGATGTAAGTTTCCCTGAAATTGAGAAATTTGACCGCTTACCTGAACCTCGCGCAGAAGGTCCAACGGCATTTGTTTCGATTATGGAAGGCTGTAATAAATACTGTACTTTCTGTGTTGTACCTTATACACGCGGTGAAGAAGTCAGCCGTCCTGTGGATGATGTCTTATTTGAAATTGCGCAGCTTGCGGATCAAGGTGTGCGTGAGGTTAACCTACTTGGACAAAACGTGAATGCTTATCGTGGTCCGACACATGATGGTCAAATTTGTAGCTTTGCTGAGTTGCTTCGTCTTGTAGCGTCTATCGATGGTATTGACCGTTTACGTTTTACAACCAGTCATCCAATAGAATTTACAGATGATATTATTGATGTATATCGTGATACGCCTGAATTGGTGAGTTTCTTACATCTTCCAGTCCAAGCTGGTTCTGATCGTGTATTAACAATGATGAAACGTGGTCATACAGCATTAGAATATAAATCTATTATTCGTAAACTTCGTGCTGTACGTCCTGATATTCAAATCAGCTCTGACTTTATTGTTGGTTTCCCTGGTGAAACTGCGGAAGATTTTGAGCAAACTATGAATTTGATTGCACAAGTGAACTTTGATATGAGTTTCAGTTTTGTGTACTCAGCCCGACCAGGTACGCCAGCTGCAGATATGCCAGATGATGTAACAGAAGATGAAAAGAAACAGCGCCTTTATGTGTTACAAGAGCGTATTAATCAACAAGCTGCACAGTTTAGCCGTCGCATGCTTGGCACAGAACAACGTGTGCTGGTTGAAGGGCCATCGAAGAAAGACATCATGGAATTAACGGGACGTACTGAAACGAATCGTATTGTCAATTTCCAAGGTTCTCCAGAAATGATTGGAAAATTTGTGGACGTGAAAATCACTGATGTTTATACCAATTCTCTACGTGGCGAAGTGGTGCGTACTGAAGATGAAATGGGATTACGTATTGCACAGTCTCCACAAGAAGTGATGAATCGTACACGTAAAGAAGATGAATTAGGTGTAGGGCGTTATCACGGCTAATTGAAATCTTGAAATATTTAACCGCACTTTGAGAAATTAAAGTGCGGTTATTTTTTGTTGAATATTCAGGGCTTCAATTATTTAGAGAGAAATGTATGACGATATTTTAAATGTGACCCAATAAAAAGAATAAGGCTACATAATCCTAACATTGCGCCAATATAGCCAATTTTGTCTAGCCCTATATGGGTTGCCACAAGATTTCCAAATAATGCCCCAGTGCCGATACCTGCATTATAAATACCAGAGTAAATAGCCGTAGCCACATCTGTTGCATCAGGTGCAAGTCTTAATACGCGTATTTGTAAAGCAAGACCAATACAACCAACACCAATACCCCAAAGAAAAGAAAGAGCAAGCATTGTGATGATATATTCTGTTGAAAGGAGTAATAGTAAGAGAGAAAGGCTTTGTAAAGCCATTGCGACAACAACAAATTTAGTCGGGCCAAAACGGTGTAATCGATTGAATAAAAGGCTAGCTAAAATGCCAGATATACCAAAAATAAGAAGTACAAAAGTTGCAAAATTTGGATCCAAATGGCCTATTTCAATCATAAAAGGCTCAATATAAGTATAAGCCGTAAAATGTGCGGCAACAATCAGCATTGTGGCGATATAAAGCCCAATGAGTAACGGACGCTTAGCGAGTATTGGTAAGCTTGCAATAGAACCTGCGTTTTTACTTGGTAGTTTTGGTAAGAGTTGAATTATTAGTAGCATAACGAAGAATGCTAAAAGCGCAATAATTCCGAAAGTAACACGCCAGCCTACGAGTTGTCCTATAATTCTTCCAATAGGCAACCCTAAAATTGTTGCAAGGGATGTTCCTATAGCAAGCATTCCTAGCGCTTGTGTCTTTTTATCTTTCGGTGCGATTCGCATCACAAGCGAAGCCGTAATAGACCAGAAGACAGAATGGGCAATAGCAATACAAACCCGAGCAATAAGTAGAATCCAGAAGTTCCATGCTATAACAGATAAAATATGCCCTATGATGAAAATAATAAAGAGCTTGGTAAGTAAATTTTTCCGCTCCATTTCACCTGTTAGAAGCATTGCTGGAAGAGATACAATAAGTACTGTCCAGGCATATACTGTCATCATTAGTCCTGTATCGGCAGTTTGCATATCAAAACTGGTTGCTATATCACTTAACATTGCAACAGGGACGAATTCAGTTGTATTAAAAATAAACCCTGCGAATGCCATTAATAGGACTCGCCATGATTGAATTTTTCTTATATTTAGTGGTGACATTAATGTAGCTTCTCTTTTATGATGTCTATGAGTTGATGACGAAATTCTCTTGTAAAATTAAATTTATATTGAGGTGAATAACAATCCCCAAAGAATCGGATTGGTAAGATAAGATTTTGATAATTTTTATTTGTAGAACGTATTGTAAGATTTATATCACATTGCATTTGATTTAATGAGACAACACCTGTACCACTTCCCAAAAGTGTGGGGGTTTTTAATTCAAATTTTTCAGCATTTAATTGATCTTTTAACAGTGAGAGTTGTATTTGAAATTGTTCATACTGCGTATTTAATTCTTTATTCACTAATAAATCATTGCTGTAATTAATAGGGAAATATTGTGAGACAATATCTAATAAATTTACACCAATAATTTCGCCATTTTTTGCCTGAAAATTGAATTTTCCTTGTGTTATTTCAGAATTCTTAAAACCTAAATTGATTTTAAAATCAGTGTAACCACTCAAGGATTCAGGAAAGCTCAATAAGCTAAGCAATGGCTTGACAGGAAACTCCTTACCAGAAAAATTGATCATGCTTTGATCACCCACACTCTGATAATTAACTACAGCTAAACAATTATTATCACATTGTGGTTTGATATAGGTAACAAGTCGTTTTAATGGCTTGTTAAAATCACCATGAGCTTCAATATAACCAAGTGATTGATTATTTAATTTGGCATTGACAAACTGAATGAGCGATGATTTTTCATTAGAGAGGTTAATATTAGCTTTAGTAAAAGTAAAATCAAAGGTTTTATTTTTCCCATAAAATGGTTTTTCTAACTTAATAGATATTTGATTATTACCATTTAAAATTATTTTTTTTGCCAATAATTGCGTTAAAGAAAGCGCTGAAAAATGCATTTTTATATCGGCTAGATTTTGTGCTTTATTGCTTAATTTGAGCTGTTTAAGTTGAAGTGAGGAAAGGTTAATATTACCGTAAAAAAGTGGCAAAAGGTTAAGTTGGCTTTCAATCTTTTGCACAGAAAATTGTTCAGACTGAACTTTCTCGAGAGAAAGTGCGGGTGGAAATAGAGATAGATTGACTGATTGAACCGCAATATTTTGTTGCGCTAGTTGTGCAGCGATAGAACTTTGTGCTCGATAAAGTTGGATATACAAAAAAGAAAAGATCGTCAAAGAGACGATCCCTACGCCAAGCGCGAACTTTTTCATCGATTATTCCTTGTCTTCGTCAATACGACTCGCAACCGCACTTTGTTGATTTTTATATTTTGCATCTTTGCGGCTACTGTATGGTCGTTTCGCTTCGCCACTTAATATTTCAAAGCTTAATGCACCAATCACCATATTTGGACGTAATGCTAATGGTAATTTCCCTGAATTATAAAATTCCAACACGATTTTTCCTTCCCAACCTGGATCAATTCGGTGTGCCGTGACGTGTACCATTAAGCCTAAACGCGCTAAAGAAGAGCGACCATCTAACCAACCGATAATATTGGCGGGTAATTTCACTGATTCAAGTGTGGTTGCTAACGCTAAAGTACCTGGATGTAAGAAAAATGCTTCACCTTCAGGCACAATAATTTCATCACTCATTACCGATTCAAGTTGTGCAGATACTTCTTCTTTCGGACCGCTTAAATCAATGAAAGGCGCGGAATGTTCACGAAATACGCGGAAAGAATTACCCAAGCGAACATCAATTGTTGCACCGTTGATTTTGTCATTACTTGGACGAGGAGTTAAAGAAATAATGCCATCATCGAGATAGCGTTCAATATCAGTATCGCAAAGACGCATAAAGTTTCCTATTTTTGATTCAATAAATGAAGGATTTGAGCTTTTAACATATTGATTGCAATACGGTTTTTGCCGCCGCGAGGAATAACAATATCCGCATATTGTTTAGAGGGCTCAATAAATTGTAAGAACATTGGGCGCACGGTTGCACGATATTGATCAATAACCGATTGTAGGGAGCGACCACGTTCTTCCATATCGCGTTGTAAACGACGAATAAAACAAATGTCTAATGGTGTGTCCACGAATACGGAAATATCTGCAAGTTGACGAACGCGTTCATCAGTTAGCAGTAAAATTCCTTCTAAAATCACAATACGTTTTGGTGTAAATGTTGTGGTTTCACCCGTACGAGTATGCTCAACATAGCTATAAACAGGCACATCAACCGCTTTTCCTGATTTTAAATCTTTTAAATGTTGAATGAGCAAATCGCGATCCATTGAACTTGGATGGTCGTAATTTGTTTTTATACGTTCACTCATTTCTAAATGACTTTGATCTTTGTAGTAACTGTCTTCGGCAATAATCCCAATTTCTTGGCAGCCTAATTCATTACAGAGTTCTTTGTGAACGGTAGAGGCGATAGAACTTTTTCCTGATGCGGATGCGCCAGTGATGGCGATGATGATACAAGAATCTGACATAGTTTTGCGAGGTATAAAAAAATTTGATGAATTATAAAGAAAAGTGCGGTGAATTTCACGTTTATTTTTTTCTGATAATTTATAAAACTGTGAACTTCATCACGGTATTATTTTGGGGTTTAACGTAAGATTTTGATGTTTTTATCCAATAAGGAGTGTTTATTATGAAGTTCAATAAGATTTCTCTTTCTGTTTCTGCCACACTTTTAGCGGCTGGCTTAGCAATTTCTGGTTCGGCTAGTGCAAAGGGTAGATTGGTAGTGTATTGTAGTGCAACGAATGCGCTATGCGAAGCAACAACGAAGGCGTTTGGCGAAAAATATGATGTGAAAACATCCTTTATTCGTAATGGTTCAGGTAGTACTTTTGCCAAAGTTGAAGCTGAAAAAAATAACCCTCAAGCGGATGTTTGGTTCGGTGGTACTTTTGACCCTCAAGCTCAAGCGGCTGAATTAGGGTTAATTGAACCTTATAAATCCAAACACATTGATGAAATCGTAGAACGTTTCCGTGATCCAGCGAAAACAAAAGGTCACTATGTTTCCTCAATTTATATGGGGATCTTAGGTTTTGGTGTGAATACTGAACGTTTGGCAAAATTAGGCATTAAAGAAGTGCCAAAATGCTGGAAAGACTTAACCGATCCACGCCTAAAAGGCGAAGTTCAAATTGCAGACCCTCAAAGTGCGGGTACAGCTTACACAGCATTGGCGACATTTGTTCAATTATGGGGTGAAAAAGAGGCATTTGAATACTTAAAAGCATTGCATCCTAATGTTTCTCAATATACTAAATCGGGTATCACGCCATCACGTAACTCTGCTCGTGGCGAGGCAACTATTGGTGTGGGTTTCTTACATGATTATGCATTAGAAAAACGCAATGGTGCACCGTTAGAATTAGTCGTGCCTTGCGAAGGAACGGGGTATGAGTTAGGTGGCGTGAGTATCTTAAAAGGCGCACGTAATATTGATAATGCAAAATTATTCGTCGATTGGGCGTTATCAAAAGAAGGTCAAGAATTAGCTTGGAAACAAGGGGATTCTTTACAAATTTTAACTAACACAACAGCAGAACAATCACCAACTGCATTTGATCCAAATAAACTCAAATTAATCAATTATGACTTTGAAAAATACGGTGCAACAGAACAACGTAAAGCCTTAATTGAAAAATGGGTACAAGAAGTTAAATTAGCGAAATAGCGCTGAATAAGTGCGGAAAAAAATACTGAAGTTTTTGACCGCACTTTTTCGTATTTTTAATGTGATTTCGTTTTCCCTCTACGAGATTGCAAAATTTTCATTCATAAGGGAGTTATAATCAGATGAAACTATCAAAAATCGCAGTAACCTTGTCTGGAGTGATGCTAAGTGGATTGGTGTTAAGTAATCCATCTTTTGCAAAAGGACGCTTAGTCATTTATTGCAGTGCGCAAAATACGATGTGCGAGCAAGAAGCGATGGCATTTGAGAAAAAATTTGATGTTAAAACAAGTTTTATTCGTGGTGGAACAGGTACTATTCTAGCGAAAATTGATGCTGAGAAAGATAATCCACAAGGTGATGTTTGGTATGGTGGAACGATGGATCCTCATTCTCAAGCAGGAGAAATGGGCTTGTTAGAGCCTTATAAATCATTTAATCTTCCTCAGATCGTAGAAAAATTCCGTGATCCAGCCAAAATGAAAGGGAATTATTCTTCGGCGATTTATTTAGGTGTGTTAGGTTTTGGGGTAAATCCAGAACGTTTGAAAAAATTGAATTTACCTATTCCAAAATGCTGGAAGGATTTAGCTAACCCAATTTACAAAAATGAAATTCAAGCCGCAGATCCACAAAGTTCTGGTACGGGTTACACTCAGCTAGCCACTTATATGCAACTTTGGGGAGAAGATGAGGCGTTTAAATTCTTAAAAGAGTTGAATAAAAACGTATCGCAATATACCAAATCTGGTAATACGGCAACACGTAATACAGCGCGTGGAGAAACGGCAATTGGCATTGGTTTCTTACATGAATATTCTTTAGAAAAAGCGAAAGGCGCGCCAGTAGAATTAGTTGTACCTTGTGAAGGTACTGGCTATGAAATTGGCGGTGTGAGTGTCATTAAAGGAGCTCGAAATTTAGATAATGCGAAGCTTTTTGTTGATTGGGCATTATCCAAAGAAGCGCAAGAATTAACTTGGCAAAAAGGTGAGGCGTATTCCATTTTAACGAACACCACTGCACAACAATCGCCTTATGCGTTAGATTTTAAATCTATTAATTTAATTAACTATGATTTTGATAAATACGGTGCGACTGATTTACGTAAACGCTTAATCACAAAATGGGTTGATGAAGTAAAATTAGCCAAATAATGATGTCACTAACGAAGTGATATGTCGCATATCGCTTCGTTTTTTTACCTTATGCGAGGTTGTATGAACGCAAAAAAACTTTCCATAATGCATTCTGCTTATTTTTGGATTATTTTATCCTTATTGGCGTTTGCGCTCCTGCCTTCCAATGCACTTGATTACGGTTTGTTTGAAAGTACTTCAGATGAATATTTAGAGGCAATGGGCTGGGCTTCTTTCAATTTAACTTGGGCTTGGTTCCTGCCTGTTATTGTGTATGGTGCTTTGCCGTTATTGAGATTGCCACAGCAAACCCAAGCAAAAACAGAGCTATTTTTGACCGCACTTTCTGTACTATTTATGTTTATCAGTGCGACGCTGTACAAAATTAGCATGGGCTATTCTGTGATTGTGTTACTTGTGGGCTATACCGCATTAGCAACACTTTCATTGGCCAAACTTAAAGTAATGCAAGGGGATAAGTTTATTATCGCTTCTTTACTTTGCATTATTTTGCTCATTTTCTTCTTTATCGTTTATCCAACATTGGCGATTTTCGTTTCAATGTTTTATGACGGAGACATATTTGCGCCACAACAAGTGATGCGTATTTTAACGCAGAGCTATATTGTTCGCGTGATTACTAATTCTCTTTTCTTATCGGGCTTTGTGGGCGTAGTGTCTACTGTATTTGGTTTAGCCTTTGCGCTTTATACCACGCGTATCGCTCGTAGAACGGCATTTATCGGAAAAATTTTCTCTATTTTGCCAATTGTTACGCCACCATTTGTTGTGGGATTAGGGGTAACTTTGATGCTCGGCCGTTCTGGTTATGTAACCGAATTTTTAAGTACGAATTTTGGTTTCACCAATCATAACTGGCTTTATGGTTTTAATGGGATTGCGATTGCTCAAATTCTCGCATTTGCCCCTATTTCTTTTATGATTTTAGATGGCGCATTAAAATCTGTACATCCTTCTATTGAAGAAGCCTCTTATACGTTACGAGCCAATCGCTATCAAACTTTTTATAATATTATTTTTCCATTGTTACGCCCCGCATTGGCGAACTCATTTTTAATTGTCTTTATCCAATCCCTTGCAGATTTTAGTAATCCATTGGTATTGGGTGGTAGCTTTGATGTGATTGCAACACAGATTTATTTCTATATTGCGGGTTCTCAATTAGATTACGCGTCAGCAAGTACCTTAGGTTCAATATTATTAATTTTCTCTCTAGCGATTTTTATCATTCAATACATTTGGATTGGTAACCGCTCTTATGTCACCGTTTCAGGTAAATCTTATCGTGGTGATGTGCAAGATCTTCCAACTGGTTTGAAATATACCATCATTGGTATGCTTGGATTCTGGGTAATCTTTAATATGGCGCTTTATGGAAGTATTTTCTACGGAAGCTTCACGGTAAATTGGGGCGTAGATTACACTTTAACCTTGAAAAACTATGGCATGTTATTCGGGCAAGGATTGAGCGATGGAGCGTGGCCGTCACTAATCAATACCTTAATCTATGCAGGTATTGCCGCACCATTAACCGCATTCTTTGGATTATTGATTGCGTACATTGTGGTGCGTAAAGATTTCCAAGGTAAAAAATCCCTTGAGTTCTTAACTATGCTTTGCTTTGCCGTGCCGGGGACTGTGGCGGGGGTGTCTTACATTTTAGCCTTCAACAATGCGCCACTTTATATTACGGGCACAGGCATTATCGTTATTATTTCAATGGTAATGCGTGACTTACCAATCGGTATGCGAGCAGCGATTGCGGGGTTAGGTCAGCTTGATAAATCTCTTGATGAAGCATCGCTTTCTTTAAAAGGAAGTTCGTGGAAAACCTTATGGTATATCGTCTTGCCATTATTAAAACCCGCATTGCTTTCAGCGCTTGTTACCAGTTTCGTTCGTGCAATGACGACGGTGAGCGCAATTATATTCTTAGTGACAGCAGATACTCGGGTCGCAACAGCTTATATCCTAAATCGCGTTGAAGATGGTGAATACGGTGTTGCTATTGCATACGGTTCAATCCTAATTGTTGTCATGATGGCAATTATTTTATTCTTCGACTGGATTGTAGGTGATACACGTATCTCTCGTTCTAAAGCGAAAAAAATGAATTAACTCGTTAAGTTGTAGGTAAATATTATGAGTAATAATGATTTCTTAGTATTAAAAAATATCACCAAAGCATTTGGTAAAGCTGTCGTCATTGATAATTTAGATTTAACGATCAAACGTGGCACGATGGTGACATTGTTAGGGCCATCAGGTTGCGGCAAAACTACCGTGTTGCGTTTAGTCGCGGGGTTAGAAAATCCAACATCAGGACAAATTTTTATTGATGGTGAAGATGTAACAAAATCCTCTATTCAAAATCGAGATATTTGTATTGTCTTCCAATCTTATGCGCTTTTCCCGCATATGAGCATTGGCGATAACGTGGGCTACGGCTTAAAAATGCAGGGCGTTAGCAAAGAAGAACGTGCTCAACGTGTAAAAGAGGCTTTAGAGTTGGTAGATTTAGCAGGGTTTGAAGATCGTTTCGTGGATCAAATTTCTGGCGGTCAACAACAACGTGTCGCATTGGCTCGTGCTTTAGTATTGAAACCAAAAGTCCTATTGTTTGATGAACCATTAAGTAATTTGGATGCAAACTTACGTCGTTCAATGCGTGAAAAAATCCGTGAATTGCAACAACGTTTAGGCATTACTTCGCTTTATGTGACCCATGACCAAACAGAAGCTTTCGCTGTATCCGATGAGGTTATTGTTATGCATAAAGGTAAAATTATGCAAAAAGCGCCAGCGAAAGAGCTTTATCTCCGACCAAATTCCTTGTTCTTAGCAAACTTTATGGGGGAATCCAGTATTTTCGATGGAAAATTAGAAAATGGCGTGGTGGATATTAATGGCTATAATGTGCCTTTAAAAAATGCAGCGCAGTTTAATTTACCCGATGGTGAATGCTTAGTAGGTATTCGTCCAGAAGCAATTTATCTTGCTGCAGAGGGCGGTGATGCACAACATTGTGAGATTAAAAGTGCGGTTTATATGGGGAATCATTGGGAAGTTGTCGCAAATTGGGCAGGAAAAGATTTATTGGTGAATTGTAAACCAGAAGATTTTAATGCTAATTTGAAACAAGCCTATGTCAATTTATCTGATCACGGTATTTTCTTATTGAAGAAAGAGTAGTATAGCGCATAAAAGTGCGGTGAATAATAGCCATACTTTTTTATCATCGTGTGAATTGACTAAGACGTAATATGATGAAGTACTTCAGGATATGTTAGTTGAATAAAAATGCGTTCTTACATCGCCTATCCTAACAATCGGATAGGCGAGAGTAAGGATTATTTTGAAAGGAATAAGGCGGCCGCACCACGCACACCACCAGAATCCCCGTGTTTGGCTTTTTTAATCGGCGGAACTTGAGCCGAACGCATAAGGTAGGTTGGTAATGCTTTAGGAAGTGCTTGATAAAGGTAATCAAAATTAGATAACCCACCACCTAACACAATCATGTGTGGATCAAATGCCGTAATGATATTGCCAATAGAAATCGCTGCCAATTCAACAAAAAGATTCACAAAATCTACCGCACTTTCATTGCCTTGATAGAACAAATCAATAATTTCACGAGCAGATAATGTTTCGCCTTTCAAATCTCGATAAAGCATTTCAAAACCGCGACCAGACAGATAATTATCCAAACAAGCCTTATTGCCACAACCGCATTGATAAATTGGGGCTTTATCCCATCCCAATAATTTCAAGGCATGATAATTTAGTTGTAAATGACCAAGCTCTCCCGCCATTCCTACTTGACCTGAATGAACTTTACCGTTTAAGACAAAACCACCACCAAAACCAGTTCCAAGAATTAAACCAAGTACAGTCGGATATTGCTGATTTTCCTCATCCCACGCTTCAGATAACGCAAAACAATTTGCGTCATTTTCTGCCCGCACTTCACGGCCTAAACGTGCAGACAAATCGCGTAAAATTGGTTTATTATCTGCCACACGAATATTGGTAATTTCGGCTAATCCAGTTCGTTGATTCACAAAACCAGGTATACCCAAACCTACTGTGCCCACTTCACCAAATTTTTCATCAGCACGATTGACTAAATCCACAATCGTGTTAAGCCATTCATCATAGTCGGTTTTAGGTGTTGGTACCCGTTCAGAATATAATTTTTCTAATTTTTCATTGAATACGGCAAGCTCTATTTTTGTGCCACCAATATCTAAACCATAATACATAGTCTGCTCCTTTATAAAGAAGTGCGGTTAAAATTAGGAAAAATTTTAACCGCACTTAAATCATGATTTAGTGGCAAAAATTGCCTTTTTCTTTAAAAAAGCAAAAATAATGCTATTAATCAACCATGCCAGCAATGTTGCCACGAATAAATCTATTGGGTAATGCATGCCTAATCGCACACGGCTAATCAACATCAATAAGCCCCACACTGCAATACCCGCCACCAGCAATTTTGCTTTAAAAGAACGGTTACCCAATAATTGGGTAAAGCCAACAGCAAGCATTAGCCAAGTTGCCGCAAAAATCGTATGTCCAGAAGGGAACGAATAACCCGTTTCATTTTCATAATGATGAACTAACCAAGCTGGCGTGATAGCATCCATCGAATAAAAATTCTTAGCTATTTCTGCACGCAAAGTGCGGTCATTTTTATAAAAGTTTTCAGGCGTTGAATGAGTTTGCTCAGCTAGATAAACGGTGAACGGACGAGGCTCTTCAAACAATGCTTTTGCCCCCGTTTTTGCGGCTTGAGTGGCAATAACTGAAATCCCCATCACAATTACACCTAATATCCATTGTTTTGGATTTTTGAATAAAAATGCAAACAAAAGCGCAAATAACACACAGGTGATCAACGCATAAGGTATACTTCCTGTTTCGGTGAGTAAATAAAGCCAATAATCAGCTTCAGTTAATTGGCTATTGCCATGCCACTGATAGGAAATACCCCAGATAAAAAATGGTACAAGACAAAGTAATAACGTATATAATGACAGCCTTTTGAACATGCTCGCCCCTTGATAATAAAAAATAACGCGCGCATTTTAGCAGAAATGATGACGAATAAGGATAACTTTATGGCAAAAATTCAGTTAGTTACGCAAGCCAATTTACCCACTGAATACGGTCTTTTCAGAATGGTGGGGTTTGAATTTCCAGATACTAAAAAAGAGCACGTAGCTTTAGTGATGGGCGATATTTCTAATGCGGATGAACCTGTATTAGCACGCATTCATTCTGAATGTTTAACTGGCGATGCGCTCCACAGCTTAAAATGCGATTGTGGTTTCCAACTAGCGACAGCATTAAAACAAATTCAAGAAGAAGGTCGCGGTGTCTTAATTTATCATCGCGAAGAAGGCCGCGGAATTGGTTTGATTAATAAAATCCGCGCATATTCTTTACAAGATAAGGGAATGGATACGATTGAAGCCAATCTCGCGTTAGGTTTCAAAGCGGATGAACGTAACTTTGAAGTCTGTGCCGATATGTTCGAGCTACTTGGTGTCAAAAAAGTTCGTTTGATGACCAACAACCCAGAAAAAGTAGAAACCATGAAAAAAGCAGGTATCAACGTGGTTGAACGAGTACCACTTAATGTCGGCGAAAACCGCTACAACACAAAATATCTTGATACTAAAGCGAAAAAAATGGGCCATTACATTGTGCATAACAATGATGAACAACATTTAATGAGCTGTCCACATTGCCAAGAAGAGATTATTTAATAAAATAACACATGTTAAAAAAGCCATACTGTTGTATTGAACAGTATGGCTTTTTTATTTAAACTCCATGCCATGGAATAATCAAAAGATTTTTTAGCATATTGCTAAAAACGAGAAACCCCGTCTCGTATTCCAAAGATCGGGGCTTATCAGGAGTAAGTAAAATGAAAAAAACGCTCTTTTTCATTTTCTTGATTATCTGTTGTTTAGTTAGCTGTTCAGGCACAGTTATCTAAGATAATCGCTACGGGGACGATGTCGGAGTTGTCCCCAATGCCTCCAATCTTAAAGAATTCTTTCCTTGATTGCAAGTGCGATTACTAATTTTTAACCTTTCGCCATAAATCTTTACTATAAATGGTTCCAACAGAATTTACTTGTGCGCCCATTATGCTTGGTGAGAGATAAACTGGCGTACTATATTGAAAAATGGGTAATACTAAATATTCTTGTTGAACTATCCCTTTTAATTTCGCGTAATTTTCTAACCGCACTTTTTCGGATGTCGTCGTCATTGCAGTTTCAAATAAACGATCAAATTCTGCATTTTTATAGCCATTTTTGTTATCAGGGCTTTTTGAATAGAACAAATTTAAGAAAGCGACGGGATCATTAAAATCAGCACACCAGCCAGAACGAATTAATTGAAAATCCCCTTTTGTGCGAGCTGTTTGCAATTCTTGCCAACTCATCCCTTGATTTTCAACTCGTAATAAATCTGATTGCGATAATTGATGATTTAATCTTGTTACAATAGTTTGATTCAGAGACGAATCATCATAACGAATGCGTAATTTTAATGGGTGAGTTTCACTAATTTGGTTTTGAGAAAAAAGCTGTTCTGCAACAACGGGCTCCCAAACAGATTCTTGGTCACCGAGCATTGATTTAGGTAAAAAAGTATTACTAGGATGAAGATGAGTAATATCGGCAACCAAATTTTTCGTAGAAATCATAGAAGCAATCGCTTTTCTTACCGCACTTTTTTGCAACATAGGATCGGCAAGATTAAACTCATAGAAGTAAGTACAAAGTTGCGGATAATCTTGGATATTTTGAACTGTTTTTTGCGGATTTATTACAACATCAAAATCAGACAAATCTGCATCTGCTGCAATTTTTTGATACTTCACTTGCTGAAATATCACTTTTTCTTTTGCCCAATAATAAGGATTGGCTGTTAAAATGTACTGATTTTCAGACTGGCTTTGTAATTGATAAGCACCATTGCTGATAAGGGTTTGAGTCGATTTAGCATAGCGAGGTAAAAGGCTGACGTGCGCCAGCATAGAAGGTAAATATGGCGATGCTTTATCTAATTCAATGCGTAAAGTGCGGTCATTTTCGGCGAATAATCCAAGTGAGCCCACAGCTAGTGTTTTTTCCAATACTGCCTTTGCATTTTTCACATTCATGAAAGCCAAATAATTTTTTAGCGGGCTTTCAGATTGAGAAAGTGCTTGCCAAGATTGCACAAAATCTGATGCTGTTATTGCTTCACCATTTGACCATTTGGCATTTTCACGCAAAGTGAAAATCCACGTTTTATTATCTTTAGTTTGCCAGCTTTCTGCTACGGCAGGAACAAGATTACCTTGCGCATCATAAGCTGTTAAGCCTTCAAACAGATCGCGTAATAATTGCGTTTGTTCTTCGTTTTGTGCTTGCCAAGATTGCAAAGTAAGATCGCTATAAACACCGCGTTTTAATTCAACACGGTTGGACTCTAATTGAGGATTTTTCGGTGCCTCAACTTGTGGCGAAACAGGCTTCTTGGGATTATCCAATTTATCGCAAGCCACCACCGTAAAAATAATAGAAAAAATAACCGCACTTCGCTGGCACAAAGCGAGAAAATTATTCATTTTCAGTTTTAACCCAAAATAAGAAGAACCAAAACTTAATACAAATCAACGCCGCAATAACGCTACGCCCCATTACGCTTGGCGTGAAATAAAAACCAATGAGCAACATAGTGGTCGCAAAACTCAAAATGCAAATTTTAGTATTTTTCTTTAATGTACGATTTTCATTAAAGGACTTAAGATGTTTTTGATAAATACTTGTGCCTAAAAACCATTGTTCTAAGCGTTTTGAACCTTTTGCAAAGAAAAATAAAGTAAGTAATAAAAAAGGCGTGGTAGGTAAAATAGGAAGGAAAATTCCAATAATGCCAAGTGCAAGAGAAAGAAAACCTAAAACAATGTAAATAAACTTCATAATGTTCCTAATAAAAAGAAAATGCGAACCATTATTACTGATTTTTTAGATTTTTCAACCTTGATATTATAGAATTTGCCGTCACATAAAAAGTAGTTTTCAAAAAAGGAACATTTATGTCTATGTCAAATCCATTACTTAACATTCAAGGCTTACCGCCATTTTCACAAATCAAGCCAGAACATATTCAACCGGCTGTTGAAAAATTAATTCAAAACTGTCGCGATACGATAGAACAAGTGTTAAAACAACCGCACTTTACTTGGGAAAATTTCATTTTGCCTTTAACGGAAAGCAATGATCGCTTAAATCGTGCTTGGTCACCCGTTTCTCATCTCAACTCAGTAAAAAATAGCACTGAATTACGTGAAGCCTATCAAGCGTGCTTGCCTTTACTTTCTGAATACAGCACTTGGGTTGGTCAGCATAAAGGGCTTTATAA
This sequence comes from Haemophilus sp. SZY H36, assembly GCF_018829625.1. Taxonomy (NCBI): domain Bacteria; kingdom Pseudomonadati; phylum Pseudomonadota; class Gammaproteobacteria; order Pasteurellales; family Pasteurellaceae; genus Haemophilus; species Haemophilus sp. SZY H36. The sequence continues at coordinate 62,614 of NZ_JAHKKA010000002.1, read as the reverse complement.
TGCCTATTTAGCATTAAAAAACAGTGCTGAATTTGCGGGCTATTCTATTGCGCAAAAGAAAGCCATTGAAAATTCACTGCGTGATTTTGAACTTTCAGGTATCGGGCTTTCAGAAGATAAACAACAACGTTATGGCGAAATTGTGGCGCGCTTATCGGAATTAAATTCACAATTTAGCAATAACGTCTTAGATGCCACCATGGGTTGGGAAAAACTCATTGAAAACGAAGCAGAACTTGCAGGCTTACCTGAATCCGCACTACAAGCAGCGCAACAATCTGCCGAAAGTAAAGGATTAAAAGGCTATCGTTTTACGTTAGAAATCCCAAGTTATTTGCCAGTGATGACTTACTGTGAAAATCGTACATTGCGTGAAGAAATGTACCGTGCTTATGCAACACGCGCCTCTGAACAAGGCCCTAATGCTGGCAAATGGGACAACAGTAAAGTCATGGAAGAAATTCTTACATTGCGCGTGGAATTGGCGAAATTACTCGGTTTTAATACTTACACCGAACTTTCACTTGCCACCAAAATGGCAGAAAACCCACAGCAAGTGCTTGATTTCTTAGATCATCTTGCCGAACGTGCTAAACCACAAGGCGAAAAAGAATTGCAAGAATTGAGAGATTACTGCGAAAAAGAATTTGGTGTCACTGAACTTGCACCTTGGGATATTGCTTTTTACAGCGAAAAACAAAAACAACATTTATACGCCATTAATGATGAAGAACTTCGTCCATATTTCCCTGAAAATCGCGTAATTTCAGGTTTATTTGAATTGATTAAACGCATTTTCAATATTCGTGCGGTCGAACGCAAAGGCGTGGATACTTGGCATAAAGATGTACGCTTCTTTGATTTAATTGATGAAAATGATCAACTCCGTGGCAGTTTCTATCTTGATTTATATGCGCGTGAACATAAACGTGGTGGCGCGTGGATGGATGATTGTATTGGGCGTAAGCGTAAACTGGATGGCAGCATTCAAACTCCAGTGGCTTATTTAACTTGCAACTTCAACGCCCCGATAGGGAATAAACCAGCCTTATTTACACATGATGAAGTTACCACGCTATTCCACGAATTTGGTCACGGCATTCATCATATGCTCACGCAAATTGATGTCTCCGATGTGGCGGGAATTAACGGTGTACCTTGGGATGCCGTGGAATTACCAAGTCAATTTATGGAAAACTGGTGCTGGGAAGAAGAGGCTTTGGCGTTTATTTCAGGGCATTACGAAACAGGCGAGCCGTTGCCAAAAGAAAAACTCACGCAATTGTTAAAAGCGAAAAATTTCCAAGCTGCAATGTTTATCTTACGTCAACTTGAATTTGGTATTTTTGATTTCCGTCTACATCACACCTTTGATGCGGAAAAAACCAATCAAATTTTAGAAACACTTAAATCAGTGAAATCACAAGTTGCCGTCATAAAAGGCGTAGATTGGGCAAGAACCCCACATAGCTTCAGCCATATTTTTGCAGGGGGCTATGCCGCAGGTTATTACAGCTATTTATGGGCTGAAGTATTATCGGCTGATGCTTATTCACGCTTTGAAGAAGAAGGTATTTTCAACCCAATCACTGGTAAATCATTCTTAGATGAAATTCTCACGCGTGGTGGCTCAGAAGAACCAATGGAACTCTTCAAACGCTTCCGAGGCCGTGAACCGCAATTAGATGCCTTGTTAAGACATAAAGGCATTGCAAATAACTAATCATCAGGCGGACTTAAGTCCGCCTTTTTGTTCCACCTATTCTTATTTGCTATAAATATAATCAATATTGTTTAAATATTTTACAGTTTTTTTGCATTTAATTTACGTGCTTAATAATGTTGGTAATGCCAGTTAGGAAAGGGATTTTATACTGAATTGTGAGTGCCGGTGGAACAGTGGAATGTAAATGTAATGTAAAGAATTGTAAATTTACTTTATTCCCTTAAAAAAAACACTATAATTCACGCGTCTTTAGATTAATCGGGAATAATGTATGGTTATTGGGTTATCTAAAGAACTTTTAGAACCATATTTAACCATTATCGGTTTAACTATTTTAGGATAAAACAAATGAATCGAATTTATAAAACTATCTGGAATGTAGCAACGCAATCATGGACTGTGGCAGGAGAATTAGCTTCTGCAAAAGGCAAAAGTGCATCAAAAACAGTTTCAACATTAGCCGCACTTTCTGTGGCATCCGTATTAGGTGTATCAAGTGCAATGGCGGCAGATAATGAATTACCAAAATTAACATCTGTCGAAGAGACTCCTGCTACTAATATCGTTACTAAAGATGGAAGAACGATTATTATAATTAATAACGATAGTAAAAATAGTGTTACGACTGAAACAAATCGTGGGGATGGTAAGCCTAAACATATTATTGTAGTTGGTTCACAAAACAAGCAAGTTTATGATGGACAAATCTTAATTGGTTATGAAATCAATAGCCCAGCTGAAGTTTATGGTAAAAACGGGAAATCAGCAGGTAAGGCTGGGGATGTTGCTATCGGTCATCACATTACCTTAGGTGGTTCTGATGGTACAACTGCTGGTGATACAGCTAAAAATGTTCAAGATTCATTTAGTACTGCGGTAGGTTATGGTTCTCAAGCTGTAGGCCCTGTTGTAGCAATGGGGGTTGGTGCTCGTTCAGATATGCGAGCATACCAAGGTTGGGATTCAGTTAAAGAAGGTATTGTTGCAGTCGGACCTTTCGCTTTGGCCGCAGATAATAAAAATGGCACTACTGCTATAGGTGCACTTTCGGCTGCAAACTATGATAATTCTGTTGCTATAGGCGCACTTTCTGGTGCAGCAGCGGATTGGGAAGATCGCGGTATTGGTGAACAATTTAATCCTGGAATTAATCAAGCTGGTAAAGATAAAGCTAAATATCAAATTTTAGAAAGCTATGGTCCAAGTAATGTCCGTCAAGGTCTCACTTCGGTTGGTTATAAAGCTGGTGCACGTGGTGGTGCTTCAACAGCTTTAGGTTTTGAAGCGGTAACTGGTGTTGCAAATACGAAGTTTGGTGAAAACTCAACGGCTGTCGGTGTACGTGCACACGCTGTAAAAGATAACTCCCTTGCGATAGGTGATAATGCGCTTGCGGGTGGTTTAACTAAGGCTGAAATAGAGCAACTGCAAAAGAAAGATGGGGAAATTGCTCGTTTACAAGCATTGTGGGACCGAGCTAACGGCATATTAGGTGAGGCTCAAAAGCGTCTAAAAGATGATGGCTCTGCTGAAAATAAATTCAAAGTGGCTTCTGCGACAGCTACATTGGAAAGAATCAATCTAGCAATCGAACGAGCGAAGAAAGATGCAACTCGTCTTTCCAATAAAGATAGTAATACTCAATTTTCTATAGCGATTGGTTCTAGCGCTCATGCTAACAACTATCAAACAACGGCAATTGGTCGCTTCGCAAAAGCTTACGGAGCAGGTTCAAATGCTGTTGGTTATGAGGCTAGAGCTGAAGGTGATCGCTCAAATGCTATAGGTTATAAAACAATTGTTGGTAAAACATTCGGTAACACACGTACAGACAGCACTGCTATCGGTACAAATAATATTGTAGATACCAAAGAAGTGATGGTTTTAGGTAACAATGTTGAAATTGATAATAACGGTAAAACACGTAACGGAGCAGTAGTATTAGGTCATAATAGTACAGGTAAAGAACATACTGTTAAAGCTGTAAATTCAGCAACAGTTGGTAAAACTACTTACGCAGGGTTTAAGGGTAATTTAGGTGGTGAAGATACAGATGGTAAACCTGCTGATGCCGCTGGAGATAAACAAGGTCGCTTTGTTTCTATTGGTAAAAAAGGTGAGGAACGTCAAATCAAACACGTTGCAGCAGGTGAGATTTCAGCAAATTCAACCGATGCAATTAATGGTTCACAGCTTTATGGTATGACATCTGCACTTGACACTCGTGTGACTAAAAATGAGGACGATATTAAAAATCTTGATGGTCGTGTAACTAAAAATGAAGGTGATATTGCAAATATTAATACTAAGTTAGGTGATATCAATACAAACGTCACGGCTCTTGGCAACCGTGCATGGACTATCTCTGATGGTACAAATGAAAATCCAATTAAAGATGATAAAGTCACATTTAAAGGTGAAAATGGTGTAACAGTAAGCTTAGATAAAGGTAGCAATACTGTAACTATTAAAGGTGGTTTAACTGATGCCGATAAGCAAAACATTGCAAATGATATCAGTAACAATATTGAGAATGTATTGAATAATAAAGATGTTGGTTTTGCAATTAAACAAAATGGCAAAAACACCTTAGATGCTAACGGCAATCCATTAACTACAACTGAAAAAGTTACACCGAAAGATACCGTTAACTTTAAAAATGGTAACGGTACAACGGTGAAAGCGGTAACGAAAAAAGGTGCAACACCAACAGCATCTGATGAAACCTCAATTTCTGTTGATGTAGATGGCATTAAATTCACGGATAAAAATGGTAACAATGTTGTTCGTGATGATAATGGCAATTACGTAAAAGCGGATGCTAACGGCAACCCAACAGGCGAAAAAGTGGATAACAAAGATGTTATCATGAACATTAATAACCCTGCTGGTGGAAATACTGTAATCAATAACCTTCAAGTAAATGGTGGTAAAGTTGAAGCAGGATCGAAAGATGCAGTGAACGGTGATCAATTACATAAAGTTGATCAGAAAGTAAACAAAAATACTCAAGCAATCAATCATATTAACAATCGTTTAGGTGATATTGATGGTAAAATGGGTAGATTGAACAACAAAATTGATGGTGTGGATAAACGCGCAAGCCGTGGTATCGCGACTGCAGGTGCAATGGGTATGTTACCACAGCCACATATTTCAGGTCGTTCAATGGTTTCTGCGGCAACGACAAGCTATCGTGGTCAGCAATCTTTAGCGGTGGGTTATTCACGCTTATCTGATAATGGTAAACACATTATCAAATTCAGCGGTGCATCTAACCTTTCTGGTAAGAAAGATGCGATGGTTGGTGCAGCATACGGATACCAATGGTAATCTAATAACAATAATAAATCTCTAAAGTAAGTGAAGCGCCTGGCAAATGCTGGGCGCTTTTTTATCCGCAATATGTTAAAGAAATGATGGTTCATGATAAAATTCAGGAATAAGGCTTAAATAAAACTTGGAGTAATATAAATGAGCAAAATTTTAGCCGTGAAAGCCGCCAAAGCGAGCGTGCTCACATTATCTGATGGTAAACAAATTACAACGGCTATTCGTAAACATTCGGTATCGCACATTCGGGTTGAACGTTTGGGCCCTGTCGGGGATGAAGTGGCGAACATTAAACATCATGGTGGGGTTGATAAAGCTATTTTTTTCAATGGGCAAAAAAGTTTAGAAAAACTGACCGCACTTTTGGCTTTGTCGTATGATTATTTACAAGATTCCCGTTTTGGTGAAAATTTTGTGGTGTCTGATTTGGATGAAAATAATGTTTGTATTGGTGATCAGTTTCGTATTGGCGAAGCGTTAATTGAAGTTTGCCAACCTCGCAAGCCGTGTAATACGTTATCTCAAAATACGAATGTACCAGAAACACGAAAAGTGGTGGTGGAAACGGGGTTGGTGGGATGGTATGCGCGTGTATTAGAGGCAGGTGAAATTCATCAAGATGATGAACTGGTCTTGGTTAAACGTCCTTATCCAGCATTAACTGTGATGGCTGTGCATGAACTACTTTCAAAACCAGCCAATACTTTAAATAAAGCCTTTTTAGAACAAACCTTACAGTGCAATGTGTTAGCAGAGAGTTATAAAACCACTTTGCGTAAGCAAGCAGATAAACTGGCTCAAAATTCTTCACAAAGTGCCTTTTTTAATACATCTGAATTTTAATAAGGGTAGAAAGTCAGGCAAAGTTTAAATTTATGCTATAATTTTTTCATCATTCAATTTTCAATAAAGGATAAATCATGAAAAAATGGTTGTTAGTGGTCGCGGCTGCATTGGTTGTTTCGGCTTGTGCGAATAAAGATGTATATTTTAATGGGGCGGAAGGTTCGCATTCTGGGATCAAATTTGATAAAAATACACGTCATTGGGGAATGAACCCATAAAGTGCGGTAGGTTTTAGCCCTATTTTCATCTATAAAAAATAAGCGCTGGTTTCCCCGCGCTTATTTTTATTTGCATTTATTATTTATATTGAACCGCAATATCGCTTTCGCTGACGCTATCGCCATAAACTGGCAATAATGTTTTTTCATAGGCTTGTTTTAATACGCCTTCTTTAGAAAGTTTTACAATTTCAGTATTTAACCAATTGAGTAAATCTGGCGCATCTTTGCGTACTGCAGGGGCAATAACATCTTGATCGCCAAAACTTTTTACGCCTACTGTGTAGCCTGGGTTTTGTTTTGCCCAAGCAAATAAGAAGGTGTTGTCATTAGAAAGTGCATCACCACGTCCGTCACGTAATGCTTCAAAGGTTTCGGTATTTTGTTCAAATTTAAGTAATTTGATGTTGGGATAATTTTTGGTAAAGAAAATATCAGCGGTAGTCCCTTTATCCACAATCAGGGTTTTATCTTTTAATTGTTCAAGGTTTGTGATGACCTCACCATTTTTAGACACCACGCCAAGTGCAACTTTCATATAAGGGTTCGCAAAATCAACCACTTCTTTACGTGCTGCGGTGACAGTAAAATTTGCTAGAATAATATCTACTTTCTTGGAAAGTAAATATTCAGCGCGGTTTGCCGCATCTACAAGCACAAATTCCACTTTATTTTCATCGCCTAATAGATCCTTCGTAATCGCTTTACCGATTTCCACATCAAAACCTTGGCTTTTTCCTTGGGCATCTACATAGCCAAATGGCGGTTTATCACTGAATACGCCAATGCGTACTTTGCCTGCTTGTTTGATTTGTTCAATTGCAGAAGCTTGTTTCGTTTCTTTGACCTGTTCTTTATCGTTACAGGCCGATAATCCTAAAGCAAGTGCTGCCGTGGCAAAAAGTGCGGTTAATTTTTTAAATGTTTTCTTCATAGTTTGTCCCTCTTGGTTCATAGTTTAAGATGTTTAAGAATGTTTTCGCCCGATCCGTGGTCGGATTCGTGAAGAAATCTTCAGGCTTGGCTTGTTCGATAATTTGACCTTTATCCATAAATACAATGCGATGTGCGACTTGACGTGCAAAATTCATTTCATGTGTCACAATCAACATTGTCATGCCATCTTTGGCTAGACCTAAAATAACATCGAGTACTTCGCGTACCATTTCTGGATCCAATGCAGCGGTCACTTCATCAAATAGAATAATTTCAGGATTCATACATAGGGTGCGCACAATAGCTATGCGTTGCTTTTGCCCACCTGAAAGCTCGCGTGGGTAGGCATTTTTACGCTCATATAATCCCACTCGTTTGAGTAATTCATCTGCTTGTTTTTCTGCTTCAGCACGATCGCGTTTTTGTACTTTTAATGGTCCAAGTAGAATGTTGTCGATCACCGATAAATGTGCAAATAATTCATAACTTTGAAATACCATACCAATACGTTGGCGCGCTTTTACCCAACTGATGTCTTTGCCAAGTATGCCTGCATTTTGCAGTAATAATTGACCGCTCTTTATTGGTTCTAAGCCATTTAGTGTACGTAGAAAAGTGCTTTTCCCACAGCCAGATGGCCCTAAAATTACGACAACTTCCCCTTTTTCGACAGAAAGACTTATTCCTTTTAATGCTTCTACATCGCCATAATTTTTAACAAGATTTTTGATTTCTAGTAATGCCATTTTGGTTCCTTAATTTTCCCAACGCGCTTCTAAATAACGAGAAAATAATGAAAGTGGATAACAAATTACAAAATATAAACAGAAAATTACACCGTATATCCAAAGGGCAGCGGATTGATTAGTGAAAAGAGAATGTTCAATAATTTGTTGGCCAACTTTGATAACTTCAACCACACCAATTAACATGGCAAGTGAACTGGTTTTTATCATACGTGTGAATAAGTTAATCATACTTGGTGTCACTCGTTTTAGGCTTTGAGGAAGTAAAATATAAATGAAGGTTTGCAAGGGCGTTAAGCCTAGGGAGTAAGCCGATTCAATTTGGTGCTTTTCAATGGAGGTGAGCGCACCACGCACGAGATCCCCCATTTCTGCAGTTCCCCAAAAAATAAAGACAAGAATACAGACGGTGACACTATCTAAATGGATATCAAACCATTTTGCTAATCCAAAATAGGCAAGAAACAACAACACTAATAATGGAATAAGGCGTACAAATTCAAGATAAAAGCCTGTAATTGCTTTGATAATATTATTTTTGCTTGTCATAAGTACGCCTAAAATAATCCCGAAGAAGCAAGCAAAAAATACTGAAATAAATGCAATCTCAGCGGTAATCCAAAGCCCATGGAGTAAGCGGTTTAATTGGTTACCTTGGAATAATAATTCAAGCCCCATATTTTGCTCTCCGAGTACGTTTTTCTAAATAGCGAATCAAAATTGACATCGGTAATAAAATAATTAGATAAAATACAACCAATAAAAATAAGGACTCATTTGTTTTGTAATCCATACCAATGATTTCTTTTGCAATAAACATTAATTCTGCGACAGCAACTGCGCTGATAACGGATGTTTCTTTCATTAAAAATAAACAGTTTGCTCCAATAGCTGGTATAGAAATGGCAAAGGCTTGAGGTAAAATCACATAGCGGAAAGCTTGAAAAGGTGTTAAACCGATGCTGAGTGCAGATTCTATTTGCCCTTTTGAGACTGCTTCTAATCCCCCGCGAATGGCCTCAGCCATATAGCTCCCACCTAAAAAAGCTAATCCAATTACACCACAAGTGAATCCATCTAATTTAATGCCAACTTTAGATAAGCCGAAATAAAGGAAAAACACTTGAATTAAAAGTGGGGTATTACGAGAAAGCTCAATGTAGCTTTTTACTAGCCAACTTAATGATTTCACTTGGTAAGTACTTATCACTGCACAAATAGTACCGATAATCAGCGAAAGTAAGATTCCCCAAAAGGAGAGAGCAAGTGTCATTAATGTTGCATCTACAAATCGCGGAAAAACGTTAATGATATAATCCCAGTTCATTTTCTTTTTATGAAAGCATTGTTTGTAAAAAGATAATAAAAGAGATTTTTTATGTTGAGAAAGAATTGAAATGAATGATTTATAGCGAAATAGAATAAGACGAGATAAAGAAAATGCGGTGAAAAGTCACCGCACTTATTTATTATTCTACTTTCACAATCCAGCCTTCAGGCGCTTCGACATCACCGAATTGGATGCCTGTGAGCTCTTCATAAAGGCGACGTGTTATTGGGCCAACTTCAGTTTCAGAATAGAACACATGGAATTTACCTTTATGTTGGATTCCGCCAACAGGTGAAATGACCGCTGCAGTGCCACAGGCACCCGCTTCAGCAAATTGATCTAGCTGATCGATATAAACATCGCCTTCAATTGCTTCCATACCTAAACGCTCTTTTGCGATATGTAAAAGAGAGTATTTGGTGATACTTGGTAAAATAGATTCTGATTTTGGTGTGATGAATTTATTATCTTTTGTGATTCCAAAGAAGTTTGCCGCACCGACTTCTTCAATTTTAGTGTGAGTTTTGGGATCTAAATAAATGGCATCAGCGAATTTACGTTCTGGCGTACCTTGTTCTGCTGCTAATACGTGTGGAAGAAGGCTTGCAGCGTAGTTACCACCCACTTTTACGCCACCGGTTCCCATTGGTGCAGCGCGATCGTATTCGGTGGTAATAAAGTTAGATGGAGTTAAACCACCTTTGAAATAGGCTCCCACTGGGCAGCAGAATACAGAGAAAATAAATTCTGGCGCAGCTTTTACACCAATATTTTCACCCACACCAATTAAAAATGGGCGTAAGTATAGAGTTGCACCAGAACCGTAAGGTCCGACCCATTCTTCGTTTGCTTTCACTACTTCTTTACATGCACGGATAAATAATTCTGTTGGCACTTGTGGCATGAGTAAACGATCAGAAGTATGCTGCATGCGTTTTGCATTTTCTTGTGGACGGAATAAGTTGATTGAACCGTCTTTGCAACGATAAGCTTTTAAGCCTTCAAAGCATTGTTGACCATAGTGCAGTGCGGTAGAACCTTCGTGAATATGTAAGGTATTGTCTGTGGTGAGTTTGCCTTCATCCCATTTGCCATCTTTCCAGTGGGCGATGAAACGGTAATCTGTTTTGATATAACTAAAACCAAGGTTATTCCAGTCTAAGTCTTTCATTTTGCTTCCTTAATTTATTTTTATGAATGAAATAGGGGTTAATCTACATCATTATTATGGGAATTTGAATCTTAAATTTTCAAAATTGATTAATTTTTAGAAAATTAACGAATAATTGTGAAATTTGTGAAGTCGATCAGAAAATCAAGATGTAACTGTGATAGAATCAGGAAGAAAAAAACGCCACTCAAGAAGAGTAGCGTTTAACCAATAAGGTTTAAATATACAGGAAGTAAATGAGTAACTTGATTTTGTTACTCAAGTTCGGTTACCCGAACTATATGCAAACACAACATCATACTTAAGTCCGAAACTCATTAACTAGTAAGGAATTACCAATCATTAAGTATGGCTGTATTGTAAGGAAAAAGGGTAGAAAAGGACAAATGACGTTTTTTTATCTGAAGTATTAGAAAAACTAATCCGAATTAAATCTTGTCTATTATAGACAAAAATTTTATGAATGGAAATACTTATGTATAAACGTTTGCCACCGTTGAATTCGCTAAAAGCTTTTGAGTCAGCTGCTCGCTATTTAAGTTTTACTAAAGCGGCAGATGAGCTTTGTGTGACACAAGCGGCAGTTAGTCATCAAATTAAATTATTAGAAGAGTTCTTAGGAATTGAATTATTTAAGCGAAAGAATCGTTCTTTAGAATTAACAGAGCTTGGAAAAGCTTATTTTGTTGATATTAATAAAATTCTGCGCCGCTTAAATGAAGCAACAGAGCGATTGTTAACGTTAAAAACGGATCCGCATTTAAATATTAGCGTGCCACAAACTTTTGGTATCCAATGGCTCGTGCCACATTTAAGTGAATTTAATCAGCTTTATCCGCAAATTGAGGTGCGTTTAACCGGCGTGGATCAAGATGAAGGCTTGTTAAATAAAGAAATTGATCTTGCTATTTATTATGGTTTGGGAAATTGGCAGAATCTTCAAGTAGATCGTCTTTGCGAAGAAAATTTATTGATTTTAGCCGCACCTGAATTGTTAGCCGAAAATCCAATTATTCAGCCTGAAGATTTAAAAAAACACACATTAATTCATATTCATACGCGCGATAATTGGCAAGTGATGGCAAATCATTTACAGTTAGACGATTTAAATATTCAGCAAGGGCCGTTATTTAGCCATACATTCATGGCGTTACAGGCTGCGATTCATGGGCAAGGCATTGTCTTAGCTAATCGCTTATTAGCCTTGCAAGAAATTGAAAATGGCTCTTTAAAAGTGGTATTGCCAACCAATTTGTCTGATCCAAAATCATTTTATGTGGTCAATCATCTTGATCGCCTAGATGATCAAAAAATTCAAGCATTCCGTCAGTGGATTATTAACTCAATTAAACAAGAAGAAAATGAATAAACTCGCATTATATTGTCGTCCAGGTTTTGAGAAAGAAGTCGCCGCAGAGATCACCGATCAAGCAAGTAATTTAGGTATATTTGGTTTTGCACGAGTACAAGATAATTCGGGCTATGTCATTTTTGAATGTTATCAACCTGATGAGGCAGATCGCCTTGCTCGAGATATTCCTTTTAATCGTTTGATTTTTGCTCGTCAGATGATGGTTATTTCCGACTTATTGGAAGATTTAGATCCCGCTGATCGTATTAGTCCCATCGTCGCGGCGTTTGAAGAATTATCACAACAAATTAATTTTGCTCAATCTAGCGAGCTTTTTGTCGAAACTGCAGATACAAATGAAGCGAAGGAGCTTTCCACTTTTTGTCGTAAATTTACCGTGCCTTTACGTCAGGCATTGAAAAAACAAGGTTGGTTTTCGGCAAAGGCGAGTCAAAAGAGCGGTCAATTTTTACATTGTTTTTTTGTGAAACCGAATTGCTGTTATGTGGGATATTCTTATGTAGATAATCATTCTCCTCATTTTATGGGAATCCCTCGTTTAAAATTTCCGGCAGATGCGCCGAGTCGATCTACGTTAAAACTGGAAGAAGCTATTTTGACTTTTATTCCGCGTAAAGAAGAGAATAAACGTTTAAATGAAAATATGATTGGCGTTGATTTAGGGGCTTGCCCTGGCGGTTGGACGTATCAATTAGTCAAACGCGGTTTATTTGTTTATGCAGTTGATCACGGAAAAATGGCAGCGAGTTTGCATGATACGGGGCGCATTGAACATTGTGCGGAAGATGGTTTTAAATTTCAGCCCCCAAAAAGGAAAAAAGTGGATTGGTTAGTCTGTGATATGGTGGAACAACCAAGTCGTATTTCTTTATTGATTGGCAAATGGTTGTTGAATGGTTGGTGCCGAGAAACGATCTTCAATTTAAAATTACCCATGAAAAAACGTTATCAAGAAGTGATATTATGCTTAGAAAATTTGGCTGTGATGTTGGCTGAGCAGAATTTAAATTTTGATATTCAAGCAAAACATTTATATCACGATCGTGAAGAAATCACGGTACATATAGCATTAAAACCTTGAGTGAATTGTTTTCATAACCAAAAAGGACGTCGCGAATGAATTTACACGAATACCAAGCAAAACAACTATTTGAGCATTATAGATTACCTGTAAAAAATGGGGCAGTCTGTCAATCTGTTGATGAAGTAGATTTGGTACTGGCTCAACTTTCTGGCGATAAGTGGGCGGCGAAATGCCAAGTTCATGCTGGTGGGCGTGGTAAAGCGGGTGGCGTAAAATTGGTACATGATATAGAGGAAGCAAGAGCTTTTGCAGAAAAATGGCTGGGACAACGTTTAGTCACTTTTCAAACGGATAAATCGGGTCAGCCAGTAAACCAGATTTATTTTGAAGAAACTTGCGATATTGATAAAGAATTTTACTTAAGTGCGGTCGTTGATCGCGCTTCTCAAAAAGTGGTGTTTATTGCTTCTCCTGCTGGTGGAATGAATATTGAAGAAATCGCGCAAAATTCACCGCACTTACTTCACAAAGTCACCATTGATCCTTTATTTGGAGGATTGCCTTATCAAGGGCGTGAATTAGCGTTTAAATTAGGATTAAGTGGTGCGCAAAACAAACAGTTTACCGATATTTTTATGGGATTATCTCGGTTGTTTCTAGAAAAAGATTTATCTTTAGTGGAAGTCAATCCGCTTGTTCTAACTAAACAAGGCAATTTGGTTTGTCTCGATGCCAAAATATCAGTTGATGATAACGCTTTATTTCGTCATAAAGATTTATTGGCACTGCAAGATTTAACTCAAGATGATGCTCGTGAAGCAGAAGCTGAAAAATTCCAGTTAAACTATGTGGCTTTAGAGGGCGACATTGGTTGTATGGTAAACGGGGCAGGGCTTGCAATGGGAACTATGGATATTGTGAAACTCTATGGTGGGAAGCCTGCGAATTTTCTTGATGTCGGTGGTGGTGCAACGAAAGAGCGGGTTGCTGAAGCATTCAAAATCATTTTAACCGATCCTTCTGTGAAGGTGATTTTAGTGAATATTTTTGGTGGCATTGTTCGTTGTGATTTGATTGCTGAAGGCGTGATTGCTGCAGTAAATGAAGTGGGCGTGAGAGTGCCTGTGGTTGTGCGATTAGAAGGAACGAATGCTGAAATCGGTCGCCAAATTTTAGCGGAAAGCGACGTTAATATTCTTACCGCACAGAGTTTACAACAAGCCGCAGAATTAGCCGTGAATGCAGCAAAAGGAGAACACTAATGGCGATTTTAATTGATAAAAATACCAAAGTGATTTGCCAAGGTTTTACTGGTGGACAAGGGACTTTTCATTCTGAACAAGCATTAGCCTATGGAACGCAATTAGTCGGTGGCGTATCACCAAATAAAGGTGGAAGCACTCATCTTGGTTTGCCTGTATTTAATACGGTTCGTGAAGCTGTCGAAAATACGGGGGCAAGAGCGACAGTCATTTATGTACCAGCACCATTTTGTAAAGATGCCATAATTGAAGCCATTGATGCAGGGATTAAGTTAATTGTCTGCATTACTGAGGGCATTCCTACATTGGATATGCTTAAGGTAAAACAAAAATTAAATGAAACTGGCGTTGTAATGATTGGGCCAAATTGCCCAGGTGTGATTACGCCTGATGAGTGTAAAATCGGCATCATGCCAGGACACATACATAAAAAAGGCAAAGTGGGGATTGTTTCTCGTTCTGGTACTTTAACGTATGAAGCGGTAAAACAAACTACAGATGAAGGCTTTGGTCAATCTACTTGTGTGGGTATCGGTGGCGATCCCATTCCAGGTTCTAGTTTTATTGATATTCTCGAAAGATTTCAACAAGATCCCGAAACAGAAGCTATTGTGATGATTGGTGAGATCGGCGGTTCCGCAGAGGAAGAAGCGGCAACCTTCATTAAGGATAACGTCACCAAACCCGTGGTTACCTATATTGCGGGTATCACTGCACCAAAAGGTAAACGGATGGGACATGCGGGGGCGATTATTAGTGGCGGAAAAGGTACTGCCGAAGAAAAAATTGCAGCTCTTGAGGCCGCAGGTGTGACTTGTGTAAAAAGCCTAGCTGAAATTGGTGCAGCCTTGAGAAAGGTATTAAAATAATTTCAGAAAATTAACCACACTTTAGTTTGATAAGGCGTAGATTGACTCTCTACGCCTTTATTTTTATATGCTCGCCATTATAAAGTGAGCGCAAAACTGCTATAATCAGCGTACACTTTTTAAGGAAGAAACAGATGAGCCAATTTTTTTATATCCACCCTGAAAATCCACAAGCGCGCTTGATTAATCAAGCCGTAGAGATTTTACAAAAAGGCGGTGTGATTGTGTATCCGACGGATTCGGGATATGCCTTAGGCTGTATGATGGGCGATAAACATGCAATGGATCGCATTGTAGCAATTCGTAAATTGCCAGAAGGACATAATTTTACGTTGGTGTGTAGTGATTTATCGGAGCTTTCAACTTATGCAACGGTAAGTAATACTGCGTATCGTTTGATTAAAAATAATACGCCAGGGCGTTATACTTTTATTCTTACAGCAACGAAAGAATTACCGCGTCGTTTAATGACATCAAAACGTAAAACCATTGGTTTACGCGTACCAGATAATAAAATCGCTTTAGATTTACTTTCAGCCTTAGGTGAGCCGATTTTATCTTGTTCGTTAATGTTGCCAGGTGAAGAACATACCACTCAATCTGATCCTGAGGAAATTCGAGATCGTTTAGAGCACCAAGTCGATTTAATTATTCATGGTGGATATTTAGGGCAAGAGCCTACAACAGTGGTGGATTTAACGGAAGAATCTCCAGTGATTTTGCGCGAAGGAAGTGGAAGTACCGCTCCTTTTATTTAACTTATAGACGCTTGTGAAAGCGACCTTTCCATTATTTAAGGAAAACAATGAAACCTAGTCAAAAACAAACTCAAAGACAACCGCACTTTTCCAAAGATTCAGCAAAGAAAAGTGATTTTTCAACTAAAAATGATAGACGTTCAGTGTCTCGTACTGCTCGCGTAGAAACAGCAAATACGAAAAAAAGTGCGGTTAATGCTGACAACAAATTTTTATCTAAGCCAAAAGCAAAACCTGTTGTAAAAGCCTCTAATCAACCTAAAGCAGAGGGCGAAAAATTACAGAAAGTTTTAGCGCGTGCTGGACAAGGATCTCGTCGTGAAATTGAAACGATGATTGCCGCCGGCCGAGTGAGTGTAGAGGGTAAAATTGCGACTTTAGGTGATCGTATTGACGTACATTCTGGCATGAAAGTGCGTATTGATGGCCAAATCATTAATCTTAGCCACGCACAAAAAGAAATTTGCCGCGTGTTAATGTATTACAAACCTGAAGGTGAACTTTGTACTCGTAGTGACCCAGAAGGGCGCGCGACCGTGTTTGACCGTTTGCCACGTTTAACCGGCTCTCGTTGGATTGCTGTGGGGCGTTTAGATATTAATACATCGGGTTTGTTGCTTTTCACTACTGATGGTGAGCTGGCTAATCGCCTAATGCACCCAAGCCGTGAAGTGGAACGTGAATATTCGGTTCGTGTATTTGGTCAAGTGGATGATGCAATGTTGGCACGTTTACGCAAAGGCGTTCAGCTTGAAGATGGACCTGCCAACTTTAAAGAAATTAAATTTACAGGTGGTGTGGGTATTAACCAATGGTATGACGTAACCTTGATGGAAGGACGTAACCGTGAGGTTCGCCGTTTGTGGGAATCCCAAGGGATCCAAGTCAGCCGTCTGATTCGTATTCGTTACGGCAATATCAAACTGATGAAAGGTTTGCCTCGTGGTGGCTGGGAAGAAATGGATCTTGAAAACGTCAATTACTTGCGTGAACTTGTGGGATTACCGGCTGAAACCGAAACGAAATTAGATGTTACACAACCACGTCGTCGTCCAAAATCTGGACAAATTCGTAAAGCGGTAAAACGTTATTCTGAACTGAGCAAACGTTATAAAAAATAAGGACTTTTTTTATGAAAATGCAGCAACTGCGCTATATTGTTGAGATTGTAAATCAACATTTGAGTGTCACAGAAGCCGCGAATGCGCTTTATACCTCTCAGCCCGGTATAAGTAAGCAAGTGCGTCTGTTAGAGGATGAACTTGGACTTGAGATTTTTGAGCGAAATGGCAAACATATTAAGGCTGTAACACCTGCTGGTAAGAAAATTGTTGCGATTGCGCGTGAATTATTAGTGAAAGCCCAGGGTATTCGTGCGGTAGCTGATGAATATACGCAACCTAATCATGGGGTACTACGTATTGCGACAACGAATACGCAGGCTCGTTATATGCTACCTGCAGTTGTTGAACGTTTTTCTAAACAATATCCAGATGTGAGTTTACATATTCATCAAGGTTCACCAACACAAATTCACGATGCGTTAATGTCCGGTGAGGTGGATCTGGCGATTACAACTGAAGCGCCACATTTGTATGATGATTTAATTCAATTACCTTGTTATTGGTGGAACCGTTCCGTCATTGTAAAACCAGATCACCCTTTAGTTAATGCAGAAAAACTAACGATTGAAGCACTAGGAAAATATCCTCTTGTTACTTACACCTTTGGTTTTACAGGCGTATCCGATCTAGATTATGCTTTTAATAGCGCAGGAATATTGCCTAATATTGTATTTACAGCTACTGATGCGGATGTCATTAAGACTTATGTGCGCTTAGGATTAGGTGTGGGCATTATGGCATCAATGGCACATACTGAGCTTGATAAAGATCTTGTTGCAATTGATGCGAGTCATTTATTCCGTGCCAGTATGACAAATATTGCTTTTAAACATAGTACGTTTTTACGTAATTATATGTATGATTTTATGGAATATTTTTCTCCGCACTTAACACGCCCTGTTGTTGAAAAGGCGGAACATTTGCGTGATAACAATGCCGTGAAGCGATTATTTGAAGGCATTGAATTAGAAGTGAAATAATTTTATTTATATGGTGTAAAGTGCGGTTGAAATTTAATAAGAATTTCAACCGCACTTTTTTATACTAAAAATAGAACTGGAACAAGGTTCATCACACCAACTGTCGCGATGGAAAGCAATAATCTTGATGCGCCAAAAATAAAACCACGATTAGTTCCATTATCAAATTTTACTAATAAGTTTGCCATCGCTGTGAGGGCATATACTTCAATGACGGTAAAAATGACAAGATAGGCATAGGCGGAAAATACGGAAAGATAACGTAAGGTGATAAACCAAGGCACGATAATTCCAATAGCCAACAGAGGGGCAACCCATGCGGCTTGTTTGATCGTTAAATTAATTTTTTGGGAAAAATAGCTTTGTAATAGCACGGTGAGTAAGCCGTTACCAAATAATGCTATCGGCGAATGTTCAGGCATGCCAAGTTTATTGTTAAATAAAAATGGGAAAATGACAAAGAAAGAGCTCGCAATGGCAAGAGGTAAAAAGAGCATTAAATGCACCATAAGAAATTCTTTTGTAATAATTTCTTTAATTTGAGTAAAACGAAATTTCACCAACGTTTGTAAGGTTTGAATTTGATAGAAAGGCTTCACCATTAAGGCGAATAATACGGCTTCCATTGAAAAACAAACCCAGATGAGCAAGTCGATATGTTCGTATTTAATAAAGGGGATAACTAAAAGCGGCGCAAACATGGATGACATGGAGGTCACTTTTAGATATTTCCCTTGCAAGCGCGTTTTTTCTTTGTATTCATCCCCAGCCAGCACAAGCAAACACGCTTTGGCATTGGTTCCAAATAAGCAACTGCCTAAACCAAAACAAGTGGTCGCAATAAGAAGTAATAAATAATTATCTGCTGCGAGAAAGAAAATATAAGCGATTACATCTAAAAAACAGCCGAGCAACATCATTTTGGCTAAACCATAACGATC
The DNA here is from genome assembly GCF_018829625.1 of Haemophilus sp. SZY H36. NCBI lineage: Bacteria > Pseudomonadati > Pseudomonadota > Gammaproteobacteria > Pasteurellales > Pasteurellaceae > Haemophilus > Haemophilus sp. SZY H36. The sequence goes on along the minus strand of NZ_JAHKKA010000002.1, from coordinate 43,978 downwards.
GCCCCAAATACCAGCAAGAATGGAAAGGGCTTGGTTTGAGAAAAAGAGCAGTGATAAGGAAAAGGCAATTTCGCTGTTGTTCAATCCTTTACTTTGTAGATAAATCAGAAATACCGTTTGCACAGAAAAAAAGGCAAGGGTGGAAAAGAAACGCCGAGTAAGTAAAAGTTTTTGTAAATTCATAGAGTCAAATGATAAAAAAGAAAAGCACGCATTGAATAACGCGCGCCATGAGTTTTATAAGTGCGGTTAAAATTGATATTAAAATTTTACCGCACTTGAAAGATTAAAACAGATCGTGATATTTCACTAAATCCTTACGCTGAATAGCAAATACGCCTAGTCCTCCATTTTTAAGCTCTACCCATTCAAAGGGCACATCTGGATATTGCTCAATTAAGCTTACCATGCTATTGCCCACTTCACACACCAACACGCCATTTTCGGTTAAGTAATCTGGCGCTTGTTTCAAAATTTGTTTGGTAATGTTTAATCCATCATAGCCAGAACCTAAGGCTAACTCTGGTTCAAAATGGAATTCTTCTGGCATATCGGCGAGATCTTCTTCGTCCACATAAGGTGGATTGGTCACGATAAGATCGTATTTTTGTCCTAAAATATTTTCAAATAAGTTTGATTGAATCGGGAATACGCGATGCTCTAATTGATGACGTGAAATATTGATCTCCGCGACATTAAGTGCATCAACTGATAAATCTACCGCATCTACTTCCGCATTCGGGAAAGCATAAGCACAAGCAATGGCAATACAACCGCTACCTGTGCATAGATCGAGAATATGATTCGGCTCTTGTGAAATTAAATCTTCAAAGCGATCTTGAATTAACGCACTAATTGGAGAACGTGGAATAATGGTTCGTTCATCTACATAAAATTCGTGACCGCAGAACCAAGCGCTATTTGTTAAATATGCCACTGGTACACGTTGTTCGATTCGGGTTAATACAAGTTGAACTAGGGTTTCTTTTTCAGATGGGGTTAATCGACTGTTAAATAATTCGGTAGGTAAATCAATGGGTAAATGTAAGCCACTTAAAACGAGTTGCAGGCTTTCATCCCAAGGATTATCGTGCCCTTGCCCGAAGTAAATATCAGATCGATTGAGAATGCTATACGTCCAACGCAGAAAATCTTGGATGGTTTGCAGTTCGTTTGCAACATTATCTTCCAAGATAGTTGCAACTAATTCTTGGTTATGTGAGGTTTCCATCGCATTTCTCCATAAAAGTGAGTAGAAAAGTTAGCATAAAATTCGGTATGAAAATTTGGCGTAGTTATACCACAGATGAGAATGTAGAACTATGATATGATACGCAAAATTTGAAATTAATGAGAAAAAATGCAAGACGAATTTGATTTATTCCGAGCGGAAACCAAAGGCATTAAGCCAATTAAACAAGATACTTTTGTTGCCCCCCGCCAAAAACGTGATCAGAAAAAAATAGAATTGAAAGAATTACGAGCGAAAGAAGATACATTGTTCTATTTTTCTGATGAATATGAACCGTTACTGAATGAGCATGATGGTGTTGTGAAATATTTACGTGATGGGGAAGATTCCCATTTATTAAAACAACTTCGTCGTGGAGATTTTTCACCAGAATTGTTTTTAGATTTACACGGTTTAACCCGTGAACAAGCTAAGCAAGAATTAGCCGCACTTTTACTAGCTTGTGAAAATGAGCATGTTGATTGTGCCAGTATCATGACGGGCTATGGCACCTTTACATTGAAAAAACAAATTCCACGTTGGCTAGTACAACATCCCAAAGTGCGGGCATTACATCAAGCGCCAAGAGAATGGGGCGGTGAGGCGGCAATTTTGATTTTAGTGGATGTGTAAAATATTAAGAAAATTGACCGCACTTTTATCATATCCCCTAGTTTTTGCAAATAGGGGATATTTTAATTAGCTAATGTAAGTTATAGCACAGCCAAAGCCGCATCATAATTCGGCTCATTTTTAATTTCAGAGACTAATTCGCTGTGTATGACATTATTATTTTCATCAAGAATAATGACTGCACGCGCAGTTAATCCTGCAATTGGACCTGTAGTGATATTAACGCCTAACGTATCATGTACGGATTTATGGCGGAAGGTTGATAATGTTTGTACATTTTCAATTCCTTCGGCACCGCAAAAGCGTGCTTGTGCAAAAGGGAGATCCGCTGAAATACAGAGTACGACAGTATTTTCTAATGTGGCTGCTCTTTGATTAAATACTCGTACAGACGTTGCACATACACCAGTATCAATACTTGGGAAAATATTAAGGACTTTACGTTTACCAGAAAAATCCCCTAAGCTTACATCAGCTAGATCCTTATTTGTAAAGTGTACATTTTCTACTTTTTCGCCTTTTTGTGGGAAATGGCCTTTTACTTCAATGGGATTACCCATCATTGTTACTTTTGTCATAAAAGCTCCTATTTTATGAGAGGGAGATGTAGCACCTTAGAAAGTGCGGTGAAAAATCGATCATTTTCTTCTGGTAAACCAATACTTATACGAAGATGATTTGGCATTCCATAGCCTGCTATTGGACGAACAATCACACCTTCATGCAATAAGGCATCATAAATTGGTGCGGCAGGTTGTTTAAAATTAATCGTAATAAAATTTCCTTTTGAAGGAATATATTCTAAGTTGTGCTTTTGGCAGAATGTTTCATAGCGAATCATTTCTGAGCGGTTATTTTCCGCCACTTTTTCAACAAAATGATCATCATTCATCACGGCAACTGCTGCCGTTAATGCTAATGCATTACAGTTAAAAGGTTGACGAACACGATTTAATAAATCGGCAATTTCGGGATTAGATACTGCGTAACCGATACGTAATCCTGCCAATCCGTAAGCTTTAGAAAGAGAGCGAGAAACAATAAGATTAGGGTATTTTTTTAAAAGACTAAAAGAATCTATGCGTTCTTCTTTTTGGGTAAATTCTGTGTAAGCCTCATCTAACACAACAATGACAGTTTCAGGAACCTGCTCTAAAAAAGCATCGATTTCTTGCTCAGTTAAAAAGTTACCTGTGGGATTGTTTGGATTCGCAATATAAATAAGCTTCGTTTTATCAGAAAGAGCGGCTAAAAATCCGTTTAAATCATGTCCCCAATTTTTAGCGGGAATTTCTTTTGCTACTGCATTAATTGCTTTAGTGACTAGTGGATAGACAATAAAGGCATATTGTGAATAAATGACTTCATCATGTTCACTAGCAAAAGTATGGGCAAAGAGTTCCAATAAATCATTTGATCCGTTTCCAAGCGTAATTTGGTTAGGTTGAACACCAAATTTTTGAGCAATAGTTTGTTTGAGTTCAAAACCATTGGCATCGGGATAACGTGTGAGTTGATTTAGTTGTGCATTTATAGCGCGTTTAGCACTTTCGGGAAAGCCAAATGGATTTTCATTTGAGGCGAGTTTAATAATATTTGAAATGCCGAGCTCACGTTCGAGTTCTTCTATTGGCTTTCCTGCTTGGTAAGGTGAAAGGGATTTCACCCCTTGATTGGCGATGTTAATGTACTGCATTGTTTTTATACGTTTTTTTATTCATATTGTAGATATTATAGAAATAGGCGTTAAGACTGTTCTGATTAGCTATTTTCTACTTCAAATTTTTTCATAAATTTAATCAGCGCTTCTACCCCTTCTAATGGCATGGCGTTGTAAATAGATGCACGCATCCCTCCAAGGACTTTGTGTCCTTTTAATGCTTGTAAGCCTGCTGCCGTTGATTCAGCTACAAATTTCGCATCGAGCTCAGCATTACCAGTGATAAAAGTCACATTCATAGTTGAGCGATTTTCCTTTGCAACAACATTTTTATATAGTTTGCTTGAATCAATGTAATTATAAAGCGTTTGTGCTTTTAATGTGTTGCGTTTAGCAATAATGTCTAAGCCACCTATTGATTGAATATGTTTAAATACTAGAGAACATAAATACCATGCAAAGGTTGGTGGCGTATTTATCATTGAATCGGCATCACGCTGCACCGCATAGTTCCAAATAGAGGGGGTGTCTTTGCGGGCATGACCGATTAAATCGTCACGAATAATGACTAATGTAATCCCTGCTGGGCCAAGATTTTTTTGTGCACCGGCATAAATCACCCCAAATTTGCTGATATCTATTTGGCGAGAGAGGATATTTGATGACATATCTGCAACTAATACGGCATCTCCCACGTTAGGAATATCAAAAATTTCAACTCCGCTAATAGTTTCATTCGGACAATAGTGAACATAGTCATATTTTTCCGCAATATCACTAAAATCGAGTTGAGTAATACGCGTTTTGTCTCCGTTTTCTACAATTGTAATTTCATCAATTTCTCCGAAATTACGTGCTTCTTTTGCTGCTGTGGCAGACCAATGTCCACTATTTAAATAAAGTGCTTTCCCTTTTTTCCCAATTAAATTCATTGGGATTGCGGCAAATTGACCACGAGCACCACCTTGTAAGAAAAGGACACGGTAGTTATCAGGTATATGATAAATATTACGCAAATCTTTTTCAGCTTGAGTGATAAGCTCCATAAAGTATTTGCCACGATGACTGACTTCCATGACAGATACCCCTTGATCAAGCCAATTTGTAAGCTCACTTTGTGCTTTATGAAGAACTTCTGGGAAAATCATTGCAGGACCTGCACTAAAATTAAAGACTTGTGACATTGTGTTTCCTTATTTTTATGAATGATATTGGTCTCTTTTTATCACTACAAAAGCGGATAATCAACGCTTTTTAAATAAATCCATCAATTTTGGTGAATGTTGTTAAAAGTTATTGGTAAGGTTTTGACGAATAGATGAAAAAAAGCTAAATTAGTGAAGTTCACTTTGTCTATTTAAAAGAGAGTAATTATGGAAAATGTAAATAAGCAATCTTTCCAGGATGTGTTGGAGTATGTCCGAATGTATCGTTTAAAGAATAAGATTAAACGTGATATGGAAGACAACAACCGTAAAATTCGTGATAACCAAAAACGAGTATTATTGTTAGATAATTTGAATCAATATATTCGTGATGATATGAGCATTGAAGAAGTGCGCGGAATTATTGAAAGTATGCGAGATGATTATGAAGGACGAGTGGATGATTACACTATTCGTAATGCAGAGCTTTCAAAGCAGCGTCGAGAAACAAGTGCTAAGATGAAAGAACAGAAAAAAGCACATGCTGAATTGATGAAATCAGGTGGAATGGCTTAAATGATAAACCGATTCTGAATAAGAATCGGTTTATTTTTTTATTAAGCTTTTTTCAAAAACTCAGATTTAAGCATAATTTTGCCACAATCTACGTTGTGATCGCCATTAACTAGGCGAATATTTTTGAATTTTGTTCCTTTTTTCAATACTTCTGATGAGCCTTTTAATTTTAGATCTTTAATGAGTAGCACATCATCACCATCGGTAAGTAAATTACCATTACTATCTTTGACGATGAGTTGATCATCATCAGTTTCAATTTGTTCATTACTATTCCATTCATTACCACAATCAGGGCATACAAAATTAACCGTGTCGTGATAAACGTATTCACTTTGGCATTTTGGACAAGCAGGCATTTGATCCATTGGGTTTTCCTTCTTGGTTAGCATATAATAGGCGCGCGAGTATAGCAAAAAATGTCAAGTTCGCCAAAATAAACAAAGGTGGGCTTTTTTTCGGTAAAGTTTTGGGAGAAATTACGTGAAAAAAAATTTTTTAGTGCTGGGATTGGGGTTAGCGATGTTGAGCAGTTCTACGTTTGCACATAATTTACAAATAGATCAATTATTACCTGCTGTGAAAGTATCTGATTATGGGGAAATTGTGTTAAATGGAAAGGATATTGCATTCCAGTCTTGGACATCTTCTACGCTACCTGGAAAAGTGAGAATCGTGCATCATTTAGCGGGAAGAACTTCAGCAAAAGAGAAAAATCAAGCAATGATTGATGCAATTAAGGCGTCTCATTTTAATCCTGCAAAATATCAAACCACAACAATTATTAATGCTGATGATGCTATTGTTGGTACAGGAATGTTTGTGAAAAGTAGTGCGGAGAAAGGCAAGGTAGAGAATCCACATAGCCAGGTCGTGTTAGATGATAAAAGTGCGGTAAAAAATGCATGGGCTTTAAATGCCAAAGAAAGTGCGATTATCGTATTAGATAAAAATGGTAAAGTAAAATTTGTAAAGGAAGGCCAGTTGTCTGCCTCTGATATTCAGACAGTGCTTTCATTAGTAAGAGAATTTACTCATTAATGATAAAGGCGGAAAAATCCGCCTTTATTATAGTTAATTTCTAACTGAATACACTTTAAATTTTCCTGTTTGAGCAACAACTTCGTAATCACCGAAATGTTGTCTAAGTAATTCAGGATAAGGCAAGAATGCATTGGCGACAATGCGTAATTCTCCACCTTGATTGAGATGCCATTTTGCTTGCGTGATGAGTTCTGTTACTGCTCGATAGGCGGTATCAATGCCATCATGGAATGGAGGATTCGAAATGATTAAATCAAATTTTCCTTCTATATCAGAAAAGACATCACTGGCGTAAACCTCGCCTTGTAATTGATTTTCAGAAAGTGTTTTACGCGCTGATTCTAACGCCATAGCATGAATATCAGTCATGGTAATTTGTGCGTTAGGAGCGCGTTTTTTGATCATAGATCCAATTACTCCCGCCCCACAGCCAAGATCAAGTACTTTTCCTTTTATTTTATTATCAATAGTTGAAAGTAACAGTTCTGTGCCCGTATCTAATTCCGCTGCACTAAATACCCCGGGTAAACTATATATAGTTAAGTCTTGTAACGTAGGATGCTGATAGGTTTTCCAGAAATTTTTAAGTTCAAAGTGCGGTTTATTTTGTAGTAAAAAATGATATAAACCGCAACGACGAGCAGAGTCAATTTTCGCTATTTCACCATAGGGTTCTAATGTTTTTTCTACTGAACGCACGCCACAACGATTTTCTCCAATAATTAATATTTCCTGGCCAATAGGCGCCTGAGCTAATAGTTGAAGGAGTTGGAAATTGACTTCTTGTTTGTTTTTAGTCCAATAATAAACGATTAAATCAGCTTGACCTTGAAATTCAACGGAAAAATTGACCGCACTTTGTGTTCTTGCATAGTCAAAATAGCAACTCCAAATTTGGATTGATTGGCATTTAGAGACTAATGTTTGAGGAAAATTGTCAGAAATACCGCCAGCAAATAATACCGATTTTCCATCAAAAAATGAAAGATGTCGTTCTAAAACTTGGCTCTCTAGAGAAATCACGCTTTGAATCCTGTGGGTTATTAGTTAAAATTACGCGCTATTTTAGCAAAATTATTAATAAAAATTGATTAAAACTATTTTAGGAAAATCCTTTATGAAAAAAATTCTCTCTGCAGCCTTAATGGCAACATTACTATCTGGATGTCAAGTTCTCGACCTTGTTCAAGGTACGACTCAAAAGGCATCTAAAGTATCAAAGCCGGTATTAACGCCTGCGCAAACTGAAGTATTACAAAAGTTAGATGAACAGTTTCAGCGTATTTCAGCTAAAGGTATCGAAATTGACTTCAATGGCGAGAAATATGTGAAACAAACGCAAGCGGTAAAAGGTGACGATCCTCGTTTTGTGAGTCTAGCATTAAGTAAAAATAGTGAGGCACGTAAAGCCGTGTTAAGTGATACATTCTATTTAACTGATGTTTCTCATGAGAAAGCTATTACGGAACGTTATTTTGCCAAAAATAAAGAGACCTGCCAGTTACAGGCTGTGAAATCAGATATTCATGATTATTATGCTTGTGCCAATGATAAATTTAAACGTTATGTTGCTTTAGTACATAAAGATAAAAATATTATTGCTTATCGTAGTTATACCTCATATCAAGTGGAACCTACACAGGCTGAAGAACGTGCGATTATTAAGGCATTAGTCGATTATCCATTTGATAGTATTGCTCGTTAATATGAATAGACGCGATCTTCTTTTACAAGAAATGGGCATTTCCCAGTGGACGTTATATCGCCCAGAGGTGCTACAAGGTTCAGTAGGAATTAGTGTTGCGGAGAATATCCGCTTTATCACTGTTTCTGATGAAAATATAAGTGGCTCGCCTTTGTTGGCTGATGTGTTACTTAGCCTTGATCTTAAAAAAGAAGATTGCTTATGTTTGAATTACGATCAAATCCAGCATATCGAATGTAAGCAGCCTATTCGTTATTGGTTATTATCAGAAAATAGCGACAAAATTGACCGCACTTTATCATTTTGTATGCAGGCTGAGCGTGTTTATCGCTCGCCAAGTTGGCAACAATTTCAATCTAATCACCAAGCCAAACGAGAGTTGTGGCAACAAATTCAGCAGCCTTAATTATGTCTATTATTTCTCAAATTGAAGCCAGTGATTTCGACCGATTGTATGAAATCGAGCAGCAAACACATCTTGTGCCTTGGTCGCGGGGGACGTTAAAAAATAATCAAGGGGAGCGTTATATCAATTTAAAATTAATAGAGAATAATCAGATTATTGGTTTTGCTATTTGCCAAACAGTATTGGATGAAGCGACTTTGTTTAATATTGCTATTTTACCGTCCCATCAAGGTAATGGATTGGGGAAATTATTGTTGAATGAGTTAATCGCTCGCTTGAAAGAAAAAGGTGTACAGACCCTATGGCTGGAAGTCAGAGAGTCTAACCCCGCTCGTTTCTTGTATGAAAAAATTGGTTTTAATGAAGTCGATATTCGAAAAAATTATTATCCAAAACCCAGTGGTGGACGAGAAAATGCCGTAGTAATGGCCTGTTATTTATAGATACAAATGATATAGCCTAGAATGTTTATCCTAGGCTATATTTTTTTATGCTTCTTCTGCAGGAAAAACAAAGGGATTTAATCCACTGCGTGCGAGACCTTTTTCTTCCATTTCAATATCTAAGAAAATAGAAGCCAAATCGTCGGCTACTGGCTCTACATGAGGATCTTTTTCTTGGAACATGATTTTCAAGTAACTTTCACAGCTACCACAAGTTTCAGCACGAACAAGTGCAAGTTCTTCATCTAATGACCACATTTCAAGTTTGTCATGACTATTACAGTTGGTGCATTGTGCGCGTACTAAATTCCATTCACTTTCACATAAATTACAATGTAAGTAGCGTAAACCTTGTGATGTACCAATTTGTACAATACTCGCGACAGGTAATGAGCCACAAACTGGGCAGTGATGGAGATTTTCAGTATTTTCCAGTTGGCTATTATGTGGAATTTGTTGAGTGAGTTGTAACCAATAGAGGGACAGGGCTGCCCAAATGAAAATAGACTTATCGCTACTTACTAAGTTAAATTTTTGAGTAAGAAGTTTAGTTGCCATATCTTCTAATTCTGAAGATGATGCTTTTTCAAGTTGTTCAATGGTTGCTAATACTTGTTCATTAGCTTTAGGTTTTATTTCGTGAATAATTTCTGTGAGATATTCTCTCCAAATATTATTTCGTTGAAAAGTTTTTGCATTTAAGGGCTCAATTTCATTTAACTGTTTAAATGGATGAGCAGGTAAAGGATTTTTTTCTAATGTAGAAAGTTGGCTTTCTACAATATCTGCAGCAAAATTTAAGTAATCGCTTAGTGGATGATCTTTCGCTAAATCACGCAGACGTTTTGCGCGACGCTGGTAAAGGTTTTTAGGATTCGCAAATAAAACAGGTGGAACATCATAAGCGTTCTTTTTTTGTTTAATTTCATCCTCTGAAAGAATTTTAATGCTCATAAGATACTCTTGATTGTCACTAATAAAAAGTGCGGTTATTTAACCGCACTTTTTCATACTAGGGGGTTATTTTCCAAAGCCTTTAAATAATACTTTGGTTTTCCCACCTTTGTCATTTTTTTCGTTAATAAGGTCATTCTCTAGTGCTTCTAACACCTCTTCACGATACCATTTTGGATGGTGTTTTTTCGCCCAGCGAACAGTTACCCATCCTTCAACAATACCACGAATAGAGCCCTTGATCCAAAATGCCATATACATATGTACTAGGATGCCAGTGAATAGCATGAAAGCACTTAATGAGTGAAGCAAAATTGCAATACGCAATACTGGAATTGAGAAGTAATGTGAGAAGTATTGGCGCCACATAATGATGCCTGTTACTAATAATGTCACCATAGCTAAATTTAATGTCCAAAATAACATTTTTTGACCAAAGTTATATTTACCATTATCAGCTACAGCATGCTCATTACCTTTTAATACTTCTAATATGCCTTTTGCCCAGCGAATATCATTTTTTTCTGGGATATTGTGATCCCAGTATAATAAAGCTAAGTAAATAAAAGCAAAGAACATTAATATCCCCGTGAACGGGTGAACTGCACGTGCAATTTGTGGTGTTCCCAAAATTTCTGTTAACCATGCAAAATCTGGGAAGAAAAAGGCAACCCCAGTGAACATTGTCATAAAAAAGCAAATTACCAACACCCAGTGGCTGATACGCGCAGGCGTTCTATGGCGGATAACGCGAGTATCGTTGCTAATTTCAATTTTACTCATGGTTTTCCCCCTTAGTTGATTTTTCTTCTTCAAATTCGTGGTGATGATCTTCCACATCTTCTTCTACATTTGGACCAACAGTTAAGTAGTGTGCAATTTCTGCAAGGGCTAAACCACCCATTGCCACTGCCGCAACTGGTTTTAACACATCTTTCCATAAAGTAACGCTAGGATCAATGCTTGGGTTTTTAGGAAGACCTGAATAAAGTTCAGGTTTATCCGCATGGTGTAATACATACATTACATGCGTACCACCAACACCTTCAGGATCGTAAAGTCCCGCATTTTCATAACCACGTGCTTTTAATTCAGCAATGCGTTGTTCTGCGTATACTTTCATTTCTTCCTTAGAACCGAAACGAATTGCACCAGTTGGACAGGTTTTCACGCAAGCCGGCTCTTGACCTACAGATACGCGATCCACGCAAAGGGTACATTTGTATACTCGATTATCTTCAGGATTCATTCGAGGAATATTGAATGGACATCCTGCGATACAATAGCCACAACCAATACATTTATCAGATTGGAAATCTACAATACCATTGGCGTATTGGATGATTGCGCCTGGTGATGGACAAGCTTTCAAACAGCCTGGTTCAGCACAGTGCATACAACCATCTTTACGAATTAACCATTCTAAACGATCGTTTTCTTCTACTTCGTTAAAACGCATTACTGTCCATGCTTTTGCATTGAGATCAACAGGGTTATCATAGATCCCTACACACTGAGCATTGACATCAGAGCGGATATCATTCCACTCTGAACAGCCTACCTGACAAGCTTTACAGCCAATACAGGTAGTAACATCGATTAATTTTGCGACTTCAACTTTATGATCTCGCGCGTGTGGTGCAGGTGTTAAGCCTGAAGTTGCGGAGATTTTAATAACGTCTTGCGTTTGAACGCCTTGAGCAGTTCCTGCCATATTATGCCTCCCCAACTTTTTCAATATTCACCAAGAATGTTTTGTATTCTGGTGTTTGCGTGTTTGCCTCACCCCAAGATGGTGTTAAGGTATTAGTAGCAAATCCACGATTACCTTTACCATTTAAGGCTTTCATATTCCAGTGAATTGGAAGACCTACATGGTGTACGGTACGTCCATCAATTTCGAGATCTTTAAGACGTTTCGTAACCACGGCAACAGCTTTAATATAGCCACGACGAGAAGTAATTTTTACCATATCGCCTTTTTGGATGCCTTTTTCTGCTGCTAATTTTTCACCGATTTCCACAAATTGTTGTGGTTGTGCGATGATATTTAATGCAGATTGTGCTGTCCAACTATGGAAGTGTTCCGTTAATCGGTAAGTTGTTGCCACGAATGGGAACTCTTTATTTGAACCGATAAACTCTTTATCTTCAGGATAAATACGTACTGTAGGATCACTTACCACTGAAGCGTGTAATGGGTTAGTATCAATTGGGCTTTCAACTGGCTCATAGTGTTCAGGCATTGGACCATTTGCAATTTTATCAACTGCAAATAAACGACCTACACCTTCAGCAGACATAATAAATGGTCCAGTATCAGAACCTGGTGGTTGTGTACCATAGTCTGCTACATCATGCCAGTTCCAGTTTTTACCATTCCATTTGATTAATTGGCGGTTTTTATCCCAAGGATTACCATTGATATCTAATGATGCGCGGCTATAAAGTACACGACGGTTTGCAGGCCATGCAAAGCCCCAACCAATGGTGCAACCTAAACCTGATGGGTCTGAGTTATCACGATTTGCGGTTTGGTTACCTTTTTCAGTCCATTGACCAACATATAACCAGTTACCTGATGTTGTTGTACCATCATCACGTAAATGTGCAAATCCATTGAGTAATTGGCCTTTTTTGTACATCAAGTTACCGTTTGGATCATAAAGATCTTCAAGCGCATAACCATTTAATTCTTTGGCTAATTCTACCGCACTTGGTGAGTGTGGTTGAGCATAGTCCCAAGTCATTGCTTCAAAGGATTCAATACCACGACCACCTTCTTTTTGATAAAGATGATGCATTTCTTCACGAATCATAGAAAGAATTTCAACATCTGGTAACGCTTCACCTGGCTGATCGCAACCTTTCCAGTGCCATTGCGCCCAACGTCCTGAGTTTACAATTGAACCATCTTCTTCTGCGAAACAGGTTGTTGGTAGGCGGAAGACTTCAGTTTGAATTTCTGAAGAATTCACGTTGTTTGATTCACCAAAGTTTTTCCAGAATTCAGAGGATTCAGTTTGAAGCGGATCCATCACGATTAAGAATTTTAACTTACTCATTCCTGCAACAGTTTTGTTCTTGTTAGGTAATGAGTTTAATACGTTAAAGCCTTGTAAAATCCAACCGTGTAATTTGCCTTCATTCATCAATTTAACGTGAGTAATCGGGTCATATAAGCGATCTGCTTTTGGTAAGAAATCAAAACCCCAACCATTTTCTTTAGTTGCTTTATCACCATAGAAGGTTTTCATCATACTAACAAAGAATTTTGAAGTATGACGATAATAGTTCACTTGGTTTGGAACAATATCTTTTGGTGTAATCGCGTTGATGTATTGCTCATAAGAGGTATCTTTATCGTTTGGTAAACGCATGTAACCAGGTAAAGACATTGGCAATAGGCCCATATCTGTTGTACCTTGCACATTGGAGTGACCACGTAATGCATTAATACCACCACCAGGCATACCCATATTACCTAAAAGTAATTGGATCATTGCCATTGAGCGAATATTTTGTGTACCGATTGAATGCTCAGTAAAACCTAACGCATATAGGTGCGTCATCGTTTTATTTGGGGCTGCGGTTTTACCAATTTCTTCACAGATTTGTAAGAAGAGTTTTTGTTTTACACCCGTGATACGTTCAACCATTTCTGGGGTATAACGTGAAACATGATCTTTTAAGATATTAATGACACAACGAGGGTGTTGTAAGGTCATATCACGTTTAGCATTCCCGTTCTCATCAAATTGATAGTTCCATTTAGATTTATCGTAGTTACGTTTTTCTTCGTTATAACCTACAAATAAACCATCTTCAAATTTGAAACCTTCGTCAACTAAGAATGAAGCATTAGTATAGTGTTTAACGTATTCATGTTGAATTTGGTTTGTTTCCAATAAGTAACGGATAACACCCATTAAAAATGCGATATCTGAACCAGAACGAATTGGCGCATGTAAATCTGCAACAGAGGCTGTACGGTTAAAGCGTGGATCGATAACGATAAGTTTCGCACCGTTTTTCTTTGCTTCAATTGCCCAACGGAAGCCAACAGGGTGAGCTTCTGCAGGGTTACCGCCTTGAACAATGATAAGGTTGGCATTTTTAATATCAACCCAGTTATTTGTCATCGCACCGCGACCAAATGATGGAGCAAGACTTGCTACCGTTGGTCCGTGTCAAGTATTCGCTTGGTTACACATCGGTACCATACCCAACATCCGCACCCATTTATGAGTCAGTAGTGCGGCTTCGTTGCTTATGGCTGATGCAGTCATAATACCTGTAGTTGTCCAACGGTTCACGGTTTTGCCACTTGCATCTTTTTCAACGAAGTTAGCATCACGATCGTCTTTCAGTAAGCGAGCAATGCGTTTAATTGCATCTTGCCAAGAAATTCGTTCCCATTTATCAGAACCAGGTGCACGATATTGAGGATATAAGGAACGGCTTTCACTATTTACATAGTCTAATGCACCAGCACCTTTAGGGCAAAGTGCACCACGACTTACTGGATGATCTGGATCACCTTCAAGGTGAAATAATTTAGAACGAGTATTTGTGCTGGTGTGGCCACTTAATGTATCAGCAGGTTTTCCAGTGCTATATAACAACATACCGCAGCTTACGGCACAATATGTACAGGTGTTACGAGATTCGAATGCGCGTAATAATTTATATTCACGCGGTGCAGCCAATGCACTTGTAGGCGCAAAGCCCAACATTGCGGCTGAAGTTCCCGCCATACCACCTGCACAGACCTTAAAGAATTTTCTTCTTGAGATCTGCATAATCACTCCTTTACATTAACAGTGAGCGTTAATGTGTTTTAGATTTTTAGATAGTAAAAAATTCGCTTAGATAATTTGATTGATTTCGATAAAATAGCCTTATCGAAAGGTAACATAAAAAGGCGATAGCAAAAAACACCAATTTAAGCGGGCCTAAGGATAACGATTTTTTAACCATAAATCTATAATCAAATTACATTAGATTGCTAAAAATAAGTGATCTAGATCATAAAAATGAAACAAATTTAACAAAATTGTTACATGCGTGTAATGGATATAACAAGAAATGAACTGGCTTTTACGACACTCAATCTATTTGTTTAGAACAAATAAAAAAGAAGAAAAAATTACCGCACTTTTAACCGAGAAAGAGGATGATCTTGCTGTTGAAATCCCCGTTTCTCTTGTTTATAACGATATTTCTCATGCCGTGATGATGTGCTCACCAAAGAATTTAGAAGATTTTGCATTGGGGTTTTCTCTAACAGAGGGAATTATTGATAAACCTTCGGATATTTATGGTATTGACGTGATAGAAGCCTGTAATGGTATAGAAGTTCAAATTGAACTTTCTAGTCGAAAATTTATGGCATTAAAAGAACATCGTCGAAACCTTACTGGGAGAACTGGTTGTGGTATTTGTGGTACAGAGCAGCTTAATCAAGTTTATAAACACTTCCCAAAATTAGAGCAAACCTTTCAGTTTGATATTAATCGGTTAGATAGTTGCTTAACTACATTACAAATTCATCAACAACTTGCTCAACAAACAGGAGCGACACACGCTTGTGCTTTTTTTGATTTACAAGGCAATATGCTTGCAATTCGTGAGGATGTAGGGCGACATGTTGCACTAGATAAGCTACTTGGTTGGTATGCAAAAACTGATAAACCTCAGGGATTTATTTTAGCCTCTAGTCGCGCGAGTTATGAAATGGTTCAAAAAACAATAGCTTGCGGTATAGAGATGTTAATGACAATTTCTGCGGCTACAGATTTGGCGGTGAAAATGGCGAATGAGCATAATTTAACCCTAATTGGGTTTGCGAGAGAAGGGCGGGGGAATATTTACTGTGGTAAAGAGCGGTTGAAATTTTAGTGAATATAAAACAGGAAATAGGGTAATGTGCCTCTTCTATTTCCTGTTTTGTTTAGGGATATTTAACCTCTTTCTTTAATGTCTGATATCCATTGTTGAATCAAGCGTTTACCTTCTTTATCAGATCCAAATTTTATAAAATTCATATCTATAAGCTTAAGTTTGTCTGCGGGTGTAAAGCCTGGTGCTGGTTGGGCATAAATATTGGTCGGTAACTGATAAGAATCGCCAAATCGCCAAGGAATTTCTTGAGCTTCTTTGCTTAACACGAAATCAATAAATAATTTTGCGTTATCTAAATTACGCGCCCCTTTAATAATGCTTGCAGCCCCTAATGCGTATCCAACACCTTCACAAGGTAAAACACCTTCAACGGGTGCGCCTTTATTCTTTTCTTTAGCATAATTGAGCATGAAACCTATATCAATTGCGACATCACCCGTTGCCAAATAACTAGTTGCGAGCCCACTTTTTGTATATTGGGAAACATTGTGATCCAAGGCTTTTAAGTAATCATTCGTTTTTTCTTCACCCCATAGAGAAATGAGCGTGCTTAATAACGAATAACCGGTTCCTGAAACACGTGGGTCTGCGTATTGAATTTCATTTTTGAATTCAGGTTTGGTTAAATCGGCGAAACATTTTGGTGGCGTAATCCCCAATGAGGCTAGTTTTTTAGTGTTAATGCCAATTCCCATTTCCATTAGGTAAATAACAGATGTGAAATCACCGCGCTGAGCCATTAAGGATTTGAATTCGGGCATAATCTGTTTTTGTATTGGGGAGCGGTATTTTTCAAGCAAGTTCAACTCGGCTGCTTGTAAATGCGGTTCAATAGTGCCCCCATACCAAACATCTGCTTGAGGATTTTCTTTTTCAGACTTGATTTTACCTAAAATGGTCCCTGTGCTATTACGAATGAACTGTGTTTCTATTTGATATTTTTGAGCAAATGCTTTTGTCACTTGTTCACAAGTTGTATTTTGAACACTGCAATAGACGGTAAGTTTACCTGCAGCTTGAGCGGTAGAGGTAGCACTTAGTACAGCTAGTCCAAGAAGTGAAGTGAGTTTTAATGATGTTTGGAGAGGTTGTGCCATATTTTTCCTTATGATTATAGTGTCATGTTAAGCCAAGTCGCTAGGCAATATAAAATTTTAAAAAAATTTTGTAAAGAGAGGTAATACCCGTTTTAGAGCGTATTCATTGCATTAATGATTTTAATTTCATCAAAATTGACAATATCTTCTTGGAATATTGTGCGTTCTTGAATTTTCCCCTCTTGTAATAATTTTTCTCGTTGTGTGCCTAAAAGCAATGGCGTGTCTGGTGTGTACCATTTTTTCTCTTGGCGGAAAATTAAATTACCAATAGAACAATCTGTTACTTTTCCATTTTTGATAATAATAATTTCATCACAAGCACCACGTTGAGCAAATAATGTATTAATTAAACTGCGATCGGAATATTTCAAGCTATATTCGATATCGTCATAAATTACAGGTTGAAAAGTGCGGTAAATTTTTCGATGGTATTCAAAATATTGAATTTGTGTGATTTCGGCATTGTAATCAATGCGGCAGCGAACTACTCTATTTTGTAAGGGCGCAGGAAGTTGAATGAGTGAAAAAAGATTAAAAATTTTCACCGCACTTTTGCCATAATATTCACGTAAACTACGTTCATATCGCGCTTGGTGTAAATCGATATTTTGAATTTTCCCGTTTTTAATACAAAGGGTTTCAAATAGAGGATACATTAATCAGCACCTTCAATCGGTAAATAGACTTTTTCTAACAATTCTTCATATTCATCTTGCACATTGCTATGAATGGTAATTCCACCTCCACTATGAAAATAAAATTTTTCATCTATTTGAGAAATAAATCGAATTGCCACCGCACTTTGTAGTGTTTTACCATCAAATATGCCAAAGATTCCTGTGTAATAACCGCGTTTTTGTTTTTCTGCGTGCTGAATAATTTGTATGGTTTTTTCTTTTGGTGCGCCACTAATAGACCCAGCAGGCAAGAGTTTCGCTAAAATATCGCCAATTTGATTTTGCCAGTTTTTATTCAATTTTCCGTAAATTTCAGAACTGGTTTGTAGTATTTCGCCTTTTTGTGTTTTGATGCGATCGATATAACGAAATTTTTTAACACGAATGTTTTCTGCGACCATTGATAAATCATTACGCATCAAATCAACAATCGTGTAATGTTCGCGTTGTTCTTTTTCATTTGTGAGTAACTGATTTTCTGCATCGGGCAGAGATGCATTAATAGTCCCTTTCATGGGATAAGTAAAAATGCGGTTGTCATGAATATTGACAAAACATTCTGGTGAGAAGCAAACAAATTGATCTTGTAACCACAATTTATAAGGTGCATTTGTTTGATGAAAAATTTGTTCAAGTGAAAGATTGCCTGAAATTTCAGTAGGATAAGTTAGATTCAATAAATAAGAATTGCCTTTCTGTAATTCACTTTGAACAAGTTTAAAACCTTGTTGATAACGCGAGAAGGGCATTGGATGTTTGGTAAAATTAAGAGGGATAGATTGTGGAGAAATTGTGTGATTTCTTTTCCCTAAAATATCAAAATAAATGCCTTGTTGTGCGCAATTTTTTAGAGGATAAATCAATGGTTTTTCTTTTTCAAAATCAATGAGAAAGAAAAATGGCGTACGCTGTTTGCCATAATGATTAGCCTGTTCAATAAAATGTTGCATTGTGCTTTGTGTCATTTTGCGTAAAATTGCCCGATTATAACGAATGCCGAGCGGTTATGAAATTACTTATCATTAATAATCACGATTCTTTTACTTTTAACTTGGTGGATTTAATTCGAAAATTAAATGTGCCTTATGATGTTTTAAACGTGGAAGATTTAAAGGAAAGTACTGCGGAAAAATATAGTCATATATTGATTTCACCAGGGCCTGATGTACCACAAGTTTATTCTCAACTTTTTTCCATGTTGGAAAAATATCATCAGAAAAAATCTATTTTAGGTGTGTGTTTAGGGCATCAAACCTTATGTGAATTTTTTGGTGGTACATTGTATAACTTAGAGAAAGTCCGTCATGGCCAGAAACGAATTTTAAAAGTGCGGTCAAATTCTCCATTATTTTTTAGCCTTCCAAGCGAATTTAATATCGGGCTATATCATTCTTGGGGCGTACAGAAAAAAGATTTTCCTAGTTGCCTAGAAGTTACCGCACTTTGTGATGAAGGCGTGGTCATGGCTATGCAGCATAAATCTTTACCAATTTATGGCGTTCAGTTTCACCCAGAGTCTTATATGTCAGACTTCGGTGAGCAAATTTTGCGTAATTGGTTGAATATTCCTGCTGCGATTAATCAATAATAGCGCTTGCTTATTAAGCTAAAATACGTATTATAGACGTCTATACGTAAATACATCTAAATTTAAAAGAAAAAGAGAGAAAATATGTCTAGCTATTTATTTACATCTGAATCTGTATCTGAAGGGCATCCAGATAAAATTGCCGATCAAATTTCTGATGCGGTACTTGATGAAATCCTAAAACAAGATCCAAAAGCACGAGTAGCTTGTGAGACCTATGTAAAAACCGGTATGGCATTAGTTGGTGGCGAAATTACCACATCAGCATGGGTCGATATTGAGAATTTAACGCGTAAAGTGATTTGTGATATTGGTTATGAACATTCTGAAATGGGGTTTGATGGTCATTCTTGTGCGGTGCTTAATGCGATTGGTAAACAATCTGCAGATATTAATCAAGGTGTTGATCGTGAAAATCCATTAGATCAAGGCGCAGGCGACCAAGGTATCATGTTTGGTTATGCCACCAATGAAACGGATGTATTAATGCCAGCAGCTATTACTTATGCTCATCGTTTAATGGAAAAACAAGCTGAAGTGCGTAAAAGCGGTAAATTAGCATGGTTACGCCCAGATGCGAAAAGCCAAGTAACGTTAAAATATGAAGATAATAAAATTGTTGGTGTGGATGCGGTTGTGCTTTCTACTCAACATTCTGAAGAAGTTAGCCAAAAAGATTTGCATGAAGGTGTGATGGAAGAAATTATCAAACCGGTATTACCAAGTGAATGGCTTTCTAAAGAAACAAAATTCTTCATTAACCCGACTGGTCGTTTTGTTATTGGTGGACCGATGGGGGATTGTGGTTTAACTGGTCGTAAAATTATTGTAGATACTTACGGTGGTGCTGCTCGTCACGGTGGTGGCGCATTCTCAGGAAAAGATCCATCTAAAGTTGACCGTTCAGCAGCTTATGCTGCACGCTATGTCGCAAAAAATATTGTGGCAGCTGGTTTGGCAGATCGTTGTGAAATCCAACTTTCTTATGCGATTGGTGTGGCTGATCCAACATCTATCATGGTCGAAACCTTTGGAACTGGAAAAGTTGCGAATGAATTATTAGTGTCGTTAGTTCGTGAATTCTTTGATTTACGCCCTTATGGCTTAATTAAAATGTTAGATTTAATTCAACCAATCTATCGTGAAACGGCAGCTTATGGTCATTTCGGTCGTGAGCAATTCCCTTGGGAAAAAGTGGATCGTGCAGCAGAATTACGTGTTGCAGCAGGATTAAAATAATCTTATTTTTTAATTTAGTAAATTATATAAAAGCCGCTTATCTAGCGGTTTTTTCTTTTCAATCATGACATCAATAGAGCAAATTCCATTTCGTCATTTAAAAATGCAAGTGCAACGTAAATTGAATCAGTCTTTGTCGCTTGCAGAGGCTTATTTTAAGCGAAAATTTACAATGCCTGAGGTAAATTATGAGTTGCGTGGCATAAAGGCGGGAGTAGCTTACCTACAAAAAAATGAAATAAAATTTAACCGCACTTTGTTATTAGAAAATGCGGATGAATTTATTCGACAAGTCGTGCCACATGAGCTTGCGCATTTGATTGTGTATCAAATGGTTGGTCGTGTAAAACCTCATGGGAAAGAGTGGCAGCTTGTAATGAATGAAATTTTTAAGCTTTCTGCGGATACTTGTCATCAGTTTGATATAAAAAATGTGCAAGGTAAAAATTTTGAATATCGTTGTGCGTGCCAAACACATTTTCTAAGTATTTGCCGACATAATAGAATAGTAAAAGAAAAGATTGAATATTTATGTAGAAAATGTAAAGGAAAATTAGTTTTTGTCGATGAAACAGAATAATTTTTGTGATATATTCTTCCAGTTTATTCAATAAATAAAGGAGTTATCCAATGAAAAAATCTTTATTAGCCGTTATTGTTGGTGCATTTGCCTTTGCTTCTGCCGCAAATGCGAATATCTATGCTGAAGGCGATATCGGTTTATCTCAAACTCAAGCAAACGGTAGTAATAATACTCGAGTTGAACCTCGTGTAGCGGTTGGTTATAAATTAGGAAATACGCGTGTTGCGGGTGATTATACTCATCATGGAAAAGTTGATGGTGCGAAAATTCACGGTTTAGGTGCATCAGTATTATATGATTTTGATACAAATTCTAAAGTTGAACCTTATGTAGGCGCGCGTGTTGCAGCTAACCAATTCAGATATGATAATAGAGCTAACCAAGTATATAAAAGTTCTTCTGAAACTAAAATTGGCTATGGTGTTGTAGCAGGTGCTAAATATAAATTAGATGGTAACTGGTATGCAAATGGCGGTGTTGAGTATAACCGTCTAGGTAGTTTTGATAATACCAAAGTTAATAACTATGGTGCGAAAGTTGGTGTGGGTTACGGATTCTAATTTTTAGAGTACCCAAAACCTCCTTAAGAAAACACTTTTGGTTTAACGGTGATTGCTTATGGTGATCACCGTTATTCATTTCTAGATATTTTAGGAAAATGTTTGAATAAAATACGGTGAAAATTCACCGCACTTTGCTTTTCCCCTTGAAATCTTTCTTTTTATTCTTATATCTGTGACGTTCAATTTTTATCTTTATGAAGGAAAAAATTATGTCACAAAATCAAGAAACTCGCGGCTTCCAATCTGAAGTCAAACAACTACTCCAATTAATGATTCATTCTTTGTATTCCAACAAAGAAATTTTCTTACGTGAATTAATTTCTAATGCCTCTGATGCGGCAGATAAATTACGCTTTAAAGCACTTTCCTCCCCTGCTTTATATGAAGGTGATGGCGACTTGCGTGTGCGTGTTAGCTTTGATGCGGATAGAGGCACTATCACAATTAGTGATAACGGCATAGGTATGACTCGTGAGCAAGTCATCGATCATTTGGGGACGATTGCAAAATCAGGAACAAAAGAATTTTTAACCGCACTTGGTCAAGATCAAGCAAAAAACAGCCAACTTATTGGGCAATTTGGTGTAGGTTTCTATTCGGCGTTTATCGTTGCCGATAAAGTCACGGTGAAAACCCGTGCGGCAGGTGAGGCAACTGATAAAGGTGTACTTTGGGAATCTGCGGGTGAAGGCGAATATTCTGTGGCGGATATTGAGAAAAAATCTCGTGGCACTGATGTGATTTTGCACTTACGAGAAGATGAAAAAGAATTTTTAAACGAATGGCGTTTGCGTGAAATTATTGGTAAATATTCTGAGCATATTGGCTTGCCAGTGGAAATGCTGACGAAAGAATACGATGATGAAGGCAAAGAGAGCGGTGAAAAATGGGAGAAAATTAATAAATCCGATGCACTTTGGACGCGTTCTAAAAATGATGTTTCCGATGAGGAATACAAAGAGTTTTATAAACACTTAAGCCATGATTTTGCTGATCCTGTTACTTGGGCGCATAACAAAGTGGAAGGAAATCAAGCATATACTAGTTTGCTTTATGTGCCAGCTAAAGCACCTTGGGATTTATTTAATCGCGAACATAAACACGGCTTAAAACTTTATGTTCAACGCGTATTTATTATGGATGATGCTGAGCAATTTATGCCGAATTATCTCCGTTTTATGCGTGGTTTAATTGATAGCAATGACTTGCCATTAAATGTATCTCGTGAAATTTTGCAAGATAACAAAATTACTGCGGCATTACGCAAAGCATTAACTAAGCGTTCATTACAGATGCTAGAAAAATTAGCAAAAGATGATGCTGAAAAATATCTGCAATTCTGGAAAGAGTTTGGTTTAGTCTTGAAAGAAGGCCCAGCAGAAGATTTTGCTAACAAAGAAACTGTTGCGAAGTTATTGCGTTTTGCTTCAACGCATAATGATAGCAGCGAGCAAACTGTGTCTTTAGAAGATTACATCTCGCGTATGAAAGAGGGGCAAAAAGCTATCTATTACATTACAGCGGATAGTTATGTTGCTGCGAAAAATAGCCCGCACTTGGAATTATTCAATAAAAAAAGCATTGAGGTTTTATTGCTTTCCGACCGCATTGATGAATGGATGTTAAGCTATTTAACTGAATTTGATGGTAAACAATTACAAAGTATCACAAAAGCAGATTTGGATTTAGGCGATTTAGCGGATAAAGAATCTGAAACGCAAAAACAACAAGATGAAGCCTTTGGTAGTTTTATTGAGCGTGTGAAAAATTTACTTGGTGAACGAGTGAAAACTGTGCGTTTAACCCACAATTTAACAGATACACCAGCGGTAGTTTCTACAGATAACGATCAAATGACGACCCAAATGGCGAAATTGTTCGCAGCCGCAGGGCAACCTGTACCTGACGTAAAATACACTTTTGAACTTAATCCAGAACACCACTTAGTGAAAAAAGTGGCTGATATTGTAGATGAAACAGAATTTGCTGATTGGGTGGAATTGTTGCTCGAACAAGCTATGTTAGCAGAGCGCGGATCTTTGGAAAATCCAGCTGCATTTATTAAACGTATCAATAAGTTGTTAGGCTAACTAAAAATAAATAAGCCCGATTAAATCGGGCTTATTTATTGGGATAGTATTTAGGGTAATCCTCAAGCCATTTTTTCATTGTTTTTTGTTGCTTGAGTGTATTCGCAAAATTAAATGTTTTTCGTTTATTATTAAATTTAGCACCTAAAATAATGACTTTTCTTTCGTCTTCGGCAACTTCATATAAAAAATAGATATTATTGATTGTAATGTATTTATAGCCTGTCTTTCCCCAGAATGGTCTAAGTTGCGGGATATTCGTTAAAATCATTTTTAGTTTATCAAGATCATCTTGAGGTAGATACGTTACGATAAATCGTTTTAGAAGATCTTTTTCAAGACAATCTCCTGATGTTTCAGCAATATAAACATCGTATTTGGGCAACATAATCAACTCTATTTTTTAAAATCGAATGGCTCAATTTTATGATTTAAAATAGCTTGCCAAGTTTCCGCACTTGCTTTTGCAGCTAATTGCCTTTCTTTCAAACTGAAAGCGTATTCTTCCTTGTCTTTTTTTTGTGTTTTGAGTAAATCAGAAATTTGTTCAAAAGTGAGTTCCATTTGAGACTCCTTACTGTGAATATTGACAATATTATGCCTGACTAAGCGACTTTTTTCATCTGTTTTTTCATCGAATTATTGCTCGTTTTTCAGGTATAATGCTGTAATTAAATGGCGAGAAAAGAGAGAAAAATATGATTGTAGTTTACGGCATTAAAAATTGCGATACAGTGAAGAAAGCGTTGAAATGGCTGGCGGATCACAATATTGAACACAAACTTCACGACTACCGTGTTGATGGGGTAGATTTGAATTTCTTAACCCAAGCGGAAGCTCAATTTGGCTGGGATGTATTGGTGAATAAACGTAGTACAACCTGGCGTAATTTGGATGAACAAGTTAAAAATTCCCTTGATAAAACGACCGCACTTTCCGTGCTAGCTGAGAATCCAACCTTAATTAAACGCCCAATTATTTTACAAGATGGGAAGGCTTTAATTGGTTTTAATGAGAAGGAATATCAGGCTGCTTTTGCCTAAAGTGGGTTATTTTCTTAGGAGTTTTTATGAGAGAAAAAGTGATTTCGTTGGCGCAAGATTTAATTCGTCGCCCATCTATTAGCCCGAATGACGAAGGCTGTCAGCAAATTATTGCCGAACGCTTAGAAAAGTTAGGTTTTCAAATTGAATGGATGCCTTTTAATGATACGTTGAATTTGTGGGCAAAACACGGAGCGGGTGAGCCTGTTATTGCTTTTGCGGGACATACGGATGTTGTGCCTACTGGCGATGAAAATCAGTGGTCGTATTCTCCGTTTTCTGCTGAGATTATTGATGGAATGCTTTATGGCCGTGGTGCGGCGGATATGAAAGGATCCCTTTCAGCAATGATTGTGGCGGCAGAAGAATACGTAAAAGTGAATCCTAACCATAAAGGCACCATTGCATTATTGATTACGTCTGACGAAGAGGCAGCTGCAAAAGACGGCACCGTGCGAGTAGTTGAGACTTTAATGGCGCGTGATGAAAAAATTACTTATTGTATGGTTGGTGAGCCATCGAGTGCTAAAAACTTAGGCGATGTTGTCAAAAATGGTCGCCGCGGCTCAATTACAGGAAATCTTTATGTTCAGGGGATTCAAGGGCACGTGGCATATCCTCATTTAGCTGAAAATCCAATCCATAAAGCAGCGCCATTTTTGCAAGAATTAACAACTTACCAATGGGATGAAGGTAATGAGTTTTTCCCTCCAACAAGCCTACAAATTGCTAACATTCATGCGGGGACTGGAAGTAATAATGTGATTCCAGGCGAGTTATATATTCAGTTCAATTTGCGTTATTGCACAGAAGTAACAGATGAAATCATTAAGCAAAAAGTAGCTGAAATGCTAGAAAAACATAATTTGAAATATCGTATTGAATGGAATTTATCAGGTAAACCGTTTTTAACAAAACCAGGTAAATTATTAGATTCGATAACCTCCGCTATTGAGGAAACTACAGGCATAAAGCCAAAGGCTGAAACAGGTGGTGGTACATCAGACGGTCGTTTTATTGCATTGATGGGCGCTGAAGTGGTGGAATTTGGTCCACTTAACGCAACAATTCATAAAGTAAATGAATGTGTCAG
Source organism: Haemophilus sp. SZY H36 (assembly GCF_018829625.1). Lineage (NCBI taxonomy): Bacteria > Pseudomonadati > Pseudomonadota > Gammaproteobacteria > Pasteurellales > Pasteurellaceae > Haemophilus > Haemophilus sp. SZY H36. The sequence goes on along the minus strand of NZ_JAHKKA010000002.1, from coordinate 18,301 downwards.
TGTAGAAGATCTTGGCAAGTGCGGTGAGATTTATCACAAAATGTTAGTGAATTTATTGGATAGCTAAAATGAAATTAACGCCAGAAATGCTTACAGGAAAGTCTCGTGAGCATTTAGTCAATTTACCCGCAAATCATTCATCAAATCATTTTTTGCAAACGCAAGCGGTGAACGCATTTCAAGGGCTGCAAAAAAGTGCGGCAAAAAATGGCTTTAATTTACAGCCAGCGAGCAGTTTTCGTGATTTTGAACGCCAACAGCTTATTTGGAATAGTAAATTTAAGGGCGAGAGAAAAGTCCATGATGACACAGGCAAAGCATTAGAGTTGAGCCAATTAGATGACTGGCAAAAATGTCAGGCGATTTTACGTTGGTCTGCATTGCCAGGGGCTAGCCGTCATCATTGGGGAACGGAAGTGGATATTTTCGATCCTGATCTTTTGCCACAGGGGCAATCTTTACAACTGGAGCCTTGGGAATATGAAAAAGGCGGCTACTTCTTTGAATTGAGTGAGTTTCTTACCGAAAATTTACCGCACTTTGATTTTGCTTTGCCTTTTATGAATATGCAGTCCAATAAGAAAGTGGGGCGGGAGCCTTGGCATATCAGTTATTTGCCGTTAGCTGAATTGGCAAGTCAGCAATTTTCTCCAGACATTTTGCAACAGGCATGGAAAGAGGAAAATATTTTAGGCGCAGACTGTTTAATATCAAATCTTGAACAAATTTTTTCTGAATATATTGTTTAAAAATAAAGCCTTATCGTGAAGATAAGGCTTTATTCTTAGGCGTAAAAAAGCCCTTTTCCATGCAAATAAATTGGTAGCTCATCGCCAATAGATAAATCGGGGGAAATGATGTTCTCAATCCATATTGCGTAGCCATTAATTTCAATTTGAATAGCGGTAATTTTCCCTTTGAATTCGATTTGTTTTACTTGCCCTTTGAAAAGTGCGGTTGGATTTTCCGATGTTTTAAACAGGCTAAATTGTTCTGGGCGAAGTAAAATCTTACCTTGTTTCAGCGAGATTGATTTGTTTTTTACAGGAATATTACCTAATTGGCATTGAACTGTGTTTTCATCAATCAGATTCGCCGATAGCACGATGTTTTCACCAATAAAACTTGCGGTTTCAATATGATTAGGCGACCAATAAAGTGTACGAGGCGTGTCGATTTGTAAAATTTTTCCTTGTTGGATAACAGCGATTTTATCCGCATAACGTAATGCTTCATCACGATCATGGGTGACGAAAATCGCTGATGCACCACTTTGACGCAGCGCTTTCAGCATATCATGACGAATTTGCTGGCGAAGATGTTCATCTAAGGCACTAAAAGGTTCGTCTAATAAAATCAGTTCTGGATTCGGCGCCAATGCTCGTGCAAGAGCCACTCGTTGTTGTTGTCCGCCTGATAGCTGATGAGGAAAACGTTCTGCCAATTCACTAATTCCAGTGAGTTGCATTGCCTGCTCAATCCGCATTTTCTCTTCATCCGTTTTCCCTTTTCCATTCCCTAATCCATAAGCAATGTTGCGATAGACATTTAAGTGAGGGAAAAGCACGCCTTCTTGTACCACATAACCTAGATGACGCTGTTGCGTTGGCACATTTGTATTCTCGCCGAAAATTAACTGCTCTTTTAGCCAAATTTCGCCCGTATTAGGTTGTTCAAATCCTGCGATCGCTCGCAATAACGTTGTTTTTCCACAACCAGAGGCACCAAGCAAAAAGAGGATTTCACCTCGTTGCAAGGTAAAGGAAATATCGTGAAGAACTTGTTGTTCATTAAAAAATTTATTGAGATTTTTAACGGCTAATAACGGATTATTTATCATTTTATTTAAATGCATATTTTTTCAATAAAAACACAGGAATCCCTGAAAAGAGAACGAGCATGAGTGCATAAGGCGTTGCTGCAGCGTATTGCGCATCACTAGTATATTCCCAAACGGCAATCGAAAGGGTTTTGATGTCGTTTGGCGTGAGCAAAAGTGTTGCCGTAAGCTCTTTCATTAAATTCAAAAATACTAGAGAGAATGCCGCCGCAATGCCTGGTAGCATTGCTGGTAATGTTAAAGTTCGGAAAATATAGAATGGGCTTCGTCCTAGGCTTTGTCCTACTTTCTCAATATTATCAGAAAGTTGTTCAAGTGAGGCTCTAAGTGTGGTTTGTGCCATTGGTAAATAGAGCATAAAGTAAGCCACGATGATAACTAAAAAGGTTTGATATAAGCTGTTGGCATAGTTGATCGTAAAGTAGATCAGTGATAATGCGATAACTAAGCCGGGTACGGCGTGTAATAGGTAAGGTAAGCGATCAATCCAAACGGTTAATTTGCTACGATAGCGTACAGCTGCCCAAACCAATGGCAAAGCACAAACTACGGTAAGCAATGCGCCTAGTCCTGAAATGATAAATGAATTACTGAATGCCGATAAAAATTCTGAAAAATCACCTGCACTTTCGAGTGAAGTTCCCACTATAAGCCAGTAAATTAACATAATCACAGGCACGCCAATGCTTAAGATGAATATACTAGAGAAAAATCCGAAGGTTAAACATTGTTTGCCAAAGGAAAGTGTTTTTACTGGATAAGGACGAGTGACACCTTTTCCACTGTTGTAAAGTGTTTGTTTACCGCGGAAGAATGTTTCTCCCAGCACAATAATGCTACAAATTGCCATTAATACAGCAGAAAGTAGTGCTGCGGTGCTGTTATTAAAAGACATTTCATATTCTTGGAAAATAGCTGTGGTGAATGTTTGGTAATTCAAAATAGAAACCGCACCAAAATCTACCAGCATATGTAATGCTATTAGCAATAAACTACTACCGATTGCTGGTTTTAATTGTGGGAAAATTGCGTGCCAAAAGGTGTAAGTTTGGCTTTTTCCTAATGAAAGGCTTACTTCTTCAAGGGAGCGGTCAAGTCGTTTAAGTGTAGCTGAAATAGGCAAGTAAGCGAGTGGGAAAGAGCTTAATGTCATGATGCCAATCGTTCCCCAAAAACCTTCTACTCGAAAGGTTAGGCTGATCCAAGTAAAACAACTCACAAAGGCTGGAATACAAAGTGGTAAGCTCATCGCCACTTCAAAAAATGATTTGCCGAAAAAACGGTAGCGTTCAAGTAAAAATGCACAAAGAGTACCGAGAGAAATGGAACCAATGGTTACACAGACCATGAGAAGCATTGTGTTGCTCAGTAATTCCGCCATTCTCGGGCGAATAAGAAGCTCAAAGCTACGATCTAATCCGACTTCAATCGCACGGAAAAGAATATACAGAAATGGTAATAAGAGCGGTAAACCAATAAGTAAAATAATGATGGTGAGCCAAAGTGGGGGAGTTCGGGTCAAAAGATAATCCTTTATATGTGGCAACTGTATCTTCACTTTTGGTGAAAATACAGTTGCAACGTTAGCGGGCTTATTTTAAACCAGCTTCTTCAATTAATTTATTTGCTTGTTCTTTATCTTGAGCAGTAGTTGCTGAAACTACTGGCGCTTGCAATTTAGCATAAGGTTCCATATTGAATGGAGAAGTCACATCTGTACGTAATGGATATTCTGCACGTACAGCAACTAAAGCTTCTTGACCTTTTTTGCTTGCTAAGAAGTCCACGAATTTTTTCGCTTCTTCTTTATTTTTAGATGATTTTAAGATTGCAGCACCAGAGTAAGTGACTAATGCACCAGGGTCTTTATGACGAATAAAGTACAAACGAGTTTTTAAGTTTTCTGCGCCTTTTTCTTTTGCTAATGCATACCAGTAGTAGTTATTAATTAAGGCTGCAGGCACTTCGCCATTTTCAACAGCTTGCAATGCAACACTGTTTTTCGCGTAAAGTTTACCATTTTCTTTTAAGCCTTTTAACCAATTAAGTGCAACTTTCTCGCCTTTTAGTTTAACAATAGCGACAACTTGTTCTAAGAATGCACCAGAGGTTGGTACATAACCGATTTTATCTTTCCATTTTGGTGTCGCGTAATCAAGTACTGATTTTTCCATATCTTTTTCAGATAATTTAGTGTGATCATAAACTACAACACGAGAACGACCACTTAATGCAATCCAATCTTTTTTAGGTGCTACTGGTACACCTTGGTGAGAGGTTTGTTTGATCGTATTGGCTGAAAGTGGTTCTAATAAACCTGCTTCAGAAAGTGTGGCAAATGGAGAGGTTTGTTCTGAATAGAATACATCGGCTGGGCTTTTATCGCCTTCTTCTTTAAGTTGACCTGCTAACTGTTCGCTTTTAGCACTATTTAAAGTAACTTTAATACCCGTTTCTTGTGTAAAAGCATCAGCAACAGCTTTTGCTGCTTCTTTATGCTGACCATTATAGACAGTAATATCTGCAAAGCTACTTGCTGAGAATGTAAGTGCGGCAGCGAGTGTCGCAATTTTGAATGATTTTAACGTCATTGAAAACTCCTTGTTTTTGAGAATGGATCTTAATTTATATTGAATTGGCTTCATTCTATTTCTAAAATCCAATAAATGCAAATAGTTTTCAATTTGAATTTTGCGATTGGGACAAAAAAAGGAGAGCTAATCGATCTCCTTTAGTATGTTACTTGCTTTCAATTTTGCTTTTTGCTTATGGTGTAGCAGGTTGGATGTAACCTAAGTCTGCTAATACTTTACAAATAGAATCACATAATCCTGAACAATCATATTCTTCATCAATGAGTTTTTCGTTGTTGTTCATATCTTTGTAGCCATTTTCAATTAAATATGCTTTGAGTGACGCATTAAGTTCCGCTTTAGTTGTCGGTTTTTCCATTTGAGACATCATATAAACATGCAGTTCATTTAAATTTTCAACGCCTCCATTATACATATTGCCTGCACCGATATATTGATCTGCACCTTCTAATAAGACCTGTACATATTGAGTAAATCGTTTTGGTACATAAGTTTTGTTATCTTCAAACGTATATGTTTGATAAGGTGTGAGAAAAACATTGATATAACCGAAGATAATTGCTAACAATACGGAAGAGTAAATTTCATTCTCTGTGAGATTTTCAAATTCTTTATGCTCAGCAACGTGATCAATTAATGATTGAATAGTGAAATGAGCTACTTGATAGATAAAGTATTCAAGTAATTTTTCTACGTCTTTATTATTGAATATATGGCTCAGATTATTTTCTTTGTTCTGTCCAATAAAAGTTAATTTATTTAATAATGCTTTATCAATAGTTTCTGTACGGTTAATTTTATCTTGTAAATGAGCATGGCATAGTAAACTTCTTCTGAATGCTACATCGTAAAGATAATCAAGGCATTGCTCACGTGCAACATAATCTGTTTCGGATAATTGATTGATCATGTCACGTAGATGTTGTGGCATCCAAGAAATATATGAAAGTTGAAAATCCGTATCGCCAATATAAGCTAATTGATGTTGATGTAGGCTATCAACAAATTGATTCAAATAGAAAGGGTGGTTGTGATATTCGAGATATTCATGTGCGATGTAATGATCGCCTTTAGTTTGAATATTATCGAAGTTATTGATTCGGCTCTTATTATTGTTTTTTTCAGACTCAATCGATTTAATTGCATCTGAGAATAATTGAACAACGGCTTTGCCACGACGAGTTTGCTCAGAGAGTGGTAAATTCTGAGTGTATTTATTAGCATAGAGCATAATATCCCGTGCAACTTCGCGGCTTTTCCAACCGGGATAGGTGTTGTAAGAAATATAAGCAATACCATTTGGCGTTAAATTCTCACGACAAACCTTAAGGATTTTATCTTTAACATTATCAGGTACCCAAGAATAAATACCATGCACGATGATGTAGTCAAACATGCCAAATTCAGGCGTAATATCTAGAATATTTTTTGTTTCTAAACGAACGTTTGTTAATCCCATTGATTTAATAATTTCATTACCTTGAGTAATTTGACTATCTGATAAATCAATGCCTACAAATTCAGTATCTGGATAATAAACCGCTTGAGAAATTAAGTTTCCACCAAAAGAAGAACCTAATTCTAATACTTTAGCACCTTTGAATGCTGGTGGTGTTAATCCCCATAATGTTGCATTCCCTTCCAAAAGCGCAATGCTCGTATAAGAAAAGGGTTTTGAGTAGTATCTAAGTTCGTCGTAAGGGTTATTTTGTTCAGCCATAATATATCCAGTTTGTAACATAATTAAAGGCGCATATTATAGAGAGAATACGGATGAAAACAAAGTGATGATTATTTCCCATGAAGTGGTAATTACGCTAGAATAACTGCAATTTTCACCAGCTTAGTATCCTCATGCTTTCATTTACTCTCGAACCTCAAGATAACGCACGTTTGCAATCTTTATGCGGTGCATTTGATGATCATCTAAAACTTATCGAAAAAGAATTTAACCTTGTCATTGCTCGTCATAATTTCACTTTTAATATTGATACTGTGGAAGAGGATCCAAAACCTTATCATGTAAAATTGATAAAAAGTGCGGTGAAATTAATCCAAGATTTATATGTTGAAACTGCGCCCGTAAAAGGTAAAGTGAAAGAGTTAGATTTGGAAGATGTGCATATGGCTTTGCAAGAAAGCCGAATGTTATCTCAAGCTGAACCGAACCGCGCTGAAAATAATGTTTTCAGCACAACGATTAAAACTAAACGAGGTGTGATTAAACCTAGAGGCGAAAATCAAGTTCAGTATTTGCATAATATTTTAACTCACGATATTAGTTTTGGTATTGGCCCAGCAGGGACGGGGAAAACTTTTTTAGCGGTTGCTGCAGCAGTTGAGGCTTTAGAGCGCCAAGAAATTCGTCGCGTTTTACTTACTCGACCTGCGGTGGAAGCAGGAGAAAAGCTAGGTTTTTTACCTGGGGATTTAGGTCAGAAAATCGAACCTTATTTACGTCCGCTTTATGATGCTTTGTTTGAAATGTTAGGTTTTGAGCGTGTGCAAAAATTAATGGAACGTAATGTTATTGAAATTGCCCCTTTGGCTTATATGCGAGGGCGTACACTTAATGATAGTTTTATTATTTTAGATGAAAGTCAAAACACGACAGTTGAGCAAATGAAAATGTTTTTAACCCGTATTGGTTTTAATTCTAAAGCAGTGATTACGGGCGATATTACGCAAATTGATTTACCTCGTAGCACAAAATCTGGTTTACGCCATGCGATTGAAGTGTTGGAAAAAGTACCAGAATTAAGTTTTAACTATTTTGATAGCAAAGATATTGTGCGCCATCCGGTGGTGGCTAAAGTCGTGCAAGCATACGAAGAATGGGAAGTGCAAGATGAAATTCGTCGAAAAGAATTAGCTGAGCTTCGTAAAGCCGAACGTGAAAAAGAGCGGTCAGAAATTGAAAAGAATTTAGGAGAGTAAAATGGGAAGTATATTCGTTGATCTGCAAATTGCCACAGAAAATCTAGAGGGGTTGCCAACAGAAGACCAAATTGTGCAGTGGGCAACAGCGGCTGTTCAACCTGAAGGGGATGAAGTCGAAATGACGGTTCGTATTGTGGATGAAGCCGAAAGCCATGAATTAAATTTAACTTATCGTGGCAAGGATCGCCCAACTAACGTGCTTTCATTTCCATTTGAATGCCCCGATGAGGTGGAGTTACCGTTGTTAGGGGATCTCGTTATTTGTCGTCAAGTCGTGGAGCGAGAAGCCGTTGAACAAGAGAAACCATTAATGGCACATTGGGCGCATATGGTTGTGCATGGTAGCTTACATTTACTCGGTTATGATCATATTGAAAACGATGAAGCTGAAGAAATGGAAAGTTTAGAAACCCAAATTATGCAAGGATTAGGCTTTGATGATCCTTATCTAGCAGAGAAATAATCTTTATTCGGAGTAATGATGTATAAAGCGGTATTTAGTGATTTTGATGGCACCTTATTAACCTCTCAACATACCATTTCCCCTCGAACTGTTGCAGCAATTAATCGTTTAACGGCGAATGGTATTCCTTTTGTGCCAATTTCAGCTCGTTCTCCTTTAGGTATTTTGCCTTATTGGAAGCAGCTTGAAACGAATAATGTGCTTGTTGCATTTAGTGGCGCGCTTATTTTGAATCAACATCTTGAACCAATTTATAGCGTACAAATTGATCCAAAAGATATTTTAGACATTAATACCGTTTTGGCGGATCATCCTTTGCTTGGCGTGAATTATTATACAAATAATGATTGCCATGCTCGCGATGTAGAAAATAAATGGGTGATTTTTGAACGCAACGTCACAAAAATTGAGATTTACCCGTTTGATGAAGTGGCGGCTCGTTCACCACATAAAATTCAAATTATTGGGGAAGCTCAAGAAATCATTGAGATTGAAATTATTTTAAAGGAAAAATTTCCACATCTGAGTATTTGCCGTTCCCATGCTAACTTTTTAGAGGTGATGCACAAGAGTGCCACCAAAGGAAGTGCGGTGCGTTTTTTGGAAGATTATTTTGGCGTACAAACCCATGAAGTGATTGCATTTGGTGATAACTTTAATGATCTGGATATGCTAGAACATGCGGGGCTTGGGGTGGCAATGGGAAATGCGCCTGATGAAATTAAACAAGCTGCAAATGTAGTCACCGCGACCAATAATGAAGATGGGTTAGCATTAATTTTGGAAGAAAAATTTCCTGAATAATTGGCAAGAAAAAGGCTCTCAAACGAGAGCCTTTTAGTTATGAATTTTTTGATTCTTTTGAATTATACATATCTTCAATTTGCTTACGATAACGTTCTAAAATCACTTTTCTACGTAATTTTAATGTCGGTGTAATTTCACCTAATTTGATGCTAAATGCTTGAGAAAGTAACGTGAATTTTTTTACTTGCTCAAAATGAGCCAATTCTTTTTGCACCGCATTAATACGCTGCTCAAACATTTTCAGAATGTCAGAATTTTTTAGTAATTCTAAACGGTCATGATATTTAATATTGAGCTGTTTAGCGTATTCTTCCAAACTATCAAAGCAAGGCACAATAAGTGCAGACACATATTTTTTCGCATCAGCGATGATCGCAATTTGTTCGATAAATTTATCTTTACCGATTTTGCTTTCGATATATTGTGGCGCGATATATTTGCCGTTTGAGGTTTTCATTAATTCTTTAATGCGATCGGTAATAAATAAATTCCCTTGTTCATCAAATTCTCCCGCATCGCCAGTTTTTAAGAAACCATCTTCTGTAAAGGTTTGAGCCGTTTCTTCTGGCTTCTTGTAATAGCCTTTCATCACCATTTCGCCACGCACGAGGATTTCATTATTTTCCCCAATTTTAACTTCCGTTTTTGGCATGAGTGTGCCGATTGAATTTGGGTTAAATTGGAAATCATGCCAGCAAGAAACGGTCGCAGTTGTTTCTGTCATGCCATAGCCTAATTTGATGTTGATACCAATAGCATGGAAAAATAGCCCAATAGCAGGTTCTAATTTTGCTCCTCCGCAAGGCATCATTTTTATACGTCCCCCCAATAATTGGCGAAGTTTTGAGAGCACTAATTTATCTGCTAAAGCAAATTGTTTCTTCAATAAGAATGGAATAGCTTTATTATTCGCACGTAAATCAAAATGTTTTTGTCCCACGGAAATTGCCCAATGAAACATTATTTGGCGAAGTTTTGGGGCTTTTTGAACTTTATCTAGCACTGCAGCATAAATTTTTTCGTAAAAACGTGGGACGGCACACATTAAAGTTGGGCGAATTTCCGTTAAAGCTGACCGCACTTGATTGGTATCTTCTAAATAGCAAAGTATTGCACCTCTATGAAGAATATAAGACGCCCAAGCTCGTTCAAAAATATGAGAGAACGGTAAGAAAGAAAGTGAAACGTCCTGATCTGTCACATTAAGTGAAAGATCATGTGTTTCTAATTGGTGAGCGAGATTAGCGTAATCTAACATGACACCTTTAGGCTCTCCAGTAGTGCCCGAGGTATAAATAATCGTAAATAAATCCGATAATTGTTTTTGATTTAAGCGCTGGGTTAGTTCATTTTGTTGGGCGTTTGAATCTGTTTCAATAAAACTTTCCCAAGTGCAAGAAAGAGTATCTTGTTGTAATTGAATTGTGGATTTCATTGCCACAATTTTTTGTAATTGTGGACAATGATGAGCAATTTCCAATGTTTGATCGTATTGGTCTTGATCGCCCACGAATAGAATTTTTACATCGGCGTGATTTAGGATAAATTCTGCTTGCTGGGCTGTATTGCTTGCGTAAATAGGTACTGTAATTGCTCGAATTTGTAAGGTCGCAATGTCAGCGATTGTCCAACGTTCCATATTATGAGCAAAAATGGCGATTTTATCTTGTACGTCAATATTGTGAGCAAGTAATGCACGAGAAAGTTGATTGAGTTGATCTTGAAAATTTTTCCAAGAGATGTCTCGCCACAAGCCGTGTTCTTTATAGCGAAGTGCGGTCATATTTGCACGAGTTTTGGCTTGTTGTTGAATACGATGAACAAAATGGAGATCGAGATTCATATTAACCCTATTTTTTGATTTCATTGAGCGAACAGTTGTGCGCTAATATAATCTTAAATAGGAATAAAAGCTAGAAGAATATTGATTGTTTTAAATTATTTTTAGTGATCCCTTGTTCATTTTTAGATCGTAAACTAAATTATAGATAATAAAAAACCGCTCCGAAGAGCGGTTAATTTTTTCAAAGTTTTAATTAGCCTTTGTAGTTGTAAATGTGAGCTACTAAGTCTAATACTTTGTTTGAGTAACCAGTTTCGTTATCGTACCAAGATACTAATTTAACGAAAGAATCAGTTAATGCGATACCAGCGTCTGCATCAAATACAGAAGTTAAAGTACAGCCGTTGAAGTCAGTAGAAACAACAGCATCTTCAGTGTAACCTAATACGCCTTTTAATTCGCCATTGAAAGTTTTACCTTCAGCAGCGTCTTTGATTGCTTGTTTGATTGCATCGTAAGAAGCTGGTTTTTCAAGGTTAACAGTTAAGTCAACAACAGATACGTTTGGAGTTGGAACACGGAAAGCCATACCGGTTAATTTACCGTTTAATGCTGGTAATACTTTACCTACTGCTTTCGCCGCACCTGTTGAAGATGGAATGATGTTTTGTGATGCACCGCGGCCGCCGCGCCAGTCTTTAGCTGATGGACCATCCACAGTTTTTTGAGTTGCAGTTGTTGCGTGAACAGTGGTCATTAAACCATCTTTGATACCGAAAGTTTCATGAACAACACGCGCTAAAGGAGCTAAACAGTTTGTTGTACAAGATGCGTTAGAAACGATATCTTGACCTGCGTATGCGTTGAAGTTTACACCACGAACGAACATAGGGGTTGCATCTTTAGATGGACCAGTTAATACAACTTTTTTCGCGCCTGCAGTGATGTGTTTACGAGCAGTTTCATCAGTTAAGAATAAACCAGTTGCTTCAACAGCGATATCAACACCGATTGCACCCCAGTTTAAGTTTGCTGGATCACGTTCTGCAGTTACACGGATAGTTTTACCGTTAACCACTAAGTTACCATCTTTCACTTCAACAGTGCCGTCGAAACGACCGTGAGTTGAATCATATTTCAACATATAAGCCATGTATTCAACGTCGATTAAGTCGTTAATACCTACAACTTCGATGTCATCACGGTGTTGTGCTGCACGGAATACGATACGACCGATACGGCCGAAACCATTGATACCAATTTTAATTGCCATAAGATTTTCACCTTTTATTTAAGTTAAACAAATCTGTTTGCTTTGAGTAATACTGCTCACTCAGTAAGACAGCGCACAGAGTATAGCACGAGCATTTTTATAAAACTATAAACCCTACTACTTTTTTGTGATCTATATCAAATCATCATTAGAATGAAAAAGTACCGTAAAAAATCACCGCACTTTTGATGATTTTTTATAGAGAAATCTGCATAATAGACTGAAATTGTTAGAGAAGGTTAAATATTCTATGTCTCAAGGTAATCTTTATATTTTGTCTGCACCAAGTGGTGCGGGAAAATCTTCATTAATTTCTGCGTTATTGGCATCAGATAGTTCAACTCAAAAAATGGTGTCTGTATCACATACGACACGAGCCCCACGTCCAGGTGAAGTTGAAGGCGTACACTATTATTTTGTATCAAAAGAAGAGTTTGAATCCCTCATTGAGCAAGATTTATTTCTAGAATATGCCAAAGTTTTTGGTGGCAATTATTATGGAACCTCTTTACCTGCGATTGAAGAAAATTTAGCAAAAGGCATTGATGTATTTTTAGATATTGATTGGCAGGGTGCTCAACAAATCCGTAAAAAAGTGCCTTCGGTAAAAAGCATTTTTATTTTACCGCCTTCATTGCCTGAATTAGAGCGTCGTTTAATTGGTCGTGGGCAAGATAGTGAAGAGGTTATCGCTGAACGAATGTCAAAAGCGATAAGTGAAATTTCGCATTATGACGAATATGATTATGTCATTGTGAATGATGATTTTGAGAAAGCATTAAAAGATTTACAAAGTATTTTGCAATCGGAACGCTTAACTAAAGATTATCAACAAAAACAAAATGCAATGTTAATTCAACAGCTACTAGCAAAATAGGGCGAAATTGAGTATTATAACGCCCTTTCAATAGAGTAATTTTTGACAAATCGGAGTAAATTATGGCTCGTGTTACTGTGCAAGATGCGGTAGAAAAAATTGGTAACCGTTTTGATTTAATTTTAACGGCTGCGCGTCGTGCAAGACAATTACAACTTAACCAAAGTGCACCATTAGTGCCAGAAGATAATGACAAACCAACAGTAATCGCATTGCGTGAAATCGAAAAAGGTTTGATTAATCAAGATATTATGGATGCACAAGAATTCCAAGAAATGGCGAAAGTGCAAGAAACGGAAGAAGCAGCTGTTGCATTAATTACAGAATAATCTTTTAAAAGTGCGGTAAAAAATCACGATATTTTAACCGCACTTTCTCTTTCAACGATAAGTAGGTCTCCTTTGGAACTGTTTGCGGATTTAGATCGAATTATTCAAGGGTATTTGCCCGCAGATAAAATTGAACTCATCAAGCGTGCGTTTGTGATTGCAAGAGATGCGCACGAAGGACAATTTCGCTCCAGCGGCGAACCTTACATTACCCATCCTGTGGCGGTAGCCTCCATTATTGCTCAACTACACTTAGATCATGAAGCGGTAATGGCTGCGCTTTTGCACGATGTTATTGAAGATACACCTTATACGGAAGAACAACTGAAAGAAGAGTTCGGTGCCAGTGTGGCTGAAATTGTGGACGGTGTATCAAAACTCGATAAATTGAAATTCCGTACTCGCCAAGAAGCACAAGTCGAGAATTTTCGCAAAATGATTTTGGCGATGACGCGCGATATTCGCGTTGTGTTAATCAAGCTTGCTGACCGCACGCATAATATGCGCACGCTTGGTTCGTTACGACCAGATAAACGCCGCCGTATTGCGAAAGAAACGCTTGAAATCTATTGTCCGCTTGCTCATCGTTTAGGCATTGAGCATATCAAAAATGAATTAGAAGACTTATCTTTTCAAGCAATGCATCCACATCGTTATGAGGTGTTAAAAAAACTCATTGATGTGGCGCGTAGTAATCGACAAGATTTAATCGAACGTATTTCACAAGAGATTAAAGTGCGGTTAGAAAACGCAGGCATTTTTGCCCGAGTGTGGGGACGTGAAAAACACCTTTACAAGATCTATCAAAAAATGCGCATAAAGGATCAAGAATTCCACTCTATTATGGATATTTATGCGTTCCGTGTGATTGTAAAAAATGTGGATGATTGTTATCGCGTTTTGGGGCAAATGCATAATCTTTATAAGCCACGTCCTGGTCGAGTTAAGGATTATATCGCGGTACCTAAAGCAAATGGCTATCAATCTTTGCAAACTTCAATGATTGGGCCGAAAGGTGTTCCCGTAGAAGTTCATATTCATACTGAGGATATGGAGCAAGTTGCCGAAATGGGCATTACAGCACATTGGGTTTATAAAGAAAATGGTAAAAACGATAGTACAACCGCACAAATTCGCGCACAACGCTGGTTGCAAAGTTTGGTCGAAATTCAACAAAGTGTAGGTAATTCGTTTGAGTTTATTGAGAATGTAAAATCAGAGTTTTTCCCGAAAGAAATTTATGTTTTTACGCCAAAAGGTCGAATTGTTGAATTGCCAATGGGCGCAACGGCAGTAGATTTTGCTTATGCTGTGCATTCAGATGTGGGGAATACTTGTGTTGGCGTAACCGTTGAGCATAAACCTTATCCGCTTTCACAAGCCCTTGAGTCTGGTCAAACCGTCAATATCATCACCGATCCAAATGCTCATCCTGAAGCTGCATGGTTAAATTTTGTAGTAACGGCTCGTGCGAAAACACGGATTCGCCATTATCTCAAACAGCGCTGTGAAGAAGATGCGGTGAAATTAGGTGAAGTTGAACTTAATGCAGCATTACAGCCTCATAATTTAGGTGATTTTTCTATTCAACAAATTAGCACTGTATTAGAGGCTTTAGCGCTTTCTTCTTTAGATGAATTATTACGAGAAATCGGTTTAGGTAATCAGTCTGCCGCCATAATTGCGCATCAATTTGTGGGCGTGCCGTTAGAATCTGCTAATACTCAGAATTTTGAATTTGAATCCCAAATACTCACTATTGCACCAATGCAAGTGGGTAAAACACAATTTGCTCAATGTTGCCATCCAATTCCGGGCGATCCTATTGTGGGATGTTGTACACAAGAAAATACTGTTGTGGTACACCATCAACATTGTGCCAGTTTGAAAAATGCTTGTCGTCAATCGTTGGCTAAATGGGATAATGTTCAAAGTGCGGTAAATTTTGAGGCTGAATTACAAATAGAAATATTGAATGAGCAGAATGCCTTGCTTAGTTTAATGACCGCAATTTCTGCGAGCGAAAGCAGTCTTCAAAATATTTGGACGGAAGAATTAGAGAACAATTTATTGCTTGTGATTTTGCAGGTATGTGTAAAAGATATCAAACACCTTGCCAATATCGTTCATCGCATTAAAGGCATCACTGGCGTCGTTAATGTCAAACGCAATATTAATGAGCTATGAGCCTTGAACTTCTCGATGCCGTACCTTTGACCATCCTCTCTGGTGTTGGTGCGGCCATTTCTAATAAACTGGCTAAAATCGGCATTCATAACCTGCAAGATTTACTCTTTCATTTACCTATTCGCTATGAAGATCGTACGCGAATTACGTCAATCGCTCATCTTCGCCCCGAACAATATTTTACCATTGAAGGAATTGTACAAACCTGTGAAGTGACTTTTGGCCGTCGCCCGATTTTATCGGTTAGTTTGTCAGACGGCACATCGAAAATTATGTTACGTTTTTTTAATTTTAATGCGGGGATGCGTAATAGTTTTCAAACAGGTGTGCGAGTAAAGGCTTTTGGCGAAGTGAAACGTGGGCGTCACATGCCAGAAATTCATCATCCAGAATATCAAATTGTGCGAGATAATGCGCCTATTGTATTGGAAGAAACGCTAACGCCGATTTATTCCACGACGGAAGGGCTCAAACAAAATTCATTACGAAAATTAACGGATCAGGCTTTGGCATTACTCGACAACGTTCAGATTGCAGAAATTTTGCCTAATGAATTTAACCCACATCAATATAGCTTAAAAGAGGCATTGCGATTATTGCATCGTCCGCCGCCAGATATTTCATTAGAAATGTTAGAGCAAGGTAAGCATCCTGCACAACAGCGCTTAATCTTTGAAGAGCTGCTGGCACATAATTTAGCTATGCAAAAAGTGCGGTTAGGAACGCAGCAATTTTCTGCCTTACCGCTACATTATCAAAGCGATTTAAAACAGCGATTTTTATCCACCTTGCCATTTCAACCCACTAATGCGCAAAAGCGAGTAGTGTCGGATATTGAACAAGATCTTATCAAGGATTATCCGATGATGCGTTTAGTGCAAGGGGATGTCGGATCGGGAAAAACATTAGTTGCCGCATTGGCTGCTTTAACTGCAATTGACAACGGCAAACAAGTCGCCTTAATGGCGCCAACAGAAATTCTTGCAGAACAGCACGCGAATAATTTTCGACGTTGGTTTGAGCCTTTCGGTATTGAAGTTGGCTGGTTAGCCGGTAAAGTAAAAGGAAAATCAAGACAAGCAGAGCTTGAAAAAATCAAAACTGGTGCCGTGCAAATGGTGGTGGGGACGCATGCTTTATTCCAAGAAGAAGTCGAGTTTTCCGATCTAGCATTGGTGATTATTGATGAACAACACCGTTTTGGTGTGCATCAACGATTAATGTTGCGTGAGAAAGGCGAAAAAGCAGGATTTTATCCCCATCAGTTAATTATGACGGCCACACCGATACCAAGAACGTTGGCAATGACCGTATATGCCGATTTGGATACATCAATTATTGATGAATTGCCTCCAGGACGTACGCCGATAACAACCGTAGTGGTTTCTGAAGAACGTCGCGCTGAAATTGTGATGCGTGTAAAAAACGCTTGTGTTAATGAAAAACGCCAAGCCTATTGGGTGTGTACGTTAATTGATGAATCAGAGGTTTTAGAAGCTCAAGCCGCAGAAGCGATTTGGGAAGATCTAACTAAGGCATTGCCTATGTTAAATATTGGGTTAGTACACGGGCGAATGAAACCACAAGAAAAACAAGATGTCATGATGCGTTTTAAAAATGCAGAATTGGATTTATTGGTGGCGACGACAGTGATCGAAGTAGGGGTTGATGTTCCCAATGCGAGTTTGATGATTATCGAAAATGCAGAGCGTTTAGGTTTATCGCAACTTCATCAGTTACGAGGGCGCGTCGGTCGAGGTAGCACGGCTTCTTTTTGTGTACTAATGTATAAACCTCCGCTAGGTAAAGTTTCGCAAAAACGTTTGCAAGTGCTACGAGATAGCCAAGATGGGTTTGTTATTTCTGAAAAAGACTTAGAAATTCGCGGGCCTGGTGAAGTGCTTGGAACGAAACAAACTGGAGTTGCTGAATTGCGAGTTGCAAATTTAATGCGAGATAGAAAAGTGATACCAACGGTGCAATTTTATGCGAAATCGCTTATCCAAAAATACCCGGATCTAGCAGAAAGTCTGATTCGTCGTTGGTTAAATAATAAAGAGATTTACTCGAACGCTTAAAAGTGCGGTCAATTTTCAAAGAGTTTTAAATGGATAAAAAAGAAAAACGCCCAACTGTGCTCTTTTTTGATTCTGGAGTGGGTGGGTTTAGCGTATATCGTGAAGCTAAAAAATTATTACCCAATTGGCATTATCTCTATTGTTTTGATAATGCCGGTTTTCCTTATTCAGAACGCGAAGAAGAAAGTATTATTCACCGCTCTTTAGCTGTTTGCCAACTTATTAATCAACGTTATCCATTAGATGCAATTGTGATAGCTTGCAATACAGCGAGTACAGTTGTACTTCCGCCTTTGCGAGCTGCTTTTGATATTCCTATCATTGGGACTGTACCCGCTATTAAACCTGCATCAGAAATGACAAAGACAAAACATATTGGTTTATTAGCTACAAAGGGTACTGTAAAACGTCATTATGTCGATGAGTTGATTGATAAATTTGCGCAAGACTGTATTGTTGAGAGATTGGGAACCACAAAATTAGTAGAAATTGCGGAGCAAAAAATTCGTGGTCATTCCGTTGATCTAATTAGTTTAAAAGATGAGTTATCTCCGTGGGCAGATATGGCAGATTTAGATACATTAGTCTTAGGTTGTACTCATTTTCCACTCATCAAAGATGAAATTCAGTTGTGCTTGCCACAAATTAAATATTTTATGGACCCTGGAGCGGCGATTGCTAAGCGGATAAAATATTTACTCGATGGTAAAAGTGTATGTGCTCAAGGTGAAAAATATAATCAAATGTTTTGCACCGAACATTTTCCTGAAGAATCTCAATTTAAAAAAGCTTTACATCTATGGGGATTTGAATCTTTAGATGTAATAAAAATAGACTAAAATTGATGTCAAATAGACCTTTTTGTATTAACTTTATCCAAAAGATCATTTTTTTAAATATTTTTACAAAAAAGTACTTGCAAGGGTTTTTAAAACGCCTATAATGCACCGCACACAACGACGCACTGTTGTGAAGTTTTTAAGTTTCCAAGTGCGTCGTTGTTTTTTGCTCTTTAACAATATATCAGACAATCTGTGTGGGCACTTGTTGATTGACTTGTTTTAAAATATTTTTAATTTTGAAGTCTTAATAGGTGCTTAACTGAAAATTCATAATTACTTTTTAAGTAG